>JAYZYX010000227.1:0-6610 GCA_036139795.1 Pseudomonadota bacterium | reverse complement strand
GAATTTGCAGTGCTTCTAGACCTGAGCCTTGGCTTGCAAGACCGCATGATCGCCGAGCGTCAGGGCATGTCATTGCGCACGGTGCAGAACAGGCTTTTGTCCCTTTATGACAAGCTAGGGGTCGAGGATGTCTCGGACGATGAGACACCCATCAACAAGCGCGTTCGCGCTCTGAATCGCGCCCTCATCACACGCACGCTGAACATCGAAACGCTGGAAACTGCCGAGCGCGAATTCGAGCGCTGGCAATCGTCCCGCGCCTAGCCGGTCTTTAACCGGCGTGACGCAGGGCGCTTAGGTGATCAGGCAGCTTTGATGTGCGCGAATAATCCCGTGCAGGTGCGCCATAGGCAGCGCCTGTGGGCAGGTCGGCCAAGTCCCCGAACAGCTCGAACACCTCATGGCGGGCAGCGGCGTCCATGCTGCCAAGGGCGTTTTGGCCGGGGTAGAGGCTTTCGCTGGGGACGCCGTTGGCAAAGATCACCTCATGCTGGTCAAACAGCAGGTGCATGTATGTCACCGCGCGGCAACCAAGCATCTGGCGCACCGCACCGCCGGGCAGGCGGGCAAGGTGGATCGCCCGATAGAGGATCTCATCCCCGCCGCGCACATCTGTTCGTAGCAAAACCCCATGCTGGGGCGAGACGATCAGATCGCGGTCAAACCCGAAAAACTCGTGCCGCAAAAGGACGGGGCGCAGATGGGGCTGCGCGTCCAACTCTTGCGCGTCCAGACTGCGCTGACCCACCCAGAGCAAGGGTTTCACGCCATTGTCGCGGGTGACGATCAGGTCACCGGGCGCCAGCGTCTCAATCGGGACATCGCCCGAGGGCGTGCGGATCAGGGTGCCGGGGGTGAAGCAGACCACACCGGTGTTGTCGTTGCTAAAGGTCGTGCCATCGGCAGTGGCCCCCGTGAAGGTCAAAGAGCCGCCGCTGAACTGGGTGTTGTCCGAATAGTCGACCGCCTTGCCTTGGGTATCGGTGGTGTTCGACTGGTTCAGGATGCCGTCGTCCGCTTGGTCGGCCCAGATTTCTTTCAGCGTGTCATAGTAGGGTGTCAGATTGACAAAGTCGTTGTTGGTACTGTCGCCATCGAAAAGCGCACCGGTATTGCCGGTGTTGAAATCGCTGATGGTGTCATTCCCGCCTGAAACAACAAAGGTGTCATTGCCTGCGCCGCCGGTCAGAATGTCACTGTCCAGCCCGCCGTCCAGCGTGTCATTGCCCGCGCCACCGTCGATGGTGTCATTGCCCGCACCACCACTTAGGCTGTCATTGCCTGCCGCGCTGACCAGATCGGGATCATTCAGACCTGTGTCGATGATCGCAACGCCACTGTCCGCCTCACTGGCCGAAACCAGCAGTCCGCCCGAGATGTCGATATCTTCGGAATCCAGAAGCTCGGCACCGCCTTCGGGGCCATCGGCAATTACATGGGTCTGGGTCAGCGAGACCGTTCCATCGCCATTGACGGTCGGTTTATAGAAGAACAGGCCCCCCTGTTCGCCGCCCACAACCAGCGCGCCACCGTCGTCAGAGGGCATGAACCCCATTGACGAGATATCAGTGACGGTATTGTCCAACTGTCCCACAAGGGTCAGGTCATAGCTGGTGGTACCATCGACGCGGAAGATCACCACATCATCATCGGTGCCGCCCACGAACAGATAGGTCTTGCCGTCGATCTCGCCAAAGGCTCCGGCCGAGACGTTCCACAGGCCGGTCTCATTCGGGGCGATCAGATCACGCGACAGGCTTTCACCCGCCGGATTGGTGTCACCCGCGCCCGCCGCATCATCGGCCCGCGCATCCTGCAAAGTCAGCTGGCCGCTGCTGTTCAGGGTCCAAAGGGCGATGCCGTTTTCAGACCCGCCCGAGATGACAAAGGTCTGGCCACTGCTGTTGGTAAAGCTCTCCAGCAGCGACGAAGAGCTTTGTCCGCTTTCGGCCAGAAAATTCTCGCCCGCGCCGCCTTGGTCGTATTTGATATCGGTCTGGGTCAGCAGCCCGTCAGAGCCGATCCGGTAGACCGTCATCGCATCGGCTGTGCCACCCGCCGTGGCCAGCAGATAGGCAGTGCCGCCGACTTCGACCGCCGAAAGCTCGCCGACCTCATCCAGATTGCTGCCGCTGATCCGGTTCACAAAGGTCAGCGTGCCCATGCTGTTCACGCTAGAGATACCAATCGTGTCGGTATCGTGGTCCGCAGTGTAGACGTAGCTGGCACCGTTACTGAGGGTGATGCTGGTCATCGCCTCGATGTTGTGGAAGCCGTTGCCTTGGTCCGTTTGCGTGACCTTGCTAATCTGGCCGCCAAGGATCTGACCATAGGTCGCTGAGGTCGGATCGTTGTCGACCTCATAGCTGGCGATGCCGTCGGTCGATGCCAGACGCTCGGACGAGATCAGGATGGTCTTGCCGTTCGCAAGCTCAAGCAACTCAACGGCGCGGGTTTGCCAGGATTCGGTCTGGCCGTTGTCCTGAAGGTTGTCCGTGTTCACCGGATCCAGCGTGCCATAGGTCGCGCCGCCTTCGGTGTCGCCATAGATCACGTCGGCCCCGTCGCCGCCTGTGATGGTATCGGCTCCGCCGCCACCTTCGATGGTGTCGTTGCCCGCGCCGCCGCTGATCACATTGTTGGTGCCGTCAATCTGGTCCCCATGCACATCAATATGGCCAAGGCGCAGGTTGTCCCCAAGGCTGGTGCCGTCCACTACGCCATTGGTAAAGCCGTTGTCGATCCGGTCGGCGGCCATCACCGCTTCGTTCGCTACGACTTCATTCAAGGTCACCGAGGCAATCGGTTTTTCTGCAAGCGCGGCCTGTTCAGCCTCACCTCCGATAGGGTTCGGAAGGATATAGGTTTGGCCGGTGGTGGTTTGCCCGATGCGGATATTATAGCTGATCGAGGTGCCGTCGGTGAACGTCACAGTCGATTGGTAAACCGCGATGCCGTCGAAGGTGTAAGTCGCGCCGTTGACGGAAAACTGATCATTCGCCGCATTGTTGTTGGTGTCGTAATTATCCCCGACATTCCCAACCTCTGACAGGGTTTGCAGCGAATTGGCCAGAGGGTTCCCGAGACTTCCGAAGGTCAGCCCGCGCAGCGCAGTGGCATTTCCTGAAATATTATCACCTTCGTTGACATCGATTTGGGTTAGAACACCAAGATAAATGACATCAAAAGTTTTCGACACGGTCTGCCCTTCCAAGTTCCATAAGCTTTGTGCCCGCGAAAATGCTCCGCAGGTTTCTTGGCCATCGGACTAGGAAACGACGCTCAAATGGGCGGTTTTATTGGGACGGGCTTATCCCATACGTAATTTCACATTACATATGAACGGGTGGTTAATGCATACGTTTGGACGTACTCGTCGCGCAGTGTTTAGCGCGCGATGGGCCGTTGTGCCGGAACGTCAACGCTGAAGCAGACCGGAATCAGGCCCGTCCGAACGGGTGGATGGTAACAAGCTGTGGGCGGGCCATGTTGAAGCTGCGAGATGGAGAAGTTTCTAATATTCTGAAATATATGGAATTTCACTCTATTAATAAGTATACATATTTTATTTGACCAAAGATGATAAGTATAGTTATTAATGATACATCAACCAAGGGGAGGTAGGGCGATGCAATTCTATATGGACGGATTTCGTGGGGGAGACCCTGATATCAAGAACGCAGCACCAAATCGCCGCGACCGGACGCCCTTTGCGCCCCTGCCGGAAATGGTCGATGTGCTGATTGCAGGCTGTGGTCCGGCGGGGCTGTGTCTTGCGGCGCAGCTGTCCCAGTTCCCCCAGATCGACACCATGATCGTTGAACGCAAGCCTGGCCCGCTGGAAAAAGGGCAGGCGGACGGGATCAACACCCGCACGATGGAGATGTTTCAGGCCTTCGGATTTGGCGAGAAGGTGAAGCGTGAAAGCTATTGGGTCAATCAGACCACTTTCTGGACGCCGAACCCCGAAAACCCCGATCACATCCAGCGGGTCGGTCGGGTGCAGGACGTGCCGGACGATAGCTCGGAGATGCCGCATACGCTGATCAACCAAGCGCGGGTGCATGAGCTGTTCTTGGACGTGATGAAAAACGCGCCCTCGAAACTGGTGCCTGACTATTCGTGGCAGGTGGCGGACCTGACCATTGATCCTGATGCGGATGATTACCCCGTGACCGTGATCCTTGAGAACACCGGCATTAACGCGGGCGACCGAAAAACCGTGCGGGCGCGCTATGTGGTGGGCTGCGACGGGGCGCGGTCCAACGTACGTACGGCGATTGGTGGCAAGCTACACGGGGATGCGGCCCATCAGGCGTGGGGTGTGATGGATATTCTAGCCAACACCGACTTCCCTGATGTGCGCCAGAAGTGCCTGATCGCCTCGCAGAAGGAAGGGAACATCCTGATCCTGCCGCGCGAAGGCGGCTATCTGTTCCGGATGTATGTGGAACTGGACAAGCTGAACCCTGACGAGCGGGTCGCCAACCGCAACCTCAAGGCCGAGGATATCATCGCGGCGGCAAACCGGATCATGAAGCCCTACACTATCGACGTGAAGCAGGTGGTCTGGTGGTCGATCTATGAGATCGGGCATCGCCTAAGCGACCGTTTCGACGATGTGCCTGAGGGCGAGGATCGCAATCCTTGTGTCTTTACGGCGGGGGATGCCTGTCACACCCACAGCCCCAAGGCGGGGCAGGGGATGAACGTATCCATGCAAGATACCTTCAACCTTGGCTGGAAGCTGATCCACGTGTTGACGGGCCGTGCAGATGCCAGCCTCCTGCGCAGTTACTCCAAAGAACGCTGGGTCGAGGCAAAGCGCCTGATCGACACCGACCATGCGTGGTCGCGCATCATGTCCGCCCCTCCGGGTCAGTCGGAACTGGACGGCGCAGGCATGCCCCGTTTCCAAAAGCAGTTCATCGAGAACCTCGAATTCACCGGCGGTCTGGCGGTGAAGTATGACCCTTCGGCCCTGACGGCGCAGCCGGTGCATCAGGACTTGGCCAGCGGCCAGCAGATTGGTCGCCGCTTCCATTCTGCCCCCGTCGTGCGGGTGGCCGATGCCATGCAGATGCAACTGGGTCACGCCGCAGAGGCGGACGGGCGCTGGCGCATCTATGCCTTTGCGGGGGCAAAGGATGGCTCGGACGCGGGCTCGGCCATTCACAAGCTGGCCGATTGGTTGGAGCATGATCCAGCCTCGCCCGTGGTGAAGCATACCCGCAAGGATGAGGATATTGATGCGATCATCGATGTGCGCGCCATATTCCAGCAGACCTTTGACCAACTGGCGTATGAGGATATGCCGAGCCTCTTGAAACCCAAGAAGGGCAAGCTGGGACTGCAAGACTATGAAAAGGTCTTCTGCACCGATCACAAAGGCATGGGCGATATCTTTGACATGCGCGGGATCGACAGGGCGAAAGGCTGCATGATCGTGGTGCGCCCTGACCAGTATATCGCCAACGTTCTGCCGTTGGACGGCTATTCGGAACTGTCCGCCTTCTTTGACGGTATTCTGCTGCCCGTGGGCGCAGAGTAATCCAGCGTCATAGACACGAAAAAGGGTCGCGAGGCATCCCGCGACCCTTAATTTACGTCATGAAACGCTTATTTGTTGCCCAAGCCGATCCGCGCGATAAAGGCTTTGTGGCTGTCCACCAGACTTTGGGTTTCGGGGGTTTTCTTAGCCCATTCGTCCCAGCGGCCAATAGCGGCCTCACGGAAGGTGGCGCGATCCTCGGCGGACCAGTCATAGATCGTGACGCCTTGCTCGGGCAGCTTGGCCAGCGCCTCGCCGTTTTCGACGATGGTCAGGGCCATCAGTTTCAGCGCCAGTGAATCCATCGCCGTGCGCATGATCGCCTGCTGGCTCTCATCCAGCGACTCCCATACGCTGGTCGAACAGGCCAGATGGTCCGCCGACATGGAATGGAAGCCCGGATAGGTGGTGTGCTTGGCGATGTCATAAATCCCCAGACCCACGTTGTTCGCCAAAGTCGAGGCATCGGCCCCGTCAATGATCCCTGTCTCAAGCGAGGTAAAAATCTCGGTGAAGTCCATCACCAGCGGCGTTGCGCCGAGAGCGGCGAAAATCTCGGACTCCATGCCGGGGGGCGAGCGGAACTTGAAGCCATTCAGGTCTTCGATCCCGTTCAGCGGGCGGGTCGAGTTCAGGCTTTCCTGACCACCCAGATAGCCGCCGATAAAGGTCATGCCTTCGGGGCCGTAAAGGGCGTTGATCGCCTCGGCGCCGCCGCCGTACTTCAGCCAAGCGTGCCACTGGATCGGCGTATCATAGCCACCCATTGTGTCGGCCACGAACTGATAGGCGGGGTTCAGGCCGGTCTGGTAGCTGCCGTTGGTCATGTCGCAGTCCAGAATGCCGTTCGCGGCCGCCGAGAAGGTCTCGGCCGAGGCGACAACAGCCGAGCTGTAGAACATCTCGATATCGATCGAGCCGCCGGACATGAGTTCGACGTCTTTCACAAAGTCCTGCACCATGCGCCCCGAGGCGGATTCAGGCGCTTGGTGGGTCTGGATGCGCAGGTTCACGGTGTCCGCTGATGCGGCGCTTGCGGCCAGCAGGGTGCTGCACAAA
>JAYZYX010000226.1:0-2863 GCA_036139795.1 Pseudomonadota bacterium | reverse complement strand
GATGAAGCCATGCATGTGCTTGAGCATCGAGACCATAATCTCGCGCTGGCGGTCGGTGATTTCGCCATGTTTGCCAAGGCTTTCGATGACGACGTCGGTGATGTTTTCCTGATTTACGATGCCCATTTAGCAATCCTCCTCCGTATCGCTGCCGTGGCGAACGTCCTCCGCCGCTCGTGTTGATGGGGAGATTTGACGAAAAGATCGGGCAACCCAATGCGCGCTGGGGTATCGGGTGATACCGGAAACAAGATGCAACCCGCAATTGACCCAACATAGGTGAAGAAGGGTATCAGCCAATACCCTCAGCCCTATCGCGCGGGCGGCTTGGACTGTGGCACCAAAGGCCCCGACACAGCGAACGGGAGGGTATCGTGCTGGAGAAATTTACCTTCATGCAGGCGGAAATCGCGCGCAGGCCGTATCTGCAGCGCCTCGGGGCACTGTTTTCGGAAACCGTGCTGGTGCAGATCGACGAACAGGAATTCTATCTGACCTTTGACAAGGGCCAGCTGGTGGATGTGGCCCAAGGGATCAGCCGCAAGACGCCGTGGACCTTTGCGATCCGCACTGACGCAGAGGCACTGGCCGAGTTCTGGACCACGCGCCCCAAGCCCGGATTTCACGACATCTTCGGCCTTGTGAAACTGGGCCGTGGCCGGATCGACGGCAATATTCTGACGCTGGTCAAGAACCTGCGTTTCTTCAAAGACGTGATGGCCCTGCCGCGCGAAATGCAGGAGGCTGCTCAATGACCATCGAACCCATTTGCGGCCGCTACCTGAGTGTGCAGATCGACGGCACGCCCCAGCGCATCTATTTCGAAGAGGCCGGACAGGGGCGCCCTGTGATCTGCCTGCATACGGCGGGGGCGGACACCCGTCAGTGGCGGCATCTGATGAATACGCCCGAGGTCACGGACGGCCATCGTCTGATCGCCTTTGACATGCCGTGGCACGGCAAATCCCTGCCGCCCGAAGGGTTCCAGACGCAGGAATATTTGCTGCAAACGGAGGCCTACATCGAAACCGTGCTGGCTGTGATTGACGCTCTGGGTCTGGAAAAGCCGATCCTTGCGGGCTGCTCGATGGGGGGACGTATCGCGCTGCAACTGGCCGCGCTGCATCCCGACAAGTTCAGCGGCTTTATCGCGATTGAGGCATCGGACTTTCAGCCTGCTTGGTATGATATTGACTGGTTCCACCGTCCCGATGCCCATGGCGGCGAGATGGGCGCGGCGTTGGTCAGCGCCAACATCTCGCCCTATGCGCCCGAGGCCGAGCGTTGGAATACCCTGTGGATGTTCATGCAAAGCGGTCCCGGTGTGTTCCGTGGTGATCTGAACTTCTACACCAAGGACGACAGCCTGATTGCCCGTCTGCCGATGATCGATACGGCAAAGACGCCGGTCCACATCATCGTCGGCGCCTATGATCTGACCTGCACGCCCGAAGACGCCAAGCGCACTGCCGACCAAATCCCCGGCGCGACGCTGGCGGTGATGGACGAGCTTGGCCACTTCCCCATGAGCGAGCATCCAGACGGCTTCCTGCCTTTCTTCCGGCAGGGCCTTAGCCTGATGTGAGATGTGTTTCGGGTAGGGCAGGTCTGGCCCGCGTTATTGGCGGGTCAGGAACATGGCCTTGATGCCTTTGGCCTTGGCCAGCGTGCGTCCGGCCTCTTCGCCCAAGACTAGAAAAACGGTCGCCCATGCATCCGCCATCATGCAGGTTTCTGCCAGCACGGTGACAGAGCACAGGGCGCCCGATACCGGCCCCCCGACGCGGGCGCTCATGGTGTGGCTAAAGCGCTGGCCCTGAATATCGACCCAGTGGCGATAATCGCCCGAGGTCGCAATTGCGCAGTCTTCCAACTCGACCACGGAATGGATGCTGCGGCTGTCGTAATCGGGCAGCTCAATCCCCACGGGCCAAGGCTGGCCGTCTGGCCTGGTGCCGACGCAGCGCAGGTCGCCATCAATGCCGCAGGTCAGGGCTTTGATGCCGAAACGGGCGGCGGTTCTGACCAACTCATCCGTGCCAAAGCCCTTGGCGATCCCGCCTAGATCAAAGCGGGCGGGGGCAAGCTTGCGGGCAGATCGGGTCTTGGGGTCCAATTCCAGAATGTCATGGGCATGCTTGGATTTCGGCCCGCGCAGCAACGCCTCAATGCGTGAAGGGTTGGCAGGTTCGGGGCCGAACCCCCAAGCGTTGACCAGATCACCCACCGCAATATCAAAGGCCCCGCCAGAGTCGCGCCCCACCTGTAAGGCGCTGTCCAGCACGATGAACATCTGGGGCGGCACCGGCACCCATTCGCCAACAGGCGCACGGTTCAGCCGGTTCAGGGCGCTGTCCGGTTTCCACAGGGACATCTGGTCATCTACTGCATCGACCGCCTCTTGCAGCGCCGCCCGTAGCGGGCCGGTGTCTGAGGGGCCGTCAAAGTAGGTGACGTACCAGTGACTGCCCATGGTCGGGCCGTTCAGGCTGATCCGGTTTGCCTCATCCGGCAGTGTGGCGGCTTCAGAAGACATCGGCAGCATAGCGGTTTTCTTTTCGAAGGCTGTCAACGGTCAGGCCAAGAGGCTCAAGAATCTGGTTCAATGTCTCGGCCACGCCGGACCCCATGCTTTGACTGCCACAGATCATGATCCGCGCGCCGTCTGCGATCAGCTTTTGCAGGCGGGCGGCGTCATCCAGCAATGCCTGCTGCACGTAGCGCGGGCGCACGCCGCGTGACCACGCCAGCGCGACCGAGGTCACTTGCCCGCGATCAGCCCATTGCGTCAGTTCCTCGGCATAAGGCAGGTCGGCTCCGGTAGAGCGGCTGCCATAGAACAGATGCACCTGTTGCCCTTTTG
>JAYZYX010000225.1:0-6280 GCA_036139795.1 Pseudomonadota bacterium | reverse complement strand
ACCACCAGATCCCAGAGATGCCGTTCACCTAGCCCATGGAAATATTCCAAGGTCTCAAGCGGTAGGCGTCCGCCCGCTTGGGTGATGTAGCGCAGGTTGGGCAGCTCGGCGCCGGTAAAGGTCGTGTTGCGCAGTAGGTCAAACTGGTGCGGGACCAGTGCTAGACTGGACACGCCCGACTGCGCTGCAAGTGGCAGGAAGTCCGCGTCCACCACCGACAGGTCGGTCAAAAGCAGGCTGGCCCCCGCTGCAAAGTAGGAATTCAGGACCGAGAGGCCGTAGGAGTAATGCAGAGGCAGGGTGGTGGCAGCGCAATCAACGGGGGTGATCCGCAAGTATTCGGCGATAGCATCGGCGTTCGAGGCGATATTCTGAGCTGACAAGCGGACCAGCTTTGGATCACCCGTGCTGCCAGAGGTAGACAACAGTAGTCGCAAGTCGGGGTGCAGTGGCGGGGTCGGTGCGTTTTGATCGACATCAATCGTGATCGGGGCGCAGGTGCCCGGATGAGCGGCGCGGATGGTCAATGGGGGACGCCATTGGTCGAACAAGGGTTTGCTCTTGGCCAGTTGACCGGGCTCGGCCAGTAGCACAGAAAAGCCGCCGCGCAATGCGCCGATGTAGGCGCTGATCGCTTCTGGGGACAGGTCGATCTCTAGCCCGAGAACAACCCGCTTGCCGAAGGCTGCCTCAGATAGCCGCGCCGCCCATGTGTTGGCGGCCCAATCTATGGCCCCATAGCTGAGTGTTGTTCCATCGGGTAGGCGCAGTGCGGTCCGCTGGGGCGGGGTTTCAGCAAAGTCCCAGAACGGGGAGGGGCGGAGAAATTCGTTCACAATACTTTCACTCAATGCGCGACAAAGCTGGCTGATAACAGCGTAGGGTTGCGCAGGAATTGATGTAAAGTATTGATTATATTGAAGTAAATATTTCTAGAGAATTTTAGATTTCTGGGTCTGGGTTAAGAAATTGTCAATTTTATCGACGGATTATCTTTGCCTCTGCCGCCATGGGTCCGCCTCAAGGTGACGTAAAAATAGTATTCCGGCGATCGCCAGTACGATGATGACAATCGAATATCCTAGAAACGCTGATTTCAGGCTGAAGATGTCGCTCAGGTAGCCGACGATCACCGTCGGCACTGAATTCGCCAGATATCCGGCCATGTAAAAGCGCGAGATGTAGGCTTCGCGCGTGGCGGGGGTGGAGGCGCGGTTGGCCGCTCCGAGTGAACCGACAAAGGCCGCGCCATAGAAGAACCCGCACACGGGCATCAGCGCGATCAGGACCGCGCCAACGGCACCCGGTATGGCGGCGATCAGAACAATCTGCGCCACAGTCATGCCGAGAAGGCCCGCGAGGATTGCCCGTTGCGCCGGATAGCGGCCGGACAGGTATTGGCCCAAACCGCCGAACAGTTGGAAAATCGCGGGGACCAGTCCGGCCAAGGCTGGCGAATGCAGGGCATAGACCGTCAGCCCCAGATCCGTCCCAAGCGCCATTAGTACCGACCCCAGCATCCACGCCACGCAGACCACCAGACAGGCAAGCAGGAACAGCGGCATATCCATTTGCTCTGTGCCTTGGGGGGATTCGGGCAATGGGGCGGAGATGCCCTTGCGCGGCCAGTGGGACAGGATCAGACCGATTGCGGCAAGCACTGCCAAAATGACGATGACCACAAAGGGCGTCACCGTCGGGGCCAGATCAAGCCAGATAGCAAGGGAGCTTAGCAAGGGGCCGCCCGCAGCGCCCCCCGTGAAGGCCACAGTGGCTGTCACCGCTGCCACCCGCCGCATGTCCGGCGGGTAGATCGCAAACAGCGCCGCCGAGGCCATGCCGGTGATCGCGCCAGTGCCAAAGCCGTTCAGGAACCGTCCGACCAGCAGAACCGGCAAGCTGTGGGCGACGGCAAAGATCACTGCGCCAAGGGCGGTCATCAGAAGGCCAGGGACGATGATCCGGCGCAGATCGCTGACCCGACCGCCAATTTTGCCAAAGATCAGCAGCGCCAGCATCGTGCCAGCTGCATAGGTGGAGAAGATTGCCGTTCCCATGCCTTTGCCCAGGTGCAGTTCTTCCAGATAAAGGGGGTAAAGCGGGCTGGGAGCGGTGCTACCAAGCAGGGCTGAAAAGATGGCCAAAGCGCAAGACGCCCTTGCCAGACGCGTATCGCGCAGGTCCGTTCCCATCGTGTCGTCCGGTATCGCTGTCTGTAGATCGACCGGCCAGAGCCGGCATGGGGCGCAAGGGATTAACTGCGCTTGCCTGCACCTAGCCGGATGGTGCGGGCCTTGTCCAGCGACCGAAGGCGCGGGATGGGGCCTCAATCCGGATCAAGGCCCTATCGCGTAGATCAATGCTTAGGGTTTAGTCGATCGGCTGCGGCAGATGCACCACCAGCCCGTCCAGTTCCGAAGTGACCTTGATCTGGCAGCTGAGGCGCGAGGTCGGGCGAATTTCATCTTCGGCGCATTCCAGCATGACTTCTTCGCCGTCGCTGGCGCTGCCTGTACGCGTATCCTCAACGTAGCAGTGGCAGGTGGCACACATCATCGCGCCGCCGCATTCGCCCAAGATGCCCGCGATATTATTGGCAACCGCAGTCTGCATGATGTTGTCGCCGTCGGCGGCATTCACGGTTTTGCTGCTGCCATCAGGCTGCACGAAGGTGATCGAGGTCATGGGAAGGTCTCCGTCCGTTAGTTCAGCGTTACAGGCAGGTTGAGCGGGCCGCGAAAGCCAAAGCCGCTCCAGACCACATCCTGCGGGCGTTCAAGGGTCATGTTGGGAAAACGGTCAAACAGCAGCGGCAGCATGATTTCCCCCAAAGTGCGCCGCGCTACATGGGCGCCAGCGCAGTGATGGGGGCCGCTGCCGAAGGACTGGTGGGGGTGCTTGTCGCGGAAGACGTTAAATTCTTCGCCGTCGTCACCAAAGATCGCCTCATCGCGGTTGGCCGAGGCTTGGATGGTCATCACACGCTCTTCAGGGCCGATCAGATAGTCGCCGATCTGCACCTCTTGGGTGGTTCGCCGCCCTGAGACCTGAATGGGCGCGACCCAGCGGACGCCCTCTTCAAAGGCATCCATCCACAGATCGCGGCGTTTGACCTCTTCGAACTGGTCGGGGTTGGTCAGCAGGCCATAGACGATGGTGGCCAGCGCGTCGCGCGGCTCGTTGATGCCGCCGCCGATGGCGATCTTGATGTTGGCGTACATCTGGCTGAGCGGGATCGGGTTCTTGGCGTTCAGCATCACCGAAAAGGCCGAGTTGTTCGGCTCTGACTGGTGGCGCGGGATTAACCGATCAAACAGCGCGTTCATCTGGGCGTTCGCCGCGTCTGATGCCTCGAACAGCGCGGGGTCATAGCCAAAGTTGCCCGCCCCGTCGATCAGGCGTTGGGACCAGTCCTGCATCTCGGCGTCGGTGGCCTCTTCCAGACCCAACATATGGGCCAGAATTCGTGCAGCAACCGGCCCGCAAAGGTCGGTGAACAGATCAACGGTTTCCCCGCGGGGCAAACGGCCCACGTAGTCCTCGGCGATCTTGCGGTAAAGATCACCCCAATCGGTGCGGATCACCTTGGGCGAGAACGCAGGCTGCATGGCCATCCGTTCGGCCCGATGTTCATCGCCATCCTTGCGCATCAGGGTATGGGCCTGAAAGGCGGGCTTCATGGGGGTGGTCGGATCGTCCGAACTGAAAATCTCGGGGTTTTCCTTGATCCACTTGGTCAGATCGGCCTTGGTCACCAGAATGCGCTTGGTTTGCGCCATGCGCACCACGGGCGTTTCGGCGCGCATCCGTTTGTAGATCGGATAGGGATCACGGCTTAGATCGGCCAGTGTGACGGCCTCATCCACGGGTAAATTGCGCATCTACAGGTCTCCTCCCAAAGCTGTAGCGTTGACAGGTAACCTTGAGGCGCGGCATCTATCAATACGATTGATCCGATAATTAGCATCGGATTTTTCGATGCAACTGGGGGAGAGCCATGGCGGCGCATAAAATCGATCCGCTTTCTGTGGATTTCCGGTCGCTGGATGTGCTGGCGCGGGTCTACCGGCTCGGGTCGTTCACCCGCGCGGCGGAAGAGCTAGAGGTGACGCAATCGGTCGTCAGCTACACCATCGAAAAGCTGCGCGGGGTGTTCGGAGATCCGCTGTTCGTGCGCGAGGGGCGGCAGTTGTTGCCCACGCCCCGTTGCGAAGAGGTTGTGACCGAGGGGGGCGACTTGCTGGCCCGTTTCACCCGTCTCTCAGCGCCACACCAGTTCGATCCCGCCAGCAGCGCCGAGACGATCACCATCGCCTGCAACTTCTATGAGCGGGCGCTCATCATCCCGCGTCTGGTGCGCAGAATTCGTGCCGCTGCCCCGCGTATCAAGGTCGAGATTGTGGATGCAGGATATCTGGGCCACGACAAGCTGCTGCGGACCGAGGCGGATATGTTGATCGGCCCGTTTGTTCAGTTGGGCGCGGCGTTTTATAGCCGGACCCTCTATGAAGACCCCTATGTCTGCTTGATGGACCCGTCCCACCCTATGGCGGGCAAGGCTTTAGCGTTAAACGACTATCTGGCGTTGGAGCATATCTACATCACCTACGGGGGGCGCTGGAAATCGCGTTACATGCAGTATCTTGAACAGCGCGGACACGCCCTGTCCATTGCGATCAAGACCCCCAGTCCGGCGGGCATTCACAACCTGATCGCTGGTACGCAGTTGGTCGCGACGATCCCTGAACGCTTGTCACAAGAACTGGGTGAAGGTCTGCATGTCACCCGCTGTCCGGTCGATGCGCCGGTGGCAATCCAGATGGTTTGGACGGCGCGGACCCAAGGATCGGAAATGCACAAATGGGTGCGCGGACAGGTGGTGCAGGCGATTAAAGGCTAGTCTCAAGCCGGATCAGGTGACGCCCGCCCGCAGCAGCACGTTGACCGCGCTGTCGAAATGCTCGGACATGGCCGCTTCGGCGCGGGTGGCGTCTTGGGCCATGATGGCTGTCGCAATCCGCTCATGGCATTTCAGGTTCTCAAGCCGGTTAGCGTGGGTGCCCCGCGAACGCCAACCGATGGCCCAAGTCTTGCGGGTAATTACCTGAAAACTGTCGATCAGCATCGCATAGAGGTCATTGCCCGAGGCCTTGGCGATCACCGAATGGAACCGCAAATCCAGCTCCATCAGGGCGGAGTAATCCCCTTCTAGTGCTTTGAACATACGCGAGGTGAGATCCAGCAGTTCGGCGGCTTCGGCATCGGTGCGGCGCAGGGCGGCCAGACTGACTGTGCGCAACTCGAGCGTCCGGCGCACGTCCAGCATTTGCTGGATGCTCAGGCCTTTGGCGTGGGTGGCGTGGTCCAGAATGACGCTGAGGGATGAGGCATCAGGCATTGCCACGCGGGCGCGGCGGGATTTGCCGATCTCAAGGATTCGCAAGGTCGCAAGGCCGCGCATCGCCTCACGGGTGACGGAACGCGAGACGCCCAGATGTTCGGCCAGAGCGGTCTCGGAGGGCAGCGCATCACCGGGGACCAGCCCCTGATCACGGATCAGGGCGCGGATACCGGCCATGGCGCGCTCTGGCAGGTTCGGGGCGGGACGATCAGCAGGCATAGCGACTTTCTGCATGTTTTTGGAAAATTTGCGCCGAATTGTCGGACAATTCAATTCTGATTGTCCAGTTTTCTTGCGAGTGCTTCGGCGGACTGGCTAGCAAGGCGCTGATGCATCGGGAGGAGACATCAGATGAAGATCACGGCCATCCGCACTTATCGGGCCGAAGAATTCGCCAATGTGCTTTGGGTCCATGTGGAAACCGACGCGGGTATCACCGGTCTGGGCGAGACTTTTTACGGGGCCGAAGCCTGCGAAGCCCACATCCACAACACTTTGGCTGTGCGTCTGTTGGGGCAGAACCCCCTGAACATCGAGGCGCTGCATAAAGAGATGGTCAATCTGCCGAACGCTCAGGCCTCGACCGGGGTGGAGTATCGCGCGGCCTCGGCCGTCGATATAGCGCTGTGGGATATCTTTGGTAAGGTGGCGGGCCAGCCGGTGCATGTGATGCTTGGGGGGCAAAGCTGGGATCGGGTGCGGGTCTATAACACCTGCGCGGGCACCCGCTATGTGCGCACCAACAAGATCAAGCCGGTGGACACGTGGAACCGTGGAGATGGTCCCTATGAGGACCTAGACGCCTTCATGACCGATGCAGGTGCCTTGGCCGAAGACCTGTTGGACAACGGCATCAGCGCCATGAAGATCTGGCCCTTT
>JAYZYX010000224.1:0-6760 GCA_036139795.1 Pseudomonadota bacterium | reverse complement strand
CATTTATTAGACGCCTTAGATGTACATCTTTTGCTGCCCTTCGAACTCGAGTGGCGACAGAATGCCATTATGCGCGTGTTTGCGTTGGGGTTGTGAGCTAATGGGATGAACTGCCTTCCCACCAATCCGCTTCTACCGTGGCAGCATAGGGGGAGAGAGAGGAGCATCAGATGGACATCAAGGTTCTGGGCATTGATTTGGGCAGGACCGTTTACAGTCTTGCCGGACTGGATGAAGTGGGCGCGGTTATGTTTAGCAGATGGCTCCAGCGGCATCGGCTACTGGATTTTCTTGATGAGCTTCCTCCCTGCAGGGTCGCGATGGAAGCCTGTGGCGCGGTGCACCACATCGGGCGCTTTTTTCTTGAGAAGGGACATGAGCCTCGATTGATGTCGCCGCTCTACGTCCGGCCCTATGTGAAGGCTCACAAGAACGATGACCGTGATGCGGAGGCCATTGCCGAAGCCGCGACGCGACCGACGATGTCATTCGTTGCGATCAAGTCAGAAGAGCAGCTTTATCTTCAGGCCCTGCACCGCGTGCGGGAACGTCTCGTGTGGGACAGGACGCGCTTGATCAATCAGGGCCGCGGTTTCCTGATGGAGCGTGATTGTTGGATGTCACCGAGAACTGGAGGGGTGGATACCCCAGATCGCTCGACCAGCTTCTGGGAGGACAGAGCACGTCGTCGAAACCCTTCGGCATATATTTCGGCTTGAGCCCGATTACGTCCTTCCATCCCCCGAAACACGAGGTTCTTCCGCTTGAGCTCGTACGGGGCTTCTCGTCCCGGAGCAACCGTTCTTCGTCCCGCGCTCGGGCGCGGGCCTTGGCTAGTTCCTGATGATCGCAGACATCACCGCGCTCCCGACTATACTGACTAATGATGCTTCGGATGAGACATGTCCCGCAAGGCGAGGGTACAGCCATGCTGTCTAACCACACCGCCCCATGGCGTAAGTTCGTCATGCCGGCTTCTGGTCCCGTTTTGAAAACAGGGCCTGCCACCCGGCGACGCTCGCCTCGTCCAGATAGATAAGACCCGCAACATCTTTCGTACTCAGCCCCTTCCGCCAGCAGGAGGAGAGCATTCGCCATTCGCGCCTGGAATAAGGATCCCTAGCGTTCAGGGCTTTCAACAGGGTTTCGCGGTCATTCTCGGAAAGGTGCGTCAGTGAATCTGGTCGTGGTTGATGAGGGGGCCTTCCTGACACGCTCGTTTATAAGAAGCAACGCGCTCGAGGCGGCGGGTCCGGTTCCGCGTTAAGAACCTTCGCAGCCCATTCCTTCCTCGGCCCAAATGGGCCGGATCCGGTCCCCGACCTCAATCCCAAGCTCTTCCGCACGCCCCCCGTTAATCTCAAGGGCCGCCCGCGCCGCGATCCCGGTCGGACCCGGAATCGGTGTCAAATCATGCGGCTGCGCCTCGTGTTTTATGAACTGAATGCCCCCCGCGCCGTCGATGAACAGCATGTCGAGAGGGATCAACGTGTTCTTCATCCAGAAGGCGATGGCCCTGTCAGGCGGATAGACGAACAGCATCCCTGCGTCCGGAGCAAGTTGGGTCCGGTTCATTAGGCCCAGCTCGCGTGTTTCCGGCGTCGTGGCGACCTCGATGGATACAGAAACCGCACCTTTCCGGGTTTCGATCGAGAGGGATTTTACGGTACAGGTGGAGGTATCGGCACTGGCGATGGTCGGCGCGACGCTCCCGATGACCGCGGCCAGAACCGCCCTGCGAAATAGACCTGTGATCATCATGGTACGCTCTCTAGATGTAGATATCGCGACGATAATCGCTGACCCCTCGGGGAAAGGGAAGATACACACTTGTCTCATCGCCCAGAAGGCTCTCTCGGCCTCTTCGCGGGTCCTCCTGACCCTCTCCCTGACCAGCGCTTCCGGAGTGGTGGCTGATCCGGTACTCTCACCGGACAGCCTCATTGCAGACCGCAACCTCGCCTAGTACGCGCAGGACGGTGGCAGTGGGCCTTCTCGATGCCGACGGATCAGAGCCCGATCCGGTCGTCTGTGCGGCGTCAACCAAGACGGACCGGCTGGTATCGCGCGGACGAGTTCGGAACGGTCCGCATCCATCGATCGTGCACCATTCTGGCAGTTCAGTCGCCTGATGGCCGAGGCCATCGCCCCCCTGACCCAAGCCATCAAACAGGCAGCGCGGCAGTATTTGGCGCAAGACTAACGGGCTAGATATTGGACCACTCGGCGACGCGCTGGGTCACATCCGACAAATGTTCCTCAAGCGTCTTTCCCGTCACCCGTTTGCGGGGCTTCAGGTCATGGTCCCCGTCTTCCAGCCAGTGCAGGGTGACGGCATCGGACAGATCATAGGCTGCCGCCTCGTCCCGCGTGCCGAAGGGATCGCGGGTGCCTTGGCAGATGAGGGTGGGACAGGTGATCTGGGCCAGGTTCTCGGCCCGCCGGTTGTCGGGCTTTTTCGGCGGGTGGAACGGGAAGCCGAGGCACAGCAGGCCCTTGATCCGTCCCGCCTCATATTGGCCCTGCGCAATCAGGCTAGCCACGCGGCCGCCCATGCTTTTGCCCCCGATGATCAGCGGGCCGTCGCAGGCAAGCGCGTCAATGGCAGCAAGGAATTCCGGCGCGTAGGTCTCGGCCTTGGCAGGCGGGCGTTTTGAGCCGCCCGTGCGGCGGGCGGCCATGTAACTGAACTCAAAACGGGCGACGCGGAAGCCTTGGGCATCCAGCCCCTCGGCGACCATGTCCATCCAAGGGGTGTCCATCGCTGCGCCAGAGCCGTGGGCCAGAAGGATCGTCGTTCGCCCCTTCACATCGCCGTTCAGCAGAAACTCCATGTCACCCTCCTGCGGGATCAGGCGGCGGGGCTTGTGCGCTCTGCCTCTTCAACGGCCAGTTCGGCCATCTTCATGGCAGCCTCACGGGTGCTGGCCACGGCGATGAATAGACCGTTGTGGCAGAACTTGGCGCCTTTGACGCCACTGGCCTCTTCCAGCGCCTCATCGGTCAGGCCAGCCCATGCAGCGGGCAGATCGGCGCGTTGTTCAAAGCTGTCGCCGCTGATGCGGATACCGCCGATGGACCAATCCGTATCGCGGGGGTTTACCACGAACAGCAGGTGATCTGCGCCCGTCGCCTCGATAGCCGAGCGGAAGGGCATGCCCATGGGCAGTTCCAGAATGCGCGAGGTGCCCGCATCGTGGATCGCCTTGGTCACCATCGCTTCGGCGCGGCGCTTGGCGGCTTTCTTGGTGATCGACGCCTCGACAAAGGCCCGCGCGATCGGCAGCGCCTCGGCGAAGGCTTTATCGTCCGCATCGGGGCTGCGATTGTCGAAGACCGGCTTCAGGCTTTCCAAAAGGACCGAGAGGGTCAGCGACGTCAGCGGACCCGCCGCCGAGGGGTTCATCGCACCGTTGTCCATCAGATCGATGGGCAGAACAAAGCTCTGCTCAAAGCTAGCGTGGATGTCTTCCAGATCGGCCTCGGGGATGTCCAAGGCGCGCAGGTACTCAAGACCGTAGTGCTTCCAGATCAAACCGAAGGAGCTATAGGGCTGGTCATCCTCACGCACGGGATTGGGGCGCTGGTGATGATCAAAGATGCCCGCATCAGCGTCATAGTCGCGACCCACGTCATAGATGATCTTGCCTTCGCCAGGCGTGATCCATGCAGTGTCACGGGTGCGCACCACTTCGGCCTGCGGGAACAGGCGGGTCAGGATGACCGAGGACAGCAGTTCATCCGCGTGAAAGCCGCCATTGTGGGTAACGAGGTGGGTGATGGTCATGATGGGCACTCTGGCAGGGCTGGAAATGCAACGGGCGACCGGTTGGGTCGCCCTGTGGAAGTCAGTTTCGGGGGATTTCAGCGGCGGCGCGGCCAGCATCAACATGTTGTGCGCCGCACAGGCCAAAATCTAGATCTGGGGCTCCGCGAAATCTTTGCCCCGATTTCGAGACAACTTTACCCCGATCCACAAAATTAGTGGGTCCAAGCGGTCCGGCGATCGGTGGCGAAGTTCTCGCCGTAGCCGCGGGCGCGGATGTTGGGCTTGCGGGTCTTGGGCTCGGTCACGGTGGCGTCGATGCCATGCTCTTGCGCGTATTCGACCGCGGCCTCTTTGCTGTCAAAACGCATTTTGACCTGAGCCTGCGTGTCGGTGCTGCTGGTCCAGCCCATCAGGGGATCCACTTCACGTGCGCTGGCGGGTGCAAATTCCAGAACCCACTGCTTGGTCTTGGCAGTGCCAGACGACATAGCGGTCTTGGCGGGACGATAGATGCGTGCGCGCATGAGGGCCTCCTACAGGTACCTGATAGGAGACATATGTAAAATCACAGGCCAATGGGCAAGCGGGATTCCGAAAATTGCGCTGTTTTCACCCATGTCGAACATGCAATGTCCCCTATGTCCCCTACCAAACAGGCCTTCCCCCCCAATTCCCCGCCCCGCGTACGGGAATCGGGGTTGAAGTGTTCCCGTTTTGGACCACATTGAAGGGGCTGACAAAGGAATCTGCCCGATGCCCTACGCCCACTCTGACAAAACCGGCCCGTCTAATCTGGCGCACGGGGCCGATGTTCGCGCCCGCGAAAAGCTGGAAGGCGGCAAGGCGTTTGTTATGCACACCCAGTTCAAGCCCGCTGGCGACCAGCCCACGGCCATCAAGGAACTGAAGGGCGGCATTCTGGATGGCGAGCAGAACCAAGTGCTGCTGGGGGCTACCGGCACGGGTAAGACGTTTACGATGGCCAAGGTCATCGAAGAGACCCAACGCCCTGCCATCATCCTTGCGCCCAACAAGACGCTGGCCGCGCAGCTCTATGGCGAGTTCAAAGGGTTTTTCCCTGAAAACGCCGTCGAATATTTCGTGTCCTACTACGACTACTACCAGCCCGAGGCCTATGTGCCGCGCAGCGACACCTACATCGAAAAAGAGAGCCAGATTAACGAACAGATCGACCGTATGCGCCACTCGGCCACGCGCGCGCTGCTAGAGCGGGACGATGTGATCATCGTGGCCTCGGTCTCGTGTATCTACGGTATCGGCTCGGTCGAGACCTATGGGGCCATGACGCAGGATTTGCATGTGGGCGGCATGTATGACCAGCGGCAGGTGATCGCGGATCTGATCGCACAGCAGTACCGCCGCAATGATCAGGCGTTCCAGCGCGGCAGTTTCCGCGTGCGCGGGGATGTGCTGGAGCTTTGGCCCGCGCACCTTGAAGACCGTGCATGGCGGATGTCGTTCTTTGGCGAAGAGCTGGAGGCGATCACCGAATTCGACCCGCTGACGGGTCAAAAGACGGATACCTTTGACAAAATCCGCGTCTATGCAAACTCGCACTACGTGACGCCGAAACCGACGATGCAACAGGCCATCAATGGGATCAAGAAAGAGCTACGCCAGCAGCTGGACCTAATGGTGAAGGACGGCAAGCTTCTAGAGGCGCAGCGGCTGGAACAGCGCACCAACTTTGATCTTGAGATGCTGGAGGCCACCGGCGTCTGCAACGGGATCGAGAACTATTCCCGCTACCTGACGGGCCGCGCCCCTGGCGAGCCCCCGCCCACCCTGTTTGAATTCATTCCCGACAACGCGATTGTATTTGCGGACGAAAGCCACGTCTCTGTGCCGCAGATCGGCGCTATGTATCGGGGCGACTACCGTCGGAAATTCACGCTGGCGGAACACGGCTTCCGCCTGCCTTCGTGCATGGACAACCGCCCCCTGAAGTTCGAGGAATGGGACGCCATGCGCCCCCAGTCGATCTTTGTCAGCGCCACCCCCGCCGCGTGGGAGATGGAACAATCGGGCGGCGTTTTTGCCGAACAGGTCATTCGCCCCACCGGCCTTCTGGACCCCGTAGTGGAAATCCGCCCCGTGGATATGCAGGTGGACGATCTGCTGGATGAAATCCGCAGGGTAGCCGCCGCTGGCATGCGGACGCTGGCAACGGTTCTGACCAAGCGCATGGCCGAAGACCTGACCGAATACCTGCACGAACAGGGCATCCGCGTGCGCTACATGCACAGCGACATCGACACGATCGAGCGGATTGAGATCCTGCGCGACCTGCGCCTTGGGGCCTTTGACGTGCTAGTCGGCATCAACCTGCTGCGTGAGGGTCTGGATATTCCCGAATGTGGTCTGGTGGCCATTCTGGACGCAGATAAAGAGGGCTTCCTGCGCTCGGAAACCTCGCTGATCCAGACGATTGGCCGTGCCGCGCGAAATGCCGAAGGCAAGGTGATCATGTATGCCGACCGGATGACCGGCAGCATGGAGCGCGCGATTGCCGAGACCAACCGCCGCCGCGAAAAGCAGATCGCCTACAACGAGGAACACGGCATCACGCCGGAAACGGTTAAGAAGAACATCGATGATGTTCTGGCGGGTCTCTATCAGGGCGACACCGACATGTCGCGTGTCACCGCGACCATCGACAAGGGTCTTCAGGGCAGCAACATGCAGGCCGTTCTGGAAGGGCTGCGCACGGATATGCGCAAAGCCGCCGAAAACCTTGAATTCGAAGAGGCCGCTCGTCTGCGGGACGAGATCAAGCGTCTGGAGGCCGTTGATCTGGCCGTCGCCGACGACCCGCTGGCCCGTCAGTCCGCCGTTGAGGCCGCGCAGGAAGAGGCCGTCAAATCCCGTGGCCGCAGCACCGCAGGCCGTGCCGGTCAGCGTGGCGGCAATGTGAAACGCCGCCGGTAATTCCGCGCCCCGTTAACGCCTGTTAATCGGGCGTTAACCAAT
>JAYZYX010000223.1:0-10865 GCA_036139795.1 Pseudomonadota bacterium | reverse complement strand
CACAGCTCTTTCTGGCGCTCGGTCATGATCCAGCCGGGGATGACGGCGTTTACGCGGATGCGGTGGTCGCCAAGATCGCGGGCCATTGTGCGGGTCAGGCCCTGAACGGCAGATTTCGCGGTTGTGTAGGCGGGCATGTTGCCGGACGCCTCGAACCAGCTGTTCGAGCCCATGTTGATGATCGCGCCCGCGCCTTTTTCGATCATGTCGGGGGCGACGGCCTGAATGGCAAAGAACATGTGGCGGATGTTGGTCGCCATACGCTCGTCCCAGTATTCGGGGGTCACCTCGCGCCAGTCGTGGCGGTCGTCGCGGGCGGCATTGTTCACCAGCACATCCGCGCCGCCGATACGGTCACGCAACTTGCCGATGGCGGCCTGCATGGCTGCAATGTCGCGCAGATCGCAGATTTCATAGGTGACGTTGTCGTGGGCATCGGCCAGCGCCTTGGCGTTCGACTCATCCATATCAAGAAAGCCGACATTGGCCCCTTGGGCGGCAAAGCCTTTGACGATCTCGGCTCCGATGCCAGAGGCCCCGCCGCTAATGACCACGGTTTTGCCCTTCAGGCTGGGGTAGATTGCGAATTGATCCGACATGGTTGGTCCTCCCTCAAGGGTATAGTGCTAGCGCTATCACTGCTGTCCTACAAGCTGCGCAGCAAAAAGGGCAGGCGTGGTGCCTGCCCTTTTCCGCGATACGGGACGCCTTATACTTCGGGGAAGTGGCAGGCGGTTTCATGACCCTCTCCGACCAACTCGGGGCGGGTTTGGCGGCAAACATTCTGTGCCTTCCAGCAGCGAGGTGCGAAGGGGCAGCCGTCCGGCACGTTCAGGGGCGAGGGCAATTCGCCCTGCAACTTGATCCGTTCGCGGCGTAGATGCGGCTCGGTCGTGGGTGTCGCGGACAGCAGCGCCTTGGTGTAGGGGTGCTGCGGTGTGTTGAACACCTGATCACGGCTGCCGAATTCCACAGGGCGGCCAAGGTACATGACGATCAGATCGTCCGCCATGTGGCGCACCACCGATAGATCGTGGCTGATGAAGAGATACGCCAGATTCAGCCGCTCTTGCAGGTCCATCAACAGGTTCAGCACCTGCGACTGGATCGACAGGTCCAAGGCCGAGACAGGCTCGTCCAGAACCAGCAGCTTCGGCTCTAGCATCAAAGCCCGCGCAATCGCGATCCGCTGGCGTTGCCCGCCAGAGAACATATGCGGAAAGCGGTCGTAATGCTCGGGCCGCAGGCCGACCAACTGCATCATCTCGCGCGCTTTGGCAGTGCGCTCGGCGGCGCTCATCTGGGGTCGGTTGATGATCAGCGGTTCCTCAAGGATCGCGCCGACCCGCTGGCGCAGGTTGAGCGATCCGTAGGGGTCCTGAAACACGATCTGCACCGTATCACGCAGACTGTCCCAATTGTCGGGCGTGGCTGCTTTGCCATCCAGCGTCAAAGCGCCGCCGGTGGGCTCTTCGATCAGGGTGACAAGGCGGGCCAGCGTGGACTTGCCACAGCCGGATTCCCCCACCACTGCCAGCGTTTTACCCG
Organism: Pseudomonadota bacterium; assembly: GCA_036139795.1. GTDB lineage: Bacteria > Pseudomonadota > Alphaproteobacteria > Rhodobacterales > Rhodobacteraceae > Donghicola. The sequence continues at coordinate 9,317 of JAYZYX010000223.1, read as the reverse complement.
GCTGGATCGAGAAGCTGGCCTCGGCCAAAGCCCGCACGGTGTTGGGTTTGGAAAACAGCCCGCCGCCCACAAGATAATGGCGCGACAGGTTTTCAGCGGTCACAACGGGGGCGGTCATCGGGCGGTCTCCTTCACGGGGGCGCCAAGGGGATAGTGGCAGCGCGCCAGACCCAATTCGGGGCCTTGGACGGGCGGTTTGACGCCGCGACAGGTGTCATCGGCATATTGGCAACGGGGCGAGAACAGGCACCCTGCGGGCCGGTCGAACTGCCCCGGCACCACGCCCGGAATGGTGGGCAGACGCTTCGTCGTGGCCCGCTCTGGCAGCGCAGCCAAGAGCGCGGTGGTGTAGGGGTGGTGAGGTTCGGTGAACAGGGTTTGCACGGGCTGTTCCTCGACCTTTTGACCGGCGTATTGCACCTGCACTCTTTGAGCAGTTTCCGCGACCACACCCATGTCATGGGTGATCAGGATCAGACCCATGCCGGTTTCCTTTTGCAGGTCCGTCAGCAGATCCAAAATTTGCGCCTGAATGGTCACGTCCAGCGCGGTGGTCGGCTCGTCCGCGATCAGAAGACGCGGCTTACAGGCAAGGGCCATGGCGATCATCACGCGCTGGCTCATACCGCCCGAGAGCTGAAACGAAAAGGCGTTCAGCCGCCGTTCGGGGTCAGGGATGCCGACAAGATCCAGCAGTTCAATTGCTCGCTGGTGCCGCTGCGCCTTGGTCAGATCAAGGTGCTGTTTCAGCGCCTCTTTGATCTGGAAACCCACGGTAAAGCAGGGGTTCAGGGACGACATAGGTTCCTGAAAGATCATCGACATATCGCGGCCGATGACCTTGCGCCGTTGTTTGGCCGTCAGGTCACGCAGGTCGCGACCATCAAAGCTCATTTCATCGGCGGTGATGGTTGCGGTCCAAGGCAAGAGGCCCATCATGGCCAGCATCGACACGGATTTGCCCGAGCCGGACTCGCCCACGATGGCCAGAACATCGCCTTCGTCTACGGTGATGTCGACGCCATCCACTGCGCGGAAAGCACCGCCCGCAGTGGCAAAATCGACAGAGAGGTTTCGGATGCGTAGCAGGCTCATGGCATCAGCTCCGCTTGAGTTTGGGGTCGAGCGCATCACGCAGCCCGTCGCCCATCAGGTTGATCGAAAGCACGGTGATCAGGATCGCCAGACCCGGGAAGGTCACGACCCACCACGCGCGCAGGATGAATTCGCGGGCCTCGGCCAGCATGGTGCCCCATTCCGGTGTCGGCGGCTGCGCCCCCATGCCCAGAAAGCCAAGGGCGGCCACATCAAGGATCGCGTTCGAGAACGACAGCGCCGCTTGCACGATGATCGGTGCCAGACAGTTCGGCAGCACGGTTTTGAACATCAGGCGGGGCAGTTTGGCCCCAGCGACCTTGCTGGCGATCACATAGTCCTTGGACCGTTCCGTCATCACCGCCGCACGTGTCAGGCGCACGTAGTGAGGCTGCAAAACGATGGCGATGGCGATCATTGCGTTCAGAAGGCTCGGCCCCAGAATGGCGACCAGCACCAGTGCCAGCAGCAATGAGGGGAACGAAAGCACGATGTCCATGACGCGCATGATGATCGTGTCCAGCCATTTGGGCGCGAAACCGGCGATAAGGCCGATAACGATGCCGCCAAAGCTGGCGATCACCACAACGACGACGCCGACAAAGAACGAATAGCGCGCGCCATGCAGCAGGCGGGACAGGATATCGCGACCCAAGGGATCGGTTCCCAGCAGGTATTCAAGGCTGCCGCCTTCCTGCCAGAAGGGCGGTTGCAGGGTGGCACTGCGGTTCTGGACGGTCGGGTCATGGGGCGCGATAAAATCGGCGCCCAAGGCCAGAATGACAAAGAACGCAAAGACATAAAGGCCAATGACTGCGCCGCGGTTCTCGCTGAAGTACTGCCAGAACTCGGCCAGACGGCTGGGGCGGGTGGGCGTGGTGGTATCGGCCATCTCAGCGCTTCCGGATTTTGGGGTTGATAAGGCCGTAGAGCAGGTCCACGACAAGGTTCACCAGCATGACGGCAACAGCGACCAGCAACAGGCCGCCTTGGACGACGGGGTAGTCACGGCGGAAGATGCTATCGACCATCCATTTGCCGATGCCGGGCCAGCTGAAGATCGTCTCGGTCAGGATTGCGCCTGCCAACAGGGTGCCGACCGAGAGGCCGATCACGGTGATCACAGGGATCATGGCGTTGCGCAGGGCGTGCAGACCGTTGACGCGCAGGGGCGACAGGCCCTTGGCGCGGGCGGTGCGGATGTAATCCTCGGACAGAACCTCTAGCATGGCCGAGCGGGTCTGGCGGGCAATGACCGCCAGCGGGATCGTGGCCAGCACGATGGACGGCAGAACCAGATGATGCACCGCCGAGGCGAACGCGCCTTTCTGGCCCGACAGTAGGCTATCGATCAGCATAAAGCCGGTCACATTGTCGAAGAAGAACATCAGGCTGATGCGGCCTGACACCGGCGTCCAGCCAAGGTTGCCGGAAAAGACGATGATCAGCAGCAGCGCCCACCAGAAGATCGGCATCGAATAGCCGATCAGGGCGGTGGACATTAGGGCACGGTCAAAGAACTTGCCCCGGTTCACCGCGGCGATGACGCCAGCGGGAATCCCGAGGGCGATGGCGATGATGATCGCGCAGATCGACAGCTCTAGCGTGGCGGGGAAGAGGGCGAAGAACTCGTCCCAGACGGGTTTCTTGGTCACATAGCTGGTGCCAAGATCCCCTTGCAGCACGCCGGTCAGGTAGTTCCAGAACTGCACATGGATCGGCTGGTCAAAGCCGAACTGGTGCATCAGTTCCTGATAGCGTTCGGGGGTCACGCCCCGTTCTCCGGCCATCACGATGATCGGGTCACCGGGCAGCACGCGGATGAACGCGAACGAGATGATTGTGACGCCGATGAAGGTCGGCACAAAGGTCCATAATTTGGAAAGAAGGTAGCGCAGCATTTATGGCGCCTCATATTTGGCTCGGGACGCATGAAGGCGTCCTTGGCAGGGTCTGTGGAAACAGGAAAGGCGGGGCCGGAAAGACCGGCCACCGCCCTGAGGTCAGATCAGCGCAGGATTACTGGGCCAGGCTGACTTCGGTGAAGATATGCGAACCCAGCGGGTGTACCACGTAGCCTTCCACTTCGGGACGCATGGGCATGAACACGACCGAGTGCGCGATGGTCGCCCAAGGCGCCTGCTCTTTGAAGATAACCTGAGCTTCTTCGTACAGCTTGGTGCGCTCGGCCTGATCGGTTATGGTTTTGGCCTTCTGGATAACGTCGTTGAAGGGCTCATAGCACCACTGGGCGCGGTTCGAGCCGCCGACACCGTCACAACCCAGCAGAACCGCAAGGAAGTTGTCCGGATCACCGTTGTCACCGGTCCAACCCAGCAGAACGGCACCGTCACGGTCCAGATCCTTCGAGCGGTCCAGATACTCGCCCCATTCATAGCTGACGATCTCGACGTTCACGCCAATCTTGGCAAAGTCTTCCTGCATCAGCTCGGCCATACGGCGGGCGTTGGGGTTGTAGGGACGCTGCACGGGCATCGCCCAGATTTTCATCGACAGATCCGAAACGCCTGCATCGGCCAGCGCCTGCTTGGCGGCCTCGGGATCATAAGCGTCGTCTTGAACGGCATCGTTGTAGGACCACATGGTCGGCGGGATCGGGTTCTTTGCGATCTGGCCCGAGCCCTGGAAGACCACATCAATGATCGCCTGCTTGTCGATGGCCATGTTCAGGGCCTTGCGGACCTCGGGCTTGTCAAAGGGCGCGACCTTGGTGTTGTAGGCCAGATAGCCTACGTTCAGGCCTTCCTGCTCCATCATCTTCACGCCTTCTGCGGACTTCATGTCTGCGATATCGGCGGGGTTCGGATAGGGCATGACGTGGCATTCGCCTGCCTGCAGCTTCTGGTAGCGGACCGATGCATCGGGCGTGATGGCAAAGATCAGGTTGTCCAGCTTGGGCAGACCCTCACGGAAGTAGGTGGGGTTCTTGGCATAGCGGATAACCGCGTCTTTCTGATAGGCCACGAACTGGAACGGGCCGGTGCCGATGGGTTGCTGGTTCAGCATTTCAGGTGTGCCGGCGGCCAGCATGGCGTCTGCGTATTCCTTGGACACGACCGAGGCGAATTCCATCGCGAGGTTCGCGATAAAGGGCGCTTCGGGGCGGTTCAGGACGAATTTGACGGTCATGTCGTCGACCTTCTCGATCGTCTTGATCAGGTCGCCCATCGACATGCCGTTGAAGTATTCCCAGGTGCCGCCCGAGACGGTGTAGTAGGGGTTATCTTCCTTCATCTGACGCTCGAACGTGAAGATCACGTCGTCTGCGTTGAAGTCGCGGCTGGGGGTGAAATACGAAGTTTCGTGGAACTTCACACCGGGACGTAGGTGGAAGGTGTATTCCAGACCATCAGCCGAAGATTCGTAGCTTTCGGCCAGTGCAGGCACGGTTTCGGTGGTGCCGGTCTTGAATTCGACCAGACGCGAATAAACGGTCTGACCGGAGGCGTCGAACGTGGTGCCCGAGGTGTACAGCGCCGGGTCAAAACCTTCGGGCGAGCCTTCGGAGCAATAAACTAAGGTCTGTTGTGCGGCGGCGGCACCAGCCATCACACATAGCAGACCAGTGGTGGTCAGGAAGTTACGGATTTTCATTCAAATCTCCCGTGTTGGATTCGACAGCGCACGGCCAGCCCTTTTTTGCATGAATACGGCAGGGTCTTGGTCGGATCGTTTGCCCCTTCGGCGCGCTGGTCTGAGTTGTTGCGGGTCGTACAAAAGACCCGTGGCGCGATGTTTGATCATATGATCAAAAAAGGCAACATGTTCCGGTTGCCCTTTCTTGGGCAAAACGATTGTCCTGCCGTTACGTCACTTGTTGGATTAAAAATGCATCGTTGAAATGCGATGTATTCGGTGCGTTCCGCGGTGGCAGTTGCGGGGACTGAAAATGCAAACCGCGCCCCGACTGGCCGGGCGCGGCGAAGACTGTCGGGACGGGTGATTTACTGACGGGCGAGATAGGCTTGAATCTGTGCCAGCATCTCGGGCGAGGCATTGGAAAGATCGGGCCCCTTTGGTTTTGCTTTCACTTTGCGCAGCTGGAAGCGTTCCACCATCTCGCGGACAGTGCCGGTGCCAACTTCCATCCGCTCGGCTGCCGAGGCCAGTTCTTCCACTTGGTTCGAGTTCGACAGGGTGGATTTCGACAGTTCGGTCAAAGCGATGTTGACCTGAGCGGTGCTGCGGGACTGTTCTTCGCTGCTGGCGGCGATGCGCTTGGTCTCGGCGCCGATCTCGTTGACGTTTTCCGAGATGCTCTCGAAGGATTCGCGGGTCTGCTGCGCTAGTTCACTGCCCAGTTGCACGCGGGTGGCCGAGTCTTCGATCATCTGCGAGGTCTCTCGCGCAGCTTTTGCCGAGCGCCCTGCAAGGTTGCGCACCTCTTGGGCCACCACTGCAAAGCCGCGACCGTGGTTGCCAGCGCGGGCAGCCTCGACGGCGGCGTTCAAGGCCAGCAGGTTGGTCTGGAAGGCGATGTCATCAATGGTCTTGATGATCCGGCTGATATCGTCGGAAGACCGCTTGATGTCATCCATTGCGCTGACCATTTCCACGATCCGCTCTTGGCCAAGGCTGATGCTGGCCAGCGCCGCATCTACCCGCTTGGACGAGCCGCGCGTTGCGGTCGCGTTCGCCTGAACCATGCTGTCGGTCTCTTCCACGGTGGCCGAGATTTCTTCGACTGCAGTGGATTGGGCTTGGGCGTTGCCGTGCAGGGTGTTGGCGCTGCGGGTCACTTCGCTGATGTCGGAATTGATCTCAGCGACCTGGGTCTGGATTTCGTGGATCGTGCCATTCAGGGATTCGAACGCCTGTCCGAAATCGTCGATGATCTTCTTGTAGGCGCCGGTATAGTGGCTGCTGTTGACCTCGGCAGAGAGATCGCCCCGCACGATCGCGGCAGCCAGATCGGCAATCTCTTCGGTGACGCCGACAAAGGCCGTCTGGACCGAGGCCATAGCTTCGCTGACCGCTTTGTCATCCCCCTCAAAGGTGGGGAAGCTGCCGTGGAAATTCCCTTCGGCGAAGGCCTGAACCGAGGTCAGGATCGAGTCTTTTACGTTGATATGGTAGCTGGCCATATCGTTGATCCGCGCACCAAGACGTTCGTATTCGGGGTCCAGCCCTGATGTGTCGATCCGCGCTTTGGTCATCCCTTTGAGATGCTCGTTCGCGACGCCTTCAACCGAGTTCAGCAGTTGGGATGTCTGGCGCTGTGCATGCTTCAATTCGGTCTGGTCGCGCCACTCTACAAAGACTTCGACCAGTTCTTTGTTTTCGTTCAGCACAGGCGAGGCCAGAAAGGCCAGTTCGCGCCCGCCGATGCGGAAAGCACCGTTCAGAGGTTCGCGAAGGTGCATCATCATCTTTTGCTGGCGCGCGGGGTTTTTGTGGAACACGTCCATCGGCTGACCGATGATCTTGTTGATGTCAAATCTGGGAAGGTCTTTGCGCAGATCCCCTTCGATCTGCCGGAACATCTGCGTTGCAGCCCTGTTTACATAGCGGATGATCAGATCCTTGTCGGCAATCATCACAGGGTTGGACAGGTAGTTCAGGGCGCGGCGCACGTTAGGGCGGTCGTTGGTCGCCATGAAGCTGACGCTTTGAGGGGTCTGATCGCCATTCATAGGTGAAATCCATGATATCTTGTGTCGGGTTAGTAAAAAGAACGCCAGATGCGTAAAAAATTTCAGGCATCTTTAGGATAGAGAGCCGACCCATCCTTTCGGTTTACCTATTCGTGTGGGTGGAAAATTTCGTATAAACCTTTGAAAGATTTTTAAAAAATGCACCTTTATGTGGTTTTTTGGTCGGTGTTTCCAACGTGTCCTTGCGTGAGGCAGGGCGCTGGAAACCTGAGGGGCTGCGATTGACACGGGTCTTGCTCTGGCGAAGATTGCGCTCTGGGATCGACGGGTTTTGGTGCTGGTGGAGGGCATTGCCGCGCAGGTTCCAAGCGCTGCGCTTTCGGGCGCGGGCGGGATTTTGAGTATTTTTGCAATAAAGAAGTAGGCGGGGCGCGTCTTGTGTGCGCGAGTCCCAAGGAGGAGCCACCATGAAGCCATCTGTAATTGCGCAGCACTGTCTGCGGGGGCGTGCCGATGGCTGAGGGCATGCCTGCATGGGTGGCTGCGGATTGGGGCACCTCTCATCTGCGGCTTTGGCTAATGGATGCGGGCGGGGAGGTGTTGCGCCGGATTGATGCGCCTTGCGGGATGTCTCGTTTGGAGCGTGACGGCTATGAGCCTGCTTTGTTGGCGTTGCTGGAGGGCGTTTTGCCTGCGCAGGGGCATCTGCCGGTGATTTGTTGCGGTATGGCCGGTGCAGCGCAGGGCTGGTGCGAGGCACCCTACCGAAAGGTGCCCTGTCCGGCGGCAGCTGCAAAGGGCGCCGTCGCGCCTGAGATCAAAGACCCCCGTCTGAAGGTGCGCATTTTGCCCGGTCTTTGCCAGAAAGCGCCAGCGGATGTGATGCGCGGGGAAGAGACCCAGATTGCGGGTGTGCTGCTTGGTGCGCCTGATTTTGACGGGGTTGTCTGTTTGCCCGGCACCCACACGAAATGGGCCGATGTCCGGAACGGTGAGGTTATCGGCTTCAAGACCTTTATGACCGGCGAGCTTTTCGATCTGCTGCCGCGGCATTCGATCCTGCGCCATTCCGCTGCCGGCGCGGATTGGGATGAAGTGGCCTTTGAGGCGGCGGTGGCCGAGGCCTTGGCGGCGCCTCATGCCTTGATGGCGGGCTTGTTCGGGTTGCGGGCCGAGGCGATCTTGAACAAAGCCAGCGCAGGGACTTGTCGCGCGCGGCTGTCCGGCTTGCTGATCGGGTCAGAGTTGGCGGCGGCGCGGGCCTTGTGGGACGGGCGCCCGGTGAAGCTGGTCGGTGAACATAAACTGACGGCCCTTTACCAGAAAGCTTTGGCGCAGGCAGGCGGCGCGGCCGAAAGTCTTGATAGCGAAATCACAACCTTGAACGGCTTGCGCGCAGCCTATCGTGCGCTTGAGGAGCAGACATCATGAGCCGTAAACTGATCGCGATTTTGCGGGGGATCACACCGGACGAAGTTCCGGCCATCACCGAGGCATTGATCGATGCAGGGATCACCCGCATCGAAATTCCCCTGAATTCGCCGGACCCGTTTGAAAGCATCGCCCGCATGGTGGCCTGCGCTGGGGATCGCGCTGTCATCGGGGCAGGCACTGTTCTTGACCCCAGGGAGGTTACGCGACTGGCCGAGATTGGCGCGGGCATGGTGGTCTCGCCCGACTGCAATGAGGCTGTGATCCGTGCTGCGAAGGCGGCGGGTCTGCTGTCCTATCCGGGTGTTTTCACGGCGACAGAGTGCTTTACCGCCCTGCGTGCGGGCGCGGATGGGCTTAAGCTGTTTCCGGCCTTCAAACTTGGGCAGGACGGGTTGTCGGCACTGAAGGCTGTCTTGCCCCCAGGCACCGAGACCTTTGCGGTTGGTGGTGTTGGTCCCGACGATTTTGCAGGTTGGTTCAAGGCCGGGGCGACGGGATTCGGCATGGGCTCGAACCTTTATAAACCGGGGGCGAGTGCGGCGCGTGTGGCGCAGGATGCGAAACAGATTGTTTCAGCTTATGATTGTGCGCGGGGCGGCGAGGCCTGAAAATGCGTGCGGGATTGCTGCAGTGCGGCATTCCTGCGCCAGACTTCTCTTTTGTTCGAAGGCCTTGCGGGTCATCCTTGAGACTCGGTGACCGTATCTGTCGGCGCTGCGCAGCAATTCGGTGAGTGTGGCTTTATCGTCGCATACTGTGGTAGGTCAGTAAAAATTAGCAATTTCGCCTTAATTTATTAGTGAAACAGGCGTGAAAGCTTCCTATGTTCTTCTGAGGTTTCCGTGTTTGTCACGGTTCGAAACATGGCCGGGGGGCCAAAAGAGGCGGGCTGTCAGAAAGGCAGCCCGTTTTGCATTTTAGTCGTGCGACATGGGGTCTGTCTTGGGTTTTGTCCCCAAATGGGACTAGGGTCCGAAGCCCCCGAAGAATATCTCCAAGAGACAGGATTTTATCATTTTTTCAACGAATGCGAGTGCGTTGTTTTCAGTGCTCCATATTAATTCAAGAATTTCAGGAGGCTTTTGATGGCTGAGGGTACCCAGACAGTACTGGTATTCGGAGCGACTTCGGGGTCGGGGTCAGATGCCTCTGAGGCAGCGGCGCAAGCGGACT
>JAYZYX010000222.1:0-3547 GCA_036139795.1 Pseudomonadota bacterium | reverse complement strand
GACGACCTCGGCCAGAGGAGAATCCGTGATCCCTTTGATCACAAAGAGGTTCATCCCTACGGGCGGCGTGATCATCGCAAGCTCAAGGTTGATCATCAGCATCACCCCGTACCAGACCAGATTGATGTCCAACGCGATGATCGTGGGCAGCAGGATCGGCGTGGTGATCAGGATGATCGCGATGGCGTCAAAGAACATACCCATCACGAACAACATCAGCATGACGATGATCATGAACCCGACGCGCCCCAGACCTGCGGCGGCGACAACCTCGGTGATGCCGACGGGCAGGCGGATGATGGTGATCGCATAGCCAAAGACATGGGCCGCCGCGATGATCGCAAACACCATCATCGAAGTCCGCGTGGTGTCCCGCAGCGCCTGCCACATATCGGCAAGGCCAAAGTTCCGGTAGACCACGACCGCCACCACGATGGCGTAAAGACAACCGACCGCCGCCGCCTCGCTGGCGGTAAAGATGCCGGTGTAGATACCGCCAAGCACCACGGGCGGGGCCAGCAAGGCCCAGACGGATTTGCGCAGGGCGCGGGCGATGTTGCCCATTCCGGCAAAGGCTGGTCTTTCCGCCCCAAGAGAGGTGGCCGAAACCATCGCATAGACCGAAAAGATTGCTGCCAGCATCAGGCCGGGGATGATCCCCGCCAGAAACAGCGCCCCGATCGAGGCCTCGGAAACCACAGCGTAAAGGATCATCGGGCCAGAGGGCGGGATCAGGATGCCCAAGGTGCCACCTGCCGCGACGATCCCCAAGGCGGCGCGGCGCGGATAGCCGAAACGCTCCATCTGCGGGATGGCGCTAGAGCCTACGGACAGGGCCGTTGCCACGGATGATCCCGAGATCGCGGCAAAAATCGTGCAAGCCATGACGGTGGCCACGGACAGACCGCCACGAATATGGCCAAGCATCGTGTGGGCCATGTCGTAAAGATCATCAATGATCTTGGCCCGCAGCATCACCTGCGCCATCAGCACGAACAGCGGGATCGCCACAAGAATGGATTTGTTCAGGCTGGAAAAGATGGGGTCCGCCACCGACCCGATGCCCCCTTCAAAGACGATCAGGATCGCCGTGCCCGCCAGCCCGAGGGCCGCAAAGATCGGAATCCCCGTCAAAAGCAGCAGAATAAGGCCGCCAAAAATCAGCAATGCGGTCATCTCAGTCCCTCTGGAATAGACGGCCGATCAGCCGCGTCAGGGCAAACAGCCCCATCAAGCCCGCACCCAGCAGCACCGGCACCTGCGGCACCCATGTCTGGATCTGGATCGCGCCCGACGAATAAGACCCGAAAAGTCGCGCAAAACTGATGGATTCATAGGTGCTGATCCCCACCACAAGCGCCAGAAGCAGCACGCAGAAATCGCTCCAGATCCAGCGCAGACGGTTCAAGCGGCCTTGCAGCTTGTCCACCACCATATCGATCGAGATATGGGTGCCGTTGCGATAGGCCTCGGTCAGACCCAGCATCACGAAGCCCACCAGCAGATACCCCAGCAGCTGATCGGCCCAGACCAGAGGCTGGTTCACGAAATAGCGCATGACAATCGCACAAGCCGTCAACGCCAGCAGGGCCAGAACCAGCACCGCGCTGATCGCGCCGCACAGGCGCACCAAGGGCGTCAGTAACCGTTCTAAAAGAGGGACGGCCTGCGCCGTCCCATGTTCTGTTTGTTTTTCCATAATGCCGATCCGCAGCGCTTATTGCGCCCGCAGCTTGTCGATCAGACCATGCAGTTCTTCAACATCTTCCTTGGGTGCGGTGAAGGCATTCAGGAAGGCAGGATACATGATCTCTTGCAGGGCCGCGTTTTCGGCATCACTCAGGCGGTAGACCGAGACACCCTTTTCCTCAAGCTGCTTGGGATAGGTGGCCTCACCCTCTTCGGCGACCTTAACGGCAGTGGCGGCGGCCTCGGCACCGGCCTGACGCAGCGCCTCTTTAGCGGTGTCTGAAAGGCCCGCGTAGAATTTGGCGTTGGTGTAGCCGTGGAAATAGACCGAGATCACCGGCACGATGCTGAAGTGGTCCTGCACCTCATAGTATTTGCGCGAAACGGTCGAATCCACGCCCGCCATCGCCCCATCAATCACGCCGGTGGCAAGGGATTCATAGACCTCGCTGCCGGGGGTCGAGACGGGCGAGGCCCCCAGTGCCTCAAGCGAGGCGTTGAACGCAGGCATCAGCCCGCGGATTTTCATGCCTTTGAAATCCTCGGGCGCGGCCAGAAACTTGCCGTTCGAGCTAAAGGCAGAATCCCGCGTCTGAAAAATCCACGCCACGTTCTCAAGCCCTTTTTCGCGCAGCTTGCCTTCAAGGAATTGCGCAGCCTCGGACCCGTACCAGTTCCGCCAGATATTGATGTCCGAAAAGGCGAACGGCTCTAGCGAGACACCCATGATCGGCATGGTCTTGCCCCAGACAAAGGGGACCGAGAAGGCGCATTCGATGTCGCCCTTGGCCACGGACAGGATCGCGTCATTCGCGCCGACCAGACTGTCGGCAGGGAACAGTTGCACGTCGATCTCGCCGCCCGACAGGGTTTCGACCTGCGCGGCCCAAGTGTCGATGATCTGCGCGACGGGGTGTTGCGGCGGCAACTGGTGGGCGCAGCGCATGGCGGTCTCGGCGCTGGCAGCGGTGCCCATGCCTAGGGTCATCAATGCTCCCATCGCGGTCATCAGCAGTCTGGATGTCATGGTATTCTCCTCCCAAGAGACAATCGTTATTTTATGTGTGCTATGCGATGCGGCCCCCTCTTCCCTAGCGGGCCGCAAAGCTGCGGACGGGCCTCAGGCCCGCCATTCAAGTTTGGGCAGACCAGATCGTGCCAAAGCGCCGCTTAGCGCCTCATCAGGCATGGCCTCGGTCAGCAGTTCGCGAATGTTGATCAGTTTTTCCAGATCGATCCCTGTGGCGAAGCCCTTGGTTTCACACAAGTAAACCAGATCCTCCAACACCACATTGCCGCTGGCACCGGGCGCAAAGGGGCAGCCCCCCAATCCGGCAAGCGAGGCATCCAGAACGCGGCAGCCCGCATCCAGCGCCGCTGCGGCATTGGCGATGCCCATGCCCCGCGTGTCGTGCAGATGCACCACGAAAGGAAGATCACCGATCCGCTGCTCCATCCGTTTGCACAGGGACGCGATCTGGCGCGGGCCGGCATAGCCCACGGTGTCGGCCAGCCCGACCATATCCACGCCCGCCTCAAAGCAGTGATCGACCATCGCCATCACCGCATCTTCCGGCACATGACCAGAGATCGAGCAGCCAAAGGCCGTGGCAATCCCCACATTGATGATCGTGTCGCGGCCTGCCTCATTGCGCAGACGGACCACATTGGCGATCTCGGTCAGGCTTTGCTGCTGCGTCCGGCGCACGTTCGCCTCATTGTGGGCCGCACTGGCCGAGACAACGACGGTGATCTCTGGGACCGAGGTCGCCAAGGCATCCGTCGCCCCGCGCTGGTTCAGGGTCAGCGCCACGCCGTGGGCCCCGTGCCGGTCAACGGCGGCGATCACATCGCGCAC
>JAYZYX010000221.1:0-4505 GCA_036139795.1 Pseudomonadota bacterium | reverse complement strand
TGGAAAAAGCGGCGATGGAAGTGGCCGACTGGGACCGCACCAAAGGCTACAACAAGATGCAGTCGATGCTGCAGGCGAACCCCGACGTGAACGCTGTGATCTCGGGCAACGACGAAATGGCACTGGGTGCGATTGCTGCACTGAAAGAAGCAGGCAAGCTGGACGGCGTGATCGTCGGCGGCTTTGACGGCTCGCCCGATGCGGTTGAGGCCGTGAAGTCGGGCGAAATGGCCTACACTGTCCTGCAGCCCGTCGCTGTCTTCTCGGCCGAGGCTGTCCGTCAGGCAGATCACTTCATCAAAACCGGCGAGCTGGCGGTGGATACCGAAAAGCAGCTGTTTGACTGCATGATCATCGACCAGAGCAACGTGGCCAACTACACCGCGCCCTTCGTTCTGTCGAACTAAGACCTCCTCCCATCGGTGACGATGGATCGGGCGTCCCCACGGGGGCGCCCATTTTGTTTGGCGGCACAAAAAAGCCGCCTGCGCGGTGCTGCGCGGCGGCCTTTCAAGTAGATCAATACCGGATCAGTTGGTCGGGATTGAAACCCGTAGCATGACCGTCTCCAGCCCCATGTTGCTTTCATAAATCCCCGCGTTCGAGCGGTGGTCGTAGCCCAGACCGATACGCAGGCCATTGCGGGCCTCATAGCCCAGTTCAATCCCCGAGCGGAATTCGATCAAACCGCCAAGGTCCACGCCGTCGCCCTGAAAATAGACGCCCGGCATGGCGTGCAACTGCATATAGGCGCCTTCAAACAGCGGCATGGTATAGGCGTGCCCCACACCGAACCAGACGTCCTGATCATCGGTCACCGACAGGCCGTAGATGGTCTGAAAGGGGCCGTGCGCTAGGCTGGTGTCGTGGCGGATGTAGAATTCCTGCCCGTAGGGGTCTTCTTGGAAATAGGTCTCTGCCGCCGAGAAGGACAGATGGCTGTCCACGGTATTCTTAGCCAGACAGCCTTCATTCGGGCAATGGTTCTGGGTCATGTCGAAAAGGCCCAAGGCCAGTGTCAGGACTGCAAAGGTTCCGTCTGCCACGATCTCTCTCCTCAAATGGTCCGGCCTTCGTCGGACCCAACCTGTTCCCACCTAGAAACAGGAAAACTCTGCGCGGTTCAACAAACTTGGGAAGGCCTCACACATTTCGACCATAACCGCGGCATTTCTGCCCAACCAAGATTACAGATCCAGCAGTGCCTCTAGCATGCCATCCAGCGAATACAGCACCGCCGAGGCACCCGTGTCCTGCAAGTTCTGTGCATGGGCCGCGCGCATACCGTCCAGATGACCGCCCCCGACAAAGCCCACGGCCCGCATTCCCGCCGTCACAGCGCCAGTGACCCCAAGGGGCGAATCCTCCATCACCGCGCAGTCTTCGGGCAAAACCCCAAGACCCTCTGCCGCCAAAAGGAAGATATCGGGCGCAGGCTTGCCGCGCTGGACCATCTCGGCGCTGAAACCGGTGCCGATGAACCAATCCGCAAGGCCGCTGTACTGCAAGGTAAAGCCCATCCGCGACACGGAACCACCCGTGGCAATCCCCACAGCGATCCCGCGATCCTTCAGGTCTTGCAGCAAGGGCAAAACCCCATCGATGCGGCGCAAGTTCTCGGGATAGGCCGCACGGAGCCGCCCCTCGATCCGGCCCCCGAAACCGTCGGCGCAAGTGCGGCCCGAACGTGACTCCACGTGGGCTTTGATACGCGCCAGCGAACAGCCCAGAAAGTTGTCGCGGATTTCCTCAAAGCTGGCATCGGCCACGCCTTCGGCCTTCATCTCATCCACGATGGCCTCAAGCACCAGCCGTTCGCTGTCCACCAGACAGCCATCCAGATCAAATATGATCGCCTTGATACGTGTCACGCGCATTTCCTTCCCTCAACGTCGGCACACGTTAGCGGAAACATCCCCGAGCGCCAGAGGACATCTGCCCGCATCCCCGCAACACAGCGTTGCCGACCCGCTAAAACCCTTGCGCGAATGGGCGGCACGGGATAGCAGCAGCGCCTCTCACTGCTCCAGAGGACACGCCCATGACCGCCCTGCCCCTTGCCATCGACTTTGGAACCTCGAACTCGGCGGCGGCGATCTGGCAGGATGGTGCTGTACGCCGCCTCAGCATCGAGGATGGCGATGAGACCCTGCCCACGGCGGTCTTCTTTCCTGTCGGCAAAGCGCCGATGATGGTGGGGCACGCTGCGGGTCAGGCCCTGATTGACGGCGAAGAGGGCCGCTATATGCGGGCGCTGAAAAGCGTGCTGGGAACGTCCCTGCTGCACGAAAGCCGCCTGCTGGGGGGCAAGCGCCGTACGCTGGCCGAGATCATCACCGCCTTCCTTATCCGCGTCAAAGAAAGGGCCGAGGCGCAGGCGGGCATGACATTTGACACCGCCCTCTCGGGCCGCCCAGTGCGGTTCCATTCGAACAATGACGCTGCTGATGCGCAGGCCGAGGCAGACCTGCGCGGCTGCTATCTGGCCGCCGGTTTCAAGGACGTGCATTTCATGGCCGAACCCGAAGCAGCCGCCACCGCCTGTCACCAGATGGGCAGCGCCAGCATCGGTCTGATCGTGGATATCGGCGGCGGCACCAGCGACTTTTCCGTCTATGAGACCGGCGCGAACGGCATGCGCATTCTGGCCAGCCACGGTATCCGCCTTGGCGGCACCGACTTTGACCACGCGGTATCCATGAGCCACGCCATGCCCCTTCTGGGCCACGGGTCGGAACTGCGCCGTGAGATGGGCGAAGGCCTGCTGCCCGTGCCGAACGCGCTGTTCACCGAACTGTCTACGTGGTCAACGATCCCCTTTGTCTACACGCCCGAAACCTTGCGCCTTGTGCGTGACATGCTGCGCCTGTCGGAAAGCCCCGAAAAGCTGAAGCGGCTGGAAACGGTGATTGAGGACCAGCTTGGCCATGAGTTGGCCTTCGCGGTCGAGGCCGGAAAGATCGCGGCAAACAACGGCGAACGCTCGGCCATCAAGATGGGCTATATCGAACGCGGCCTAGAGGCGACCATCACCACCGGCAGCATGAACGGGGCGCTGACCGATTATAGCTTCAAACTGAAAGAGGCGATGTACCAAACCCTGATGCAGGCGGGCGTGACACCGGATCGCATCGGCTCGGTCATTCTGGTGGGCGGCTCCAGCCTGATGAAGCTGGTCGAGAACGAGGCCCGCGCGGTTTGCCCCATGGCAAAAGTCCACCGGTCCGAGGCCTTCACCGCCGTCGTTGACGGTCTGGCAATAGCAAGCGGGGCGCTCTGACGAACGCCCCGCTGCCGTGAGTGGTGGTCAAACCTGATTAGTTCAGGTCAAACCGGTCGGCATTCATCACCTTGACCCATGCTTTGACGAAATCGCTGACAAAACGGTCGGCGTTGTCGTCCTGAGCGTAGACCTCGGCAATCGCCCGCAGTTGCGAGTTCGAACCGAAGACCAGATCCACACGGGTGCCGGTCCATTTTACGTCGCCAGTCGCGCGGTCGCGGCCTTCGAACACGTCTTCCTTGTCCGACACGGCTTTCCATTCGGTGCCCATGTCCAGCAGATTGCGGAAGAAATCGTTGGTCAGCGCGCCGGGCGTCGCGGTGAAGACGCCATGCGCCGCGCCACCGTGGTTGGCCCCCAGCATCCGCATCCCGCCAACCAGCGCGGTCATTTCCGGCGCGGTCAGGCCCAGCAGTTGCGACTTGTCCACCAGCAGCTCTTCTGCGGTGACCGAGAAGTCGCGCTGCAGGTAGTTGCGGAAACCGTCCGCCTTGGGCTCCATCACGTCAAAGCTTTCCGCATCGGTCTGCTCTTGGCTCGAGTCCGCACGGCCAGCGGTGAAGGGCACGGTGAGGTCACGGCCAGCGGCCTTTGCACCCTGCTCGACCCCGACCGAGCCACCCAGAACGATCAGATCAGCGATCGACACGGGCTTGCCGAAGCCTGCCTTGATGTCCTCATAGACCGCCAGAACCTTGGCCAGTTCTTCGGGCTGGTTCACGTCCCAATCCTTTTGGGGCGCCAGACGGATGCGGGCACCATTCGCGCCGCCACGCATGTCCGAGCCACGGAAAGTCGAGGCCGACGCCCATGCGGTGGTGACCATCTGCGAGACGCTCAGGCCCGAGGCCGCGATCTGCGCCTTCAATTCTGCCACATCCGCATCACCCAGAGCTTCGCCAGCGGGGATCGGGTCCTGCCAGATCAGATCTTCTGCGGGCACTTCGGGACCCCAGTAGTTGGCCTTGGGGCCCATGTCGCGGTGGGTCAGCTTGAACCAAGCGCGGGCAAAGGCATCGGCGAACTGATCGGGGTTCTCATGGAACCGGCGCGAGATTTTCTCATACGCGGGATCGGTGCGCAGGGCGATATCGGTGGTCGCCATCATGGTCTTGACCTTGCCGCTGCCGTCCACTTCGGGGGCCAGATCTTCGTCTTTCACGTCGACAGGCGTCCACTGATAGGCACCGGCGGGGCTTTTGGTCAGCTCCCACTCATAGCC
>JAYZYX010000220.1:0-6778 GCA_036139795.1 Pseudomonadota bacterium | reverse complement strand
ATTCGGCACGTTAACGGTCTCGGACACCCCACCCTATTTCGGGGATGTTCTCGCCTGGCGCGCCTTCCAAGAGCTTTTACGCGAGGAAGGCATCAAAGCATTTTACAACAAGAAAGAGCGACGCGAGCTGGGTCTATAAGCTGCCCCCCTCCCCCGCAAAGCCAGCCAGGGCTGCGATATCTGAGGTCTCCGCCCTGTCAGGCTTTGCTCCCGTCGCTCCCAATGGTGACACTTCTGCTTTGCAAGCCGGGTGACATTTCTAATCGGTTGCAACAACCCTAATTCTCGATCCGGCCCCGCCGAGCCATGCGCTCGGCCAGCATGGCCACGCCCAGGGCCCAAGCGGCCCCCAGTGACCAGCCTGCCAGTACGTCGGAGGGCCAATGGACCCCAAGATAGACGCGGCTGACCCCGACCAGCAGCGCCAGAATGCCCGCCACCACGATGTAGAACCTGCGGATGCTGGCGCGATGCTCGGCCCGTCCCAGCATGACCGCCAGCGTCAAATAGGTCACGGTGGCCATCATCGAATGGCCTGACGGGAAGGACGAGGACGAGACCTCGACCGCGTGCGAGACCAGATCGGGGCGCGGACGGTCAAATCCGAATTTCGCCAGACCCGAGAGCACCTGCCCGCCCACTACCGCCAGCCCCAGAAACGCCGCCAATGCCTTTTGGCGGGCTAGTATCAGGTAGGTCATTACCGAAAGGGTCATCAGGGTCAGAACAGTCACGCCACCCAAAGCGGTCAGATCGCGCATGGCAATCTCGATCTCGGGGCCACCGATGGGGTTGTCAGGTTGTCCGGCTACGCGGAGCGCCAGCAGGAGGGTTTCGTCAAAGCTGTGCAGATCGCCTTCGCTCATCTCTTCAGCCACCCCGACAAATCCCCAAAGCGCGCCTGCAATCAGCGCGATCATGGTCAGGGTGCGGGTCTCATACCGCTGGATCAGGGTCGATAGGATGGGAATGCGGATCATCTGGCCTCCTTGAGGAATCGTGTCGCTTGGGAACGCGGGGTCAGGGTAAGCGGTTCCCGCTTAACGCCTTTTGCGCTGCAGTTTGGGCCTGCGTTTGCGCTTTGGCTTGGCGGGAACGGCTGCCGGTTGCGCAGAGGGGAACAAGTTGCCAACCCATTGGAGCAAAGCAAACGGCCACAAAAGGCCGAACAGCATCACGATCAGGACTTCGATGGGGCTGTCCACATCCCTTTCGTCCGGAATGGTCGGGCCGCCTTTGAACAGAAGCCACATCCCGTGGATGAAAGCCCCCAGCAGGTAGATACCCAACCAAGTGGGGGCGCTGTCTAAAATCGAGTCGAGAGCTGTCTGTTCCATGCCCTCTCTCCTATCAAGCTGCGCTGCGGTGGAAAAGATGTGTGGCAACCGGTCGCGTCGGTGTTTCGGGACACATCCGGGGTGCGGGGTGAATCAGTCAGAACGTGTGTAGGGTTGGTTTGGGGTCTGTCTGCTTTGGTTAATATTGATGTGTAAGTCACTGTATAGGGGGCAAAAATTTACAGTAATAACTTTTTCTATTTTTGTTTTGACAAAAGTCAGCGCACCGTGCGTATGATGTGTCCGAGGAAGGGTTCGCCCTTAGGGAGATTTATCGGAGGACGCCGTGGCAGATGCTCTGCTTGAGGTGAACGGGCTGCGAAAGCAGTTCGGGGGTGTTGTTGCGCTTAGCAATGGCCGGTTCGTTTTGCAGCCTGGAACGGTCCATGCGCTGTGCGGCGGGAACGGTGCGGGCAAGTCGACATTTCTAACCATCGTCATGGGAATTCAGGACCGCGATGGCGGAGTGATCCGGCGCAACGGCAAAGAGGTGCGCTTTGAAAAGCCCTCGGATGCGCTGGACGCTGGGATCAGCATCATCGAACAGGAACTTTCCCCCGTGCCAGCCATGTCCGTGGCCGAGAATATCTATCTGGGACGTGAGCCTGCGGGTTTTCTGGGGCGGATCGACTTTGCCACCATGAACAAGAATGCGCAGGCGCTGTTGGATGAGCTGCATTTCGACATCTCGGCCAAGTCGCTGATGATGGACCTCACGGTCGCCGAATTGCAGTTGGTCGAGATCGCAAAGGCCCTGTCCTATGACGCCGAGGTGATCATCATGGACGAGCCGACCTCGGCCCTTGGGGAAGCCGAAGCGGACCAGCTGTTCGCAGCGATTGAACGGCTGAAGGCGGCGGGTAAGGGCATCATCTACGTCAGCCACCGCCTGTCCGAGATTTTCCGCATTGCCGATAGCTACACTGTTTTCCGTGACGGGGCCTTCGTGGGGGATGGCGCGATTGCCGATGTCACCCGCGAAAGCCTGATCCAGATGATCGTGGGCCGCCCCCTGACGGAAGAGTTCATCAAGGAAAACACCCCCACCGATGAGGTGACGCTGAAGGTGCAAGACCTGAACACCCGCGGCTGGGTGCGGGACATCAGCTTTGAGGCGCGGCGCGGGGAAATTCTGGCGTTCTATGGTCTGATGGGTTCAGGCCGCAGTGAGGTATTCGAACGCCTGTTCGGCATGTCCCCGAATGAGGGCGGCACGATCTCTTTGTTCGGGCAGACGGTGGATTTCACCTCGCCCAAGCAGGCGATTGATGGCGGGCTGGCCTTCGTGACCGAGGATCGCAAAGGCACCGGTCTGGTTCTTAGCGGCGATGTGCGGGCCAACATCTGCCTTGCTCAGCTAGAGCAACTGTCGCGCGGCCAAGCCATGCAATCCCGTCTTGAGGCGGACGCCGCCCGCAAGATGATTGAGATGTTCGGGATCAAGACCGCCTCGGACCGGCTAGAGGTTTCGGGCCTGTCGGGGGGCAACCAGCAAAAGGTGGTTCTGGGCCGGTGGTTCCTGACCAACCCCAAGGTGCTGCTGCTGGATGAGCCGACACGTGGCGTCGATGTGGGCGCAAAGCGGGAAATCTACCGGATCATGTCCGATTTCGCCGCTGCTGGCGGGACGGTGATCATGATCAGCTCGGAAACCGATGAGGTTCTGGGGATGGCCGACCGCGTGGTCGTGCTGCGGGACGGGCGCATCAGCGGCACGCTGGATCGGGCGCAGCTGTCAGCGGAGACGCTGGTCCACTTGGCGGCCTGAGCGGGGGAAAGACAATGACGGTAAAGGGAGACGCCCTGATGACGGCGCAGACAGACAAACAGCGCGATGCGCGGGCGATGGCGACCGAGTTCGCCCAGAAATACGGAATTCTGCTGGCGCTGGTGCTGGTCTGCGTGATCCTGACCTTTGCGAACGAATACTTCCTGACAGGCCGGAACATCATCAACGTCCTGCGCCAGACCGCGATCAACGGCATTCTGGCGATCGGGATGACCTTTGTGATCCTGACACGGGGGATTGACCTGTCGGTCGGCTCGGTCGTGGCGCTGGCGGGGGTTGTGTCGGCCTCACTGGCGACGACCTCGACCACCGCAGGGATTGCCGGTGCGCCCTACCCTGCCTTGCTGGCACTTTTCGCGGGCTTGATCGTCGGTGTTGCGGCGGGCTGGGTGAACGGCATCATCGTGTCGCGCTACCGCGTGCCGGCCTTTGTGGCAACGCTCGGGATGCTGTCGGCGGCGCGGGGTCTGACACTGCTATACGCAGGGGGCAAGCCGGTGCCCGCGCTGACCGACGGCTACCGTTATATCGGGACAGGCGACATTCTGGGCGTGCCCATGCCCGTTGTGATCTTTGCCGCCGTGTTCTTTGTGGCCCTGTGGGTGCTGTCGCAATCGCGCTTTGGCCGTCAAGTCTATGCGGCGGGCGGCAACCCCCATGCGGCGCGTGTCTCTGGGATCAACGTGAACCGCGTCAAGCTGATGGTCTATGTGATCTCGGGCGGGCTTGCGGGCCTTGCGGGGATGATTTTGGCGGCGCGGACAGGCTCGGCCCTGACGCAGGCGGGCATCGCCTATGAGCTTGACGCCATCGCGGCGGTGGTCATTGGCGGCACGTCCCTATCGGGCGGCGTGGGCAAGGTCACGGGTACCTTGATCGGCGCGCTGCTGATTGCGGTGGTGAACAACGGTTTGGATCTGATGGGGGTGGAATCCTACTACCAGCAGGTCATCAAGGGCGGCTTGATCGTGGCGGCAGTCATGCTGGATCAGGCGCGGCACAAACAAGGCTGAAGGTATTGAAATTTAACGAATTTGTCGCCTGCCCCATCGCAGGCAGACAGGTGAACTGTGCAAACTTAAGGGAGGAGCACATTATGATTAAGGCACTTAAGACCATGACCGCCGCGACGGCGATCCTTGCAGGAACGGCTGCATTTGCGGCGGACACCCCCAAGATCGGCGCTGCCGTTTACGGCCTGAACGCAGAATTCATGCAGATCTGGGCCGCTGCGCTGGAAAACCACCCTGCTGTGAAAGAAGGCAAGGTCGAAGTGACTGTCTTTGACGGCCGCTATGACGCGCTGGTCCAGCAGGAACAGTTCGAGACCATGATCACCCAAGGCTATGACGCGATCATCTTTGTACCGATCGACATCGAGGCCGGTGCGACCGCCGTCCAACTGGCCGCTGATGCGGGCATTCCGGTCTTCGGCTCGAACACCCGTGTGAACAGCGATCTGTTGACCGCCTATGTGGGCTCGGACGATGTGCAGTCGGGCTATATGGAGGCGAAATACGTGCTGGATCAGATCGGCTGCACCGGCAACGTGGTGATCATCGAAGGTCCCATCGGCCAGTCGGCGCAAATCCAGCGTCTGGAAGGCAACCAGAAGGCTCTGGCCGAATGCCCCGACGTGAAGGTTGTTGAACAGCAGACCGCCAACTGGTCCCGCGCCGAGGCGCAGACCCTGATGGAAAACTGGCTGACCGCCCACCCCGGCGAGATCGCAGGCATCATCGGCCAGAACGACGAAATGGCCCTTGGCGCGATCGAGGCGGTCAAGGCCGCTGGCCTGAACGTCAGCGACTTTGCCATTGCGGGCATTGACGGTGTGACCGACGCGCTGCTGGCGGTCAAAGCGGGCGATATGGCCTCGATCCTTCAGGATGGTGCGGCGCAGGCGCAGGGTGCGCTGGACCTTGCTATCAAGGCGGTTCAGCCCGACTATGAACCCATGTCACCCATCTGGGAGGCCTATCCCGACATGCCGTGGAACGGTGGCGCGGATGCAGAATACAGTGTGCCGTGGACGCCTGTAACCCTCGACAACGTCGACGCCCTGCTAGAGCTGCGCCAGTAAGCGCGGCCCTGGTGCCCTGCCCGGCTGCATTGAATGCTCCCCAACCCCGGGCAGGGTTTCTTTAACCGTTTTTCAATGAGGACAGTCATGGTGACCGGACCTGCAACACTTGATTTCAACTTTCCGCTGACCGGCAAGACTGCCCTTGTGACCGGCGGTGCCTCTGGCATTGGCGCCGCGATTTCCGAGGCCTTCGCCGCCAAAGGCGTGCGCGTGGCCGTGGTGGACCTCAGTGAAGACGCCGCCAAAGCCAAAGCACAGGAACTGGGTCACGGCGCGATTGCGGTGGCTTGCAACGTGGCCGACGGGGCTTCGGTTCAAGCTGCGGTGGAAGCGGTGAACGCAGCCTTAGGCGGCATCGATATTCTGGTGAACAGCGCAGGCATCGCCGCCCTTGCCCCCGCCGAGGACATCGACCACGGCGCTTGGCAGCGCACATTGGACGTCAACCTGACCGGTACCTTCCTGATGGCGCAGGCCGTGGGCCGCGTGATGATCGCCCAAGGTTCGGGCCGGATCATCAACCTTGCCTCGCAAGCCGGTTCCATCGCGATTGATGAACATGTGGCCTATTGCGCGTCGAAATTCGGGGTCATCGGCGTCACCAAAACGCTGGCGCTGGAGTGGGGCGAATTCGGGATCACGGTGAACTCGATTTCTCCGACCGTGGTCCTGACCGAGCTTGGAAAATCCGCATGGGCCGGTGCCAAGGGCGAGGCGATGATCGGCCAGATCCCCACAGGGCGCTTTGCCGAGCCGTGCGAGATTGCAGCAGCGGCAGTGTTTCTGGCCTCGGATGCGACGGGCATGTTCAACGGGGCCGATCTGATCATCGACGGCGGCTTTACTGTTAAATAGGGAATTTCCGATGCAACGTTTTCTGAACAACCCCGACGATATCGTTGATGAAACGGTTGCCGGATTTGTCCGTGCCCACCGCGATCTGGTGCGCCTGTCGCCCGATAATGCGCGGGTGGTGGTGTCCCAATCCGCGCCGCAGCAGGGGCGCGTGGGCATTGTGACGGGCGGCGGCTCGGGGCATGAGCCTGCGTTTATCGGCTATACGGGGCGCAATCTGGTGGATGCGGTCGCGGTGGGCGAGCTGTTCTCATCCCCGACAGCGAAAAGCTTTCACGACGCGATCCGCGCCGCTGATGGCGGGGCCGGTGTGGCGGTGCTGTACGGTAACTACGCGGGCGACAACATGAACGTCAAAATGGCCCGCAAAATGGCCAAGAAGGACGGGATTGAGGTCGAGACCGTGGTCGCCAACGACGACGTCTGCTCTGCCCCTTTGGCCGAGCGCGAAAAGCGGCGCGGTGTGGCTGGTGAGATTTTCATGTGGAAGATCGGCGGCGCGAAAGCGGCCAGCGGCGCTTCGCTGGCAGAGGTTATCGGCGCGGCGCAAAAAGCCATCGACAACTGCCGTTCCATCGGCGTGGGCCTTGGCCCCTGCACCCTGCCCCAAGTGGGTCACCCGAACTTTGAAATCGAACCCGGCAAGATGGAGCTAGGCATCGGCCATCATGGCGAGCCCGGCATGCGCGTTGAAGACCTGCGCACCGCCAA
>JAYZYX010000219.1:0-7930 GCA_036139795.1 Pseudomonadota bacterium | reverse complement strand
GTCGATTTCGCCCGATGCCAGCGCGGTAAAACGGGTCTTACCGGTGGTGGGAACGAATTCTACGGCTGCGGGGTCGCCCAGAACAGCAGCTGCCACGGCGCGGCAAACAGCGACGTCAAAGCCCTGCCATTCGCCATTCGCGTCGGGTGC
Source organism: Pseudomonadota bacterium (assembly GCA_036139795.1). Lineage (GTDB taxonomy): Bacteria > Pseudomonadota > Alphaproteobacteria > Rhodobacterales > Rhodobacteraceae > Donghicola. The sequence goes on along the minus strand of JAYZYX010000219.1, from coordinate 7,780 downwards.
CGCAAAGCCCACCAGACCGGTGGTCACACCGCAGTTCAGCTTGCCGCGTGCCTTGACGTCGTCAAGGGTTGCAGCGGCGGCTGCACCGGCGGTCAGACCAGCTACGGTCAGTGCGCCCAAAAATACGGATTTTTTCATTTTTACCTCTTCCTGATGCCCGCTGTTGATCAGCGGTTTTTAGCCCATTCATGATGAGCCGTGAGCGGTCATTGGGTTTTACCTGACCCAATAGTCAAAGATTGTGTGGATTCATCAGGAATCGTCAAGGTGTTGATCACAAAATCAACTGAGTTATTCGTCGAAATTTGATCAAATGCCGTGACGGGTATCAAAAGTTTGCGATTATTTCACGAAGCCCTTAGCAGCTGAAACAGTCTTTCTGCCTGCAAGAACTCTTCTCGCTTTTTAGCTGCAAGCTCATCGGCTTCTTCATCCCGTCCCCACTGCTCGATCTGCCATTCTTCATCCAGACGGGACAACTCCCATGCTTCGGACGAATCAATCCGGCCATGGATGATTGCCAGACCCAGCACCAGTGATCCGGACATGGCGATCAGATCGTGAATCGCGGTCAACTGGAACGCATCCAGCTTGGACAGCTCGGCGCCCAGAAGGGCCACGGCATCCTCGGGCTGAGCGCCAAAAATGACGCCGTTGTGTATATTTAGCCGTGCGCCAAAGCTCTCATGAGCCCAGTCCAGCAACGGGTCCCACGCTGCGGCCTGACGCTGGATCAGCTCAACAGGCTGTTCAGCGCGGTAGCACAGAAGATCGGTTTCCCCATAAGCGGCCAGCATTTCGGTCACTTCCGCCTGCTGCGGCACCACACGGTCAATCGCCGCATTGGCCGAGCGGGTGAAGGGCATGGTCAAGGGCAGGATATTCTCGTCTTGCGCGTCCCACTCGGCGGCGATGGCGCGGGCCAGCGATTCGGACGGCAAAACCAGAGGCGCTTTTGCAGGCGTTTTCACCGGACGGCCATCCAGCTGAACCTGCCAGCCGCCGTCGATTTCTACGCAATCAGCCTGTTTCCAGAAGCGTTTCGCTTTCCATTCGCTCATATGCTCAGCTCCAGATATCTGTAAGAAGTGCAGGCAAATCCTGCATCCGGTCGATGACTCGCGGCGCGTTCAGGCGCTGCACCGGATGGTAACCCCAGCTCACGCCGACAGGGTGGACACCGGCGGCCTTGGCCATCTCTATGTCGAAACTCGTGTCCCCGATCATCACCGTGTTCTGCGGATCGATGCCGGTCTCGCGCATCGCCTCATGCAGCATCGCCGGATGGGGTTTCGAGGGGTGAAAATCCGCGACCTGCTCGGTCACGAAGCGGCCTGTCAGGCCGTGGCTGTCCAGCAGACTGGTCAGCCCACGACGGGATTTGCCAGTCGCGACCCCAAGCAGATAGTGAGGCACGCTGAAAAGCTGTTCCAATGTTTCGCGCACGCCAGGATAGAACGGGGAGGACGCCGTCCCCTTGCTGGCCCGAAGCTGCGCGTAGGTGTCTTTATAGGTGGCAACGATGTGGTCACGGGTGGCCTGATCCAGATCGGGTGCCAGTTCGGCCACGGCATTATCCAGCGACATGCCCACAATGGACAGAACCTGCGCCCGCTCTGGCGCAACCTGCCCGACGGCCGCGAAACCGGCCTGCATCGAGGCCAGAATATCCGCCTGACTGTCGACCAGAGTGCCATCCACATCAAAGATGATCAGGCGCAGAGTGTCGCTCATTCCATGTCCTCAAAGGGGTCTTCGGGCACATCGCGGATGTCCCAACCGACGTAATCCCAAGTGCGCTGCATGTGATCAGACAGCTCTGCCTCAATGTGCAGGCGCTTGCCGGTCACGGGATGGGTCAGGGTCAGGGACCGCGCGTGCAGGTGCAGCTTGCGGCTGATCTCACCGCCCAACTGGGCGCCCCAGCCATCGCCAAGGTTCTCTTGCCCCGAGCCGCCGTATTTGCCGTCCCCGATGATCGGGTGGCCCATTTCAGCCATATGGGCGCGCAGTTGGTGGGTCCGGCCTGTCACCGGCACCAGTGCAACCCAAGCGGCCCGCTGCCCCAGCGTGGTCAGCACCGCGTAATCGGACAAAGCGCGCTTGGCGCCTTCGGTCTTGTCCACCTCATTGGGATGGACGCAGAGCATCTTTTCACCCTCGCCGCCCGCGCCGTGGCCCGGTGCCTTGACCAGACCGAAACGCACGCTGCCCATTCGGGGGTAAGGCACGCCAGCGACGATGGCCCAGTAGATCTTGCGGGTTTCGCGGGCGCGGAAGGCTGCGGTCAGACCAGCGGCCACTTGACGGGTCCGCGCAAGGATCAGAACCCCAGAGGTGTCCTTGTCCAACCGGTGCACCAGACGGGGCTTGTCTTCATAGCCGAACTTCAGCGCCTCGGCCAAACCGTCGATGTGGCGGACCTGCTTGCTACCGCCCTGCACGGGAATACCGGCGGGCTTGTTCAGGGCGATGATATGGTCGTCGCGGTAGATCACGCAGCTTTGGATAAACGCTGTGTCCTTGTCCGAGACCTTGGGCTTAGGCGCGCTTTTCACCTCGCCCGCGTGGGGCAGCGGCGGAATGCGGACCTGCTGGCCCTCTTCCACGCGGCTGGCCGGTTTCACGCGGCCGCCATCAACCCGGATTTCCCCCTTACGGCACATCTTTTCGATGCGGCCTTGGGCGATGTGCGGAAAGCGCCGTTTCAGCCAACGGTCCAGACGCTGGTCGCCTTCGCCTTTTTCGACGGTGATCGTTTGAACGCCGCTCATGATACAAATCCCCGTGCAAGAAACAGACCGATGGTCAAAGCTGCAATCGACACCACCACCGAGGCCATCACATAGGCCGCCGCTGGCATGATAGCGCCGCGTTCGAACAGCGTCACCGCGTCCAGAGAGAAGGCCGAAAACGTGGTAAAGCCGCCAAGAAGGCCTGTCATCAACAGCGGCGCGAATTTGTTACCACCCACATTCGCCAGCACCACGACCAGAACGCCCATGATAAAGCTGCCCACGACGTTGCACGTCATGGTGCCCCACGGAAAGCCCGGACCGATCAGGCGCATGACGCCAGTATTCGTCAGATATCGAAGCGAGGCTCCGACAGCGCCCCCAAGGGCGACTTGAGCAAGTGTAAGGAACATGGGCGCTGTCTTTCCCTTTGCTGGCCCAGAGTCAACCGCCCTGACGCTTTGCCCGCAAGCGTGCGAAGTAATCTTTCCGCTTTTTCAGATCGCGCTCAAAGCCCCGTTCGACCGGTTGATAAAGGTCGGGACGCGCCACCCCGTCGGGGAAGTAGTTCTGACCGGAAAAGCCATCTTCGGCGTCGTGATCGTATTCATAGCCCGCACCATAGCCGATGTCCTCCATCAGCGAAGTCGGCGCGTTCAGGATATGCATCGGTGGCGGCATCGAGCCGGTTTTCTTGGCCAGCGCCCGCGCAGCCTTATAGGCCACATAGCTGGCGTTCGATTTGGGGGCCAAAGCCAGATAGGCCACGGCCTCTGCCAGTGCCAACTCGCCCTCGGGGCTGCCAAGGCGCTCATAGGCTTCCCACGCGTGCAGACAAACGGTCAGGGCCTGCGGGTCAGCAAGGGCGATATCCTCGACCGCCATGCGGGTCAGACGGCGGGCCAGATATCGGGGATCTTCGCCCCCTTCCAGCATACGGGCGTACCAGTACATGGCCGCATCAGGATCACTGCCGCGCACGGATTTATGCAGGGCCGAGATCAGGTTGTAGTGCTGATCGCCCGACTTGTCGTATTGGGCAGCACGGCGCATCAGACGTTTTGCCATCGCGTCCGCCTCAAGGGGCTTGTCCACTTTCCATGCGGCGATCTGCTCGATCAGGTTCAGCATGGCACGGCCATCGCCATCGGCCATATCCATCAACTGCTGTCGGGCGTCATCGGTCAGGGGCAGCGGGCGGCCCAGTTCCTCTTCCGCGCGGGTCGCCAGCTTTGCCATGCTGTCCACCTCAAGGCGGTCCAGCACCAAAACCTGCGCACGGCTCAGCACAGCGGCGTTCAGGGCGAAACTGGGGTTCTCTGTGGTGGCGCCCACCAAGAGGATCGTGCCGTCCTCCATATGGGGCAAAAAGCCGTCCTGCTGCGCTTTGTTAAAGCGGTGGATTTCGTCCACAAACAGCAAGGTCCCCTGCCCTGCGCGGCGGCGCATCTTGGCGGTCTCGAACACCTTTTTCAGATCGGCCACGCCGCTGAAAATCGCGCTGATCTGCACGAACTCCAGATCGGTTTCCGCCGCCAGAAGCCGCGCGATGGTGGTCTTGCCCACACCCGGCGGCCCCCAAAGGATGAGCGAGCCCAAAGACCCCGCCGCCAGCATCGCGCCCAACGGCCCATCCGGCCCAAGCAAATGGTCCTGCCCGATCACATCGGACAGGGTTTGCGGGCGCAGGCGGTCGGCCAAGGGGCGGTGCGCCGTCTCGGCGGCAGCGGGAGAGTCGAAAAGATCCATAGGTCAGACCCTGAACCGGAACGCCATTTGCCGTCCAGAGCGCAATACCTCCAGAATGCCCGAGCGGCCCGCCGCCCGCAGCGCATCCTCTACATCGGCGGGGTTGCGGATTTCGCGCCCGTTCACCGCGATCAGGATATCACCGACTTGCAGGCCAAGACGCGGCGCAGTCGGCCCTGCGGTAGAGATCACAACGCCAAGGGTTTCGATCGGCAGGCCAAGTTCGTCAATCAGCGCGGGGTTGGCATTAGAGACCTCTGTCCCTGCCAGCACCGTGCGGCGCGACAGGGTGATCGCATCCCGCGCAGGGCTTTCAGGGGGCGCGATCATATCAACGGGCAGGTCAGTGCGCTCACCATCCCGCAAACGTGTCACTTGGGCCTGATGGCCGATACCCGCCACCGACATGCGGAAAATCGCCTCAGCCGGCGTGTTCACGGGCTGGCCGTCCACGGCGGCTATCACATCACCGGGCTGAAAGTCCGCCGCCGCAAAGGGGCTGGCCGGATGCACCGCCGAGATGATGATGCCTTCAGGAAGGCTTAGACCAAGGCCCGCTGCCATATCCGCATCAACGGGCTGACCGACCACACCGGCCCACGGACGGCGGAAGCGTTCTTCGCCCGCGCGGGCCTGTTCCACAAAGCGATGCACAAGGTTCGACGGGATCGCAAAGCCGATGCCATTCGACCCACCCGAGCGCGTCAGGATAGAGGTATTCACCCCGATCAGATCACCGTTCACATCCACCAAAGCCCCGCCCGAGTTACCGGGGTTAATGGGCGCGTCGGTCTGAAGGAAATACCCCCGTCCGCCATCCCCCGCGACGCCGGACCGCGCCAGACCCGAAATAATGCCGCTGCTGACCGTCTGGCCCACACCGAAAGGGTTGCCGATGGCCAAGGCCAGTTCGCCGACCTCAACCTCATCGCTGTTGCGCATCTCAAGGAACGGCAGGCCATCCACATCATCGATCTGCATGATCGCAAGGTCGGACTCTTCATCGGCCAAAAGCACACGCGCGCTGAATTCGCGGCGATCGCGCAGGACCACGTTAATCTCGGTCGCGTCGCCCACCACGTGGAAGTTCGACACCACGATCCCATCAGCGGACAGGATCACGCCGGAACCAAGGCTGTTCTGCACCCGCTGACGCACCTGCCCTTGGCCTCGGAAAAGGTTGCCGAAGAAGGGGTCATTAGCAAAGGGGCTGACCTGTTCGGCCACAATACGCTTGGCGTAGATATTCACCACCGCTGGCGCGGCCTGCTTGACCACCGGCTGAAAACCTAGGCTGATCTCGACCGCGGATTTGGGCACCGCCGTTTGCGCCAGTGCCCCTTGGGACAGGGGCAGCGTGGTGGACAGCAAGGCAAGGGTCAGCAGGGATGCGCGGAACATACAGTCTCTCCGGTTCTGTTCTGGCCCAGATATGAGCAGCCCTGCCCCGTGATGCAACCCGCACCATGCGCGACGCAAAAACAAGGCCGTGAAACGCAAAGACCCCCGCCAGAGGCGAGGGTCCGAAACTGGATAGAAGCCAGTAAACGAAGACTTATTCGTCTACGGTCACAACTTCTTCAGCAGCGCGGGCTTTGTCCGCTGCGCCTTTTGCGTCGACATCACGGTCAACGAATTCGATGATCGCCATGGGCGCCATGTCACCATAGCGGAAGCCGGCTTTCAGGATACGGACATAGCCGCCCTGACGCTCAGCGTAGCGGGGGCCCAGAACTTCGAACAGCTTCGCAACGTACTGGTCCTGCTTCAGCTTCGAAGCAGCCTGACGGCGGGCGTGCAGATCGCCGCGCTTTGCGAGGGTGATCATTTTCTCGATGATCGGGCGCAGTTCTTTGGCTTTGGGCAGAGTCGTCTTGATCTGCTCGTGCTCGATCAGCGAGCCAGCCATGTTTGCGAACAGCGCTTTGCGGTGTTCATGGGTACGGTTCAGGCGGCGGTAACCACGTGCGTGACGCATTTGTAATCTCCTAAGATCTTGTTTTGCTTTGTCTGGCGACCGATGCGTGCCGGCCGCACTCCTTGGGGCGATTCTGCCCGGATGGTGCGCCAAATACAGGGCTGGCCTGCGTCTGGCAAGAGTATGGCGGACGTACATACGTAGCGCCCGCCATAAAACTTTTTAGAACTGGTCTTCGAACTTCTTGGCCAGTTCTTCGATGTTGTCCGGCGGCCAATCCTCGACATCCATGCCAAGGTGCAGACCCATGCCCGACAGCACTTCTTTGATCTCGTTCAGCGACTTGCGGCCGAAGTTCGGCGTGCGCAGCATTTCTGCTTCGGTCTTCTGGATCAGATCGCCGATGTAGACGATGTTGTCGTTCTTCAGGCAGTTTGCCGAACGGACCGACAGTTCCAGCTCGTCCACTTTCTTCAGCAGAAGCGGGTTGAACTCGAGACCATCGTCCTCGTCCTGACGGTTTGCCGACTCGGGCTCGTCGAAGTTGACGAAGATCGACAGCTGGTCCTGCAGAATGCGAGCGGCATAGGCAACTGCGTCCTCAGGGGTGACCGAACCGTCGGTTTCGATCTTCATGGTCAGTTTGTCGTAGTCCAGAACCTGACCTTCACGAGTCGGCTGAACGTCGTACGACACTTTCTTAACCGGCGAGTAGATCGCGTCGATCGGGATCAGACCGATGGGCGCATCGTCGGGACGGTTCTTGTCCGCAGGGACATAACCTTTACCGGTGTTGACGATCAGTTCCATGAACAGATCGGCGCCATCGTCCAGGTGACAGATAACGTGATCGCGGTTCAGAACCTCGATGCCTGCGGTCTCGGCGATATCACCAGCGGTGACAACACCCGGGCCTTTGGCGTTGATGGAAAGGCGCTTGGGGCCTTCGACTTCCATCTTCAGCGCGACGCCTTTGAGGTTCAGAACGATATCGGTGACGTCTTCGCGGACGCCCGAAACGCTGGAGAACTCGTGCAGAACGTTGTCGATCTGGACGCTGGTAATCGCAGCACCCTGAAGCGACGAAAGAAGGATACGGCGCAGGGCGTTGCCCAAAGTCAGACCAAAGCCGCGTTCCAGCGGTTCGGCCACGACAGTTGCTTGACGTGCGGGGTCGTTGCCCGGCTTGACGTCCAGCTGCGTCGGTTTGATGAGCTCGGCCCAGTTCTTATGGATCATGCGTCCCTCCATGCTTGCCTGCGCCCCATGTCCAAAGGTGCAGACTCCCGAGGTTTCAGATGGCGAAACGAGGGCCGCGTGGATACACGGCCCCCGGAAATAGTAGATCTAATTAGACGCGACGACGCTTGGGCGGGCG
>JAYZYX010000218.1:0-5739 GCA_036139795.1 Pseudomonadota bacterium | reverse complement strand
CGGGCGACTATAACGGCGAGCAGCAAGAGGGCTTTGGCCCGATGGAGCAGACCGTCTATGAGGGCCGTCGCTGGTCCGCTGCGAACGCCTATTTGAAGCCCGCAATCAAGACCGGCAAGGTCGAGGTTGTGCGGGGTCTGGCCTGCCGTGTTGTCATCACTGAAGGCCGCGCTCGCGGGGTCGAGATTGAAAAGGGCGGCGTTAAACAGATCATCAATGCCTGCGAAGAGGTTGTCATCTCGGCCTCCTCGATCAACAGCCCCAAGCTGCTGATGCTGTCCGGCATTGGTCCGGCGGAACATCTGGCCGAGCATGGCATCGACGTGATCGCGGATCGCCCCGGTGTGGGGCAGAACCTTCAGGACCACCTTGAGCTTTACCTACAGGTGGCCTGCAAGCAGCCGATCACGCTGTTCAAATACTGGAACCTGATCGGCAAGGGTCTGATCGGGGCGCAGTGGCTGTTGACCAAAAAGGGTCTTGGCGCGTCGAACCAGTTCGAAAGCGCAGCCTTTATCCGCAGCAAGGCTGGGATCGAGTACCCCGACATCCAGTACCACTTCCTGCCCATCGCTGTGCGCTATGACGGTCAGGCAGCGGCAGAGGGTCATGGTTTTCAGGCCCACGTCGGCCCAATGCGAAGCCCGTCGCGCGGGAACATCACGTTGGCCTCCAGCGATCCGAAGCAGGCGCCCAAGATCCTGTTTAACTACATGTCCACTGAACAGGACTGGGATGACTTCCGCACCTGTATCCGCCTGACCCGCGAGATCTTCGAGCAAGAGGCCTTCAAACCCTACTACAAGCACGAAATCCAACCCGGTGATGCCGTGCAGTCCGATGATGAGCTGAACGGCTTTATCAAGGAACACGTGGAAAGCGCCTACCATCCTTGCGGTACCTGCAAGATGGGCGACCGCAATGACCCGATGGCAGTGGTCGATGAACAGTGCCGTGTGATCGGGGTCAATGGGCTGCGCGTGGCGGATAGCTCGATCTTCCCGCGGATCACCAATGGTAACCTGAACAGCCCGTCTATCATGACCGGTGAGAAGGCGGCGGATCACATTCTGGGACGCAGTTTGCCCCGCGATGAAAGCGCCCCGTGGATCAATCCGAATTGGGAAACCTCGCAGCGCTAGGTTTTTGACAAAATCACTCATAAAAGGCGGCTATTTGATGCGTATCAAGGTCGCCTTTTCTTTTGGGCCCTAGTCTCTGTCTGTGATTAACGAACAGGAGACACCTATGTCCCATACGCCGCACCAACTGGTTGAAGATTTCCCCGAGCACGTCGAAGCCATCGCCGCGCTGAAAACCTCGGATGCCCATTTCGCCAAGCTGGTGGATGCCTACAACGAGGTGAACAAGAAGGTGTATCTGGCAGAGACTAACGTCCAGCCGATAGAACAACTGGCAGAAGAGCAGCTGCGTAAAGAGCGCAGCAAGCTTAAGGACGAGATCTGGTCGATCCTATCCAAGGCAGCAACTGCCTGATATACTAGGGTTGTGTCAGATATCCCGTGGAGGGACGGGATATCTGAACAGGGGGCCGGATGTCCGGGGGCATCCGGTCTTTGTTGATCGAGTGTAACGGTATTCGGCCCCACCTATTTTTCGACCCTGTATGGCAAGACCCCGCGCTGGAACGGCTCGATGCTGAGGCGGCGTTCTAGGGGTGGGACCGACCGCTGGTGACAGTCGGTTCTTTCGCAGATGCGGCAACTGATCCCAATGGGTTCAAAGGCGGCAGAATTGGTCACATCCAGACTGTCCGCATAGACCAGATCGCCCGCATGGCGGACCTCGCATCCCAGACAAATGGCGTAGCGTCGGACTGGCGCTCCAAAGGCCCCACCGGGCTTTGAAACGTCCCGCGCAAGGCACAGGTATTTCACCCCGTCCGGTGTTTCCGCTAACTGCCGTAAGAAGTGTCCGGGTGTCTCGAAAGCGCGGTGAACGTTCCAAAGCGGGCACGCACCGCCGAAACGGGCGAATTGCAGCCGCGTGGCCGAGTGGCGTTTGGTGATGGTTCCGGCCTGATCGACGCGGACGAAAAAGAACGGGATGCCCTTGGCACCGGGGCGCTGCATGGTGGACAGGCGATGGGCCACTTGCTCGATCGAGGCACCATAGCGGGTGGCCAGAATTTCCAGATCGTGGCGGCAGTCCTGAGCCGCCTTCAGGAACGGCCCATAAGGCATTAATGCTGCGCCTGCGAAGTAGTTTGCGAGGCCGATTTTCGCGATGGCGCGGGCCTCGTTCGTCTGGAAACGGGCAAGGTCTAGCGTGGCCTCAAGCAGCTTGTTCTGGGTCAGCAGAGCAAGCTGTAGCAGCATCTGGAAACGGCGCGTTTCGGGGGGCGAGCGGTCGGACAAGGACAGCACCCGCGTTTCAGAATCATAGCTGCGCAGGACCGGCCCTGTGATCATGCGGATGGTGACGCCATGCTCAACCAAAGCGGTCTCTGCCCCTGCGGTGCCGGGGAAGCGTTCGGCAAAACGCTCGGCTGTGCGGTCCACGGCATCAATGTAGTTGTCGCAGTAATGGAAGAAATCGCGGACCTCTTCCCAAGGTGACGGCTGCACGCGGGCATCCTCGCGCCCCAGCGCCTCGTCCAGTGAGGCAAGCCGTTCGTGGGTTTGCCGGTAGGCGCGGTGCAGATGCAGGAAGGCGCGGGCCAAGGCGGGCGCATTGCTGGCGGCCAAGCGCAGATCGGCTAGCGGAGGCGGTGCATCGGTGAAAACCGGATCTGCCAGCGCCTCGCGCATGTCGCTGACAAGGCGTTCGCTGTCTCCCGTTGATAGCTCGGTCACGTCAAAGCCGAACTCGGACGCCAGCGCCAGAACCACTGAGGTGCTGACCGGACGGTTGTTGTTCTCCATCTGGTTCAGATAGGGCAGGGACACGCCTAGCTTGCCGGCAAAATCCTTTTGGGTCAGGCCAAGGCGCGAGCGGATCTCGCGCAGCTTGACGCCAGCGTAGAGCTTTTGCGGGGCCATTCGTTCACCTCTGACTTTGCGGCTTTACTTTTGGCCAAGATACGCTTTGCAAATTGCAGCTTCAACGGGCGAGTTGTCGCTCTCGGGCCATGACAAAGAGGATCGCGACGATTGCGCATAGGGCGCTGGCCAGCATGATGGCCAGAAGGGGCCATGCGCCGGTCTCGATCGACAAGAGGCTGCCCGCGATGGCCGACAGGGCCGCGCCGCCACCGATCATGATGGCTCCGCCTAGGCCGCTGGCCGTGCCCGCCAGATGGGGGCGCACCGAGAGCGAGCCAGCGGTGGCGTTGGGGATGACCATGCCGTTGCCCACGCCCACGGCGGTCATAAAGCCGAAGAAGACCATCACCGTGCCGCCGCCCATCAGGTGGATCAGCAAAGACACCGCGATACCTGCAGAATTGACGACCGAGCCCCAGAAGATCATCCGGTTGATCCCCACGCGGACCGAGAATTTGCCACTGACAAAGTTCCCGACGAAATAGCCGACGGCGGGCGCAGAGAAGTAGAGACCCAGTTTCTCGGGCGGCAGGCCATAGATGTCATTGCCCACGAAAGGTGCCCCGCCAAGGTAAGCAAAGAAGGCCCCCGAGGCAGCCGCTGCCGCCAGCGAATAGGCCCAGAAACGGGGCGACGTCAGCAGCTGCGGGTATTCTTTGAACTGCGCCAGTAGTGAGATGTCGCGGGGTTTGCCGGTCTCTCCCAGATCGAAATAGACCAGCGCCAGCATCAGCGCGCCAAGAAGGAACAGTCCCCAGAAGTTTGCGTGCCAGCCGAAGGCCGCATCCAGCACGCCCCCGATGGCAGGGCTGACCATCGGCACCAGCGCCATGCCCATAGTCACATAGCCGATCATGCTGGCCGCCGAATCCTGATCATGAACGTCCCGTACAATCGCCCGCGACAGGACCATCCCCGCCACGATCACCGCCTGCGTCATGCGGAACACCAAAAACGCATAGGCGTTCGGGGCCAGTAGGGTGCCAAGGGTCGCCAGCAGAAAGATCACCAGCGCCACCAGCAGGATTGGGCGTCGCCCGAATTTGTCTGCAAATGGTCCGATGAAGATTTGCAGAACCGCGTTCACGGCCAGATAAAGTGCGACCGATAGCTGCATCAGCCGGTAGTCGGTGTGGAAATATTCGGTCATCCCCGGCAGCGATGGCAGGAAGATATTCATCGATAGCGCTGAAATCCCCGCCAAAAGGATCAGAGTTACGATGTGTGGAGGTGTTGTTCTGTTGAACATCGTCTTGTGTCGTCTCATTATTCCAGCGGAAGTCTTCGCGACTTACTGGCATTCTGTCCAATTCTGATTGGTGATTTAGCAGATTTGCATTTTGAAATTTAGTTACAGTCAACAATTTGCAAATTTGCCATTCCGTGCTTTGCGCACGCAGCATGCCCGCATAAGGTCGCGCGAAAGCGGAGGGCACAGCATGAAAGATATCCTGCAAGAATTGGAAACCCGCCGGGAGCAAGCCCGCGCCGGTGGTGGTCAGAAACGGATCGACTCGCAGCATGCCAAGGGCAAGCTGACCGCGCGTGAGCGCATCGAGCTGCTGTTGGACGAAGGCAGCTTTGAAGAGTTCGACATGTTCGTCGCGCACCGCTGCACCGAGTTCGGCATGCAGGAAAACCGTCCCTACGGCGACGGTGTTGTGACCGGCTGGGGCACCATCAATGGCCGTATGGTCTATGTGTTCAGTCAGGACTTTACCGTCTTTGGCGGCTCGCTGTCGGAAACCCATGCGCAGAAGATCTGCAAGATCATGGATATGGCGATGCAGAACGGCGCGCCTGTGATCGGCATCAACGACTCGGGCGGTGCGCGTATCCAAGAGGGCGTTGCCTCGCTGGCCGGTTATGCCGAAGTGTTCCAGCGCAACATCGAAGCTTCGGGTGTGATCCCGCAGATCAGCGTTATCATGGGCCCCTGTGCCGGTGGCGCGGTGTATTCGCCTGCGATGACCGACTTCATCTTCATGGTGAAGGACAGCAGCTACATGTTCGTGACCGGCCCCGACGTGGTGAAGACCGTGACCAACGAACACGTCACCGCCGAGGAACTGGGCGGCGCGATCACCCACACCAAGAAAAGCTCGGTCGCCGATGGCGCGTTTGAAAACGACGTCGAGGCGCTGACCGAAGTGCGCCGTCTGGTGGACTTCCTGCCGCTGTCGAACCGCGAAAAGGCGCCCGTGCGTCCCTTCTTCGATGCGCCCGGTCGTGTGGAAAACAGCCTTGATACGCTGATCCCCGAGAACGCCAACACCCCCTACGACATGAAGGAACTGATCCACAAAGTCGCGGATGAAGGTGATTTTTACGAAATTCAGGCCGAATACGCCAAGAACATGATCACCGGCTTCATCCGTCTGGAAGGTCAGACCGTTGGCGTCGTGGCAAACCAGCCGATGGTTCTGGCGGGCTGTCTGGACATCGACAGCAGCCGCAAGGCCGCGCGTTTTGTCCGTTTCTGTGACTGCTTTGAAATTCCGATCCTGACTCTGGTGGACGTGCCCGGCTTCCTTCCCGGCACCTCGCAGGAATACAACGGCGTTATCAAGCACGGCGCGAAGCTGCTGTTTGCTTATGGCGAAGCCACCGTTCCCAAAGTCACCGTCATCACCCGCAAAGCTTACGGCGGCGCTTATGACGTTATGGCCTCGAAGCACCTGCGTTCGGACTTCAACTACGCATGGCCGACTGCGGAAATCGCGGTGATGGGCGC
>JAYZYX010000217.1:0-20449 GCA_036139795.1 Pseudomonadota bacterium | reverse complement strand
GGCCTATGGCCGGATGCTGTCCAGCGGGCATGCGCCCCATTTCATCGGATATTACGCGCTTGTCATGGCGCTACAGGGCCGTCCCTGGAATGACTGCAAAGGTCAGGAAAAGGACGATCTGCGGGTGGCGTTCGACGCATTGAAGGACGCCAGACATGACAAGGGCCGCTCCGAGCTTGAAGCGGCCCTTGATATAATCGGGGTCATCGACCCCAAGATCCGGTGGAAGGCTTAGCCTACCAGTTCCAGACCCGAGAAGAAGAACGCGATTTCGTTCGCTGCAGTTTCGGGAGCATCCGAACCGTGGACCGAGTTTTCGCCAACCGACAGAGCGAACTCGGCGCGGATGGTGCCGGCTGCTGCGTCTGCGGGGTTGGTTGCGCCCATGACTTCACGGTTCTTCGCGATTGCGCCTTCACCTTCCAGAACCTGAACAACAACAGGTGCCGATGCCATGAATTCGCACAGTTCGCCGTAGAAGGGGCGCTCTGCGTGTACTTCGTAGAACTTGCCTGCCTGAGCGGGGGTCAGGTGGATGCGCTTCTGGGCAACGATGCGCAGACCTGCGTCTTCGAACTTGGCGTTGATTTTGCCGGTCAGGTTGCGGTTGGTTGCGTCCGGCTTGATGATGCTCAGGGTGCGTTCGGTAGCCATGGGAGACCTCATTCAGTTGATATTTGGGCGGGGTTCACCCGCGATTGCCGCCCCCTAGCACGATAAACACGACGGGGAAAGATGGCTTTGAGGGCGTTAACATAGGCTTTGTCGCAATCTGGTGACAAACTTGGCGATGCGGGGCGCAACAGACCGCTTTTCGCGGGCGAAAGGCTCTGATAAGCGCCTCTCATGCTCAAGATTTCCGATATCTCCTATTCGATCGAAGGCCGCCCCCTGTTTGAAGGGGCCAGCGCCACGATTCCCGATGGTCACAAAGTGGGTCTGGTAGGGCCGAACGGCACCGGCAAGACCACCCTCTTCCGCCTGATCCGCGGCGAGTTGACCTTGGACGGAGGGGAAATCAGCCTGCCCTCACGCGCCCGCATCGGCGGTGTTGCGCAAGAGGTTCCCGGCAGTGAGGTCAGCCTGATCGACACGGTTCTGGCCGCCGACACCGAACGCGCCGAGTTGATGGCCGAGGCGGAAACCGCTACCGACGCCGCCCGCATCGCCGACATCCAGACTCGCCTTGCGGATATCGACGCGTGGAGCGCCGAAGGCCGCGCCAGCGCGATCCTGAAGGGTCTGGGTTTTGACGCCGAGGCGCAACTGCGCCCCTGTTCAGCGTTCTCGGGCGGCTGGCGGATGCGCGTGGCTTTGGCAGCGGTGCTGTTTTCGGAACCTGATCTGCTGCTCTTGGACGAACCGACCAACTATCTGGACCTTGAAGGGGCCCTGTGGCTTGAGGAATATCTGGCCACCTACCCCCACACCGTCATCGTGATCAGCCACGACCGCGGTCTTTTGAACCGCGCCGTGACCGAAATCCTGCATCTGGAAGACCGCCGCCTGACCCTTTACCAAGGGGGCTATGACCGCTTTGCCAAGACCCGCGCCGAACAGCGTGCAGTTCAAGCGGCGATGGCCAAGAAACAGGCCGCCCGCCGCGAACACCTGCAAAGCTTTGTGGACCGCTTCCGCGCCAAGGCGACCAAAGCCAAACAGGCGCAGGCCCGCCTGAAGATGATCGAGAAGATGGACCCGATCAGCGCCCCTGAAGAGGCGGCGAAGCGCGTCTTCAGCTTTCCAGAACCCGAAGAACTGTCGCCGCCTATCGTGAATATCGAAGGCGCCGAAGTGGGTTACGGGGACAAGGCGATCCTTAAACGCCTGAACCTGCGCATCGATCAGGACGACCGCATCGCGCTACTGGGTAAGAACGGCGAGGGGAAATCGACCCTCTCGAAACTGATCTCGGGCCGCCTGCAACCGATGGCAGGCCGGATGACCAGTTCGTCCAAACTGCGGATCGGCTATTTCGCGCAGCATCAGGTGGATGAGCTGTTCATTGATGAGACGCCTCTTCAACACCTCCAGCGCCTGCGCCCCGAGGTCCACCAGTCCAAGCTGCGTGCGCAGCTTGCAGGCTTTGGCCTTGGTGCCGATCAGGCCGAGACTGAAGTGGGCAAGCTCTCGGGAGGTCAGAAAGCACGCCTGTCGCTGCTGCTGGCCACGTTGGACGCGCCCCATCTGCTGATCCTTGATGAGCCGACCAACCACCTTGACATCGAAAGCCGTGAAGCACTGGTTGAGGCCCTGACCGCCTATTCCGGCGCAGTGGTTCTGGTCAGCCACGACATGCACCTGCTGTCGCTGGTCGCAGACCGCTTGTGGCTGGTGAAAGACGGTCGCGTCACGCCCTATGAGGATGACCTTGAGGCCTACCGCAAGCTGCTGCTGACCTCCGACACGCCCGCGCCCACAAAGCCGAAAGCCGACGACAAGCCCAAGCGCCCCGGAAAAGAGGCCATGCAGGCCCTACGCTCCGAGGTCCGTAAATGTGAGGATCGGGTAGAAAAGCTGCTGGAGATGCAGGGCAAGCTGGAGGAAAAGCTGGCCGATCCCGATCTTTACGATCCGTCCCGCAAGGACGAAGCCCTTCAATGGCAAAAGAAAATGGCCGAGGTCGAAGAGGCACTGGCCCGCGCCGAAGGTCTGTGGGAAGCTGCCCTCGAAAAACTCGAAGAGGCCGAAAATCCGGCGTAAGGATTTTCGCCGAAAATCCTTTTGACAGAAAATTCTTCGGCGAAGAATTTTCCCCCGCCCCAAGACGGAGAGACGTGTGAGCATCGATTTTCTGATCACCGCCTTTTTCACCCTGTTCGTGATCATCGATCCGATTGGTCTGACGCCGCTGTTCGTGGCGATGACCCAAGGTATGTCCGCCCGCCAGCGCCGCGCCATCGGCCTGCGGGCCTGTGTGGTGGCCGTTGGCATCCTCTGCGCGTTCTCGTTCTTTGGCGAAGCATTGCTGGGGTTCGTCGGCATCTCGATGCACGCCTTCCGGATTGCGGGGGGCATTTTACTGTTCCTGACCGCACTGGACATGCTGTTCCAGCGCCGGACCAAACGCCGTGCTGATCAGGCGGAAGAGGCCGAGGAAGAGCATGACCATCATGACCCCTCCGTCTTTCCGCTGGCGATCCCGCTGATTGCTGGCCCCGGATCGATTGCAACCATCATCCTGCTGACCGGCCAGACCGAAGGCATCATCGGCTTTCTGTCGGTGCTGGGGGTCATGCTCTGTGTCATTGGCATCATGTTGCTGCTGTTCCTCACGGGCGGCGTGATCGAGCGTGCCTTGGGCCGCACAGGCATTGAGGTGGTCACGCGCCTTCTTGGGATGCTGCTGGCGGCGCTTTCGGTACAATTCGTGCTGGACGGGCTGAAAGGCTTTGGTCTGGCGGGGTGACATTGGCCCGCCCTGCCCCCATATCTTCAAAGAAGATATTTAGGAGAGCCCATGCCCGTAGACCTGACCGGCGATGATCTGGCCAATCTGGCCTACCTTGTTCTGCTTGGCAGTGCCCTGATCGCGATCATGCTGGTGCGGATGCGCGGCAGCATGGTGAAGGCGCTACAAAACCTGACAGTCTGGGGACTGATCTTTGTGGGCATCATTGCCGCCTATGGGGTCTGGGACGATATCAGGGGCGATCTGCCGATCCAGTCGGTATCTTCCGAGACCGGACAGATCATTCTTCCCCGTGCGCGGGACGGGCATTATTACCTGACCGCCGACGTGAACGGCACGGCCACACGCTTTGTCGTGGATACTGGTGCCACTGATATTGTGCTGACCCAAGAGGCCGCCCGCGCCGCTGGCATTGATCTGGACGGGCTCCAATATTTCGGTCGCGCTTTGACCGCGAACGGAGAGGTCTCGACCGCCCGCGTGGTACTGGACAGCATCGACATCGACGGCATTCAGGATCGCAAGGTCACCGCGTCCGTCAACGGCGGACAACTGCGGGAATCGCTTTTGGGGATGCGCTATTTGCAGCGGTTCGAGAAGATCGATATCACCGGAAACCGCCTGATACTGACCCGTTAAGCCGCTTACTTTTCGGCCTTTTTCTGCCAGCCACCACCCTCTTGGCTCCAATACTGGGCCGAGCAGCCGCTATCAGTCAGCACCTTCCACTGGCCCCGCGCGTGGGTCAGTTGGTCGTGGTCATTGCCGTCAAAGATGATGCAGACCCGCTCTAGCCCGTTGACCTCATCAACACTCACATCGGCTGCGTCTACGGCCATCAGGCATTGAGCGTCATTGGGAACGCCCGCGCCGGTGGTCAACAGGATCGGTTGGCGGGCGTCATGTTCGCCGCCCGCCATTCCGTGGGGTAGAAAATCCTCGGGACGCCCGCGCTGCCAGAGCCTCTGATCCAGATGCTCCAGCATGGGCGCCCGCGTGCCGCGCACTGTCACCCGCCAACCGTTCTGCAAGGAACGGGACAGCAACATCGGCAGGGCCTCATCAAGGCTCTGCCGTGTCAGGTGGTAGAAATACGCGGCACCCATTTTGATCAGCCCTCGTAGCCGTCGCGCACCAGACGATCCAGCGCCATCACGCCCCAACCGCTGGCCCCTTTGGGGTGCAGAGCGGCCTCGGCGCGGCTGGCGACGCCCGCGATATCCAGATGGATCCACGGCATGTCGTCCTTGATGAAACACTTCAGGAACTGCGCTGCAGTGATCGAGCCTGCGGGGCGGCCACCGGTGTTCTTGATGTCGGCGATCGCGGATTTGATCAGCTCGTGATAGGCGGGGCCGATGGGCATGCGCCATGCGCCTTCGTTCTCGGATTTGGCGGCCTTGAGGAAGGCATCGCAGAACGCATCGTCGTTGCTGAAAACGCCTGCGTTTTCATGGCCCAGACCGATGATGATCGCGCCGGTCAGGGTCGCGAGGTTGATCACGCCTTTGGGGCTGAAACGGTCCTGCGTGTACCAAAGCGCGTCGGCCAGAACCAGACGGCCTTCGGCGTCGGTGTTGATGACCTCAATCGTGTCACCTTTCATCGAGGTTACAACGTCGCCGGGGCGGGTTGCATTACCACTGGGCATATTTTCAACCAGTCCGACAACGCCAACCACATTGGCGGCGGCTTTGCGCAGGGCCAGCGTCTTCATCACGCCGGCCACAACGCCTGCGCCGCCCATGTCCATCGTCATCTCTTCCATGCCTTGCGCAGGCTTCAGGCTGATACCGCCGGTATCAAAGACCACGCCCTTGCCGACCAGAGCCAGCGGCGCGTCACCGTCCTTGCCACCTTTCCACTGCATCACAACCAGCTTGGACGGGCTGACCGAGCCCTGCCCCACGCACAGCAGCGAGCCCATGCCAAGTTTTTCCATATCCGCTTCTTCCAGCACCTCAACCTCGACGCCCAGATCGGTCAGCGCCTGAAGGCGGGCGGCGAATTCGGTGGTGGTCAGCACGTTGGCAGGCTCGGACACCAGATCGCGGGTAAAGAACACACCCTCGGCAACGGCGGCTTTGGGGGCGAACTCGGCCTGAGCTGCCTCAACGTCCGAGGCCATCACGGTGATGTCCTTGGGCGCTGCGCCCTGATCGGCGGATTTGTGATCGGTGAAGGCATAGGCGCGCAGCACCGCACCCAGCGCCACATCGGTCAGGGATTTCAGACGCGGACATGCGATGGTCAGGGCAGCTTTGGCCTTCAGCTTGGCCAGTGCGGCACCGGCCTTGCGGGCCACATCCTGATCGGCACGGCGGTCCAGCTTGACCACATCCACCGCTTTGGCGGCCATACCTTGGGGATAGGCAAGGCTGACAATCTCGCCTGCTTTGCGGTCTTTCCAGCCTTCGTCATCCAATACGCGTTTGATCGCGCCACGAGTCAAACGGTTCACACGCTTGGCCAGCACGTCCATTCCGCCGTCATCGCCGACAAACAGCGCGATACGGCCTTCCAGCGTGGCCAAAGCATCGGCGTCTACGGCAATGAAATTCACGGCAACAGGTTGCGTCATGGTATACCTCCTTGTTTGTCTTTAGACCTAGTATGCCTGACCTGCATTTGCCAGATAGCAGTTTGCACCCGCCGGGCTTTCCGCTAGGGTCCGCGCCAACAAGAACACCGGGGACAGACGTGGGACGTACAGATCGCTATATGCTGTCGCAGCTGATGGTGCTGTTTGGCTTTTTCGCGTTGGTGCTGGTCAGTATCTACTGGATCAACCGCGCTGTTGTGCTGTTCGACACCATCATTGGCGACGGCCAGAGCATCGGTGTGTTTCTGGAAATGTCCATGCTGACCCTGCCCGGTGTTATGGGCATGGTGATGCCGCTGGCGGCCTTTGCCGCAGCTGTGCAGGTCACAAATCGTCTTTCCAATGAAAGCGAATTGGTCGTGATGCAGGCCACAGGCTTTAGCCCTTGGCGGATCGCGCGGCCCGTTCTGGTCTTCGGAATGCTGGTGGCCCTGCTGGGTGCCTTGCTGACCAACTTCCTGATTCCCAACGCGGCCCAGACCCTAGCCCTGCGCGAACAGGAAATCTCGGAAAACCTGACGGCCAAGCTGTTGAAAGAAGGCGAGTTTTTACACCCCACCGATGGCGTGACCTTCTTTATCCGCAACATCAGCGACCAAGGCGAGTTGCAGGACGTATTCCTCTCCGACAACCGCAACACCGAAGCCCGCCAGACCTACATGTCGCGCACGGCCTATCTGACGCGCTCGGACGATGGACGGACACGGATGGTGATGGTGGACGGCATGTCCCAGCGACTGACCCGTGACGATCAAAGCCTATCGGTGACGTATTTTCAGGACTTCACCTATGATATCAGTGACTTGCTGAACACAAGCAAGGTGATTTCCCCCAACCGCAAGCACATGTCCACTGCCGCCCTGCTTCTGGCCACCGATGAGATGGCCACTTTGGCACGCGATTCCCGTGGCGAAATTCTGGAAGAGGCGCACAAGCGTCTGAATGACCCGATCCTCTGCGTGGTTGCGGCGCTGCTTGGTTTCTCGGCCCTGCTGGCAGGCGGATTTTCGCGCTTCGGATCGGGCTCTTACATCATGTTGGCGGTGCTACTGATCATCGTGATCATGATGGTGCAAAGTGCGGTGAAAGACCCGGTGCGGGACAACGCCGCGCTTTGGCCGCTGACCTATTTACCCTCGGTCGTCGGATTCGGAATGGTGCTGGTGCTGCTGATGGTGGCCGCCGGATATTTCCGCCGCAAACCCAAGGCGGAGGCCACAGTATGATCCTGCACCTCTATTTTGCCCGCCGTTTCCTGAAAGCCTTCGGCGCGACCTTCGGGGTCTTTTTCGCCCTGACCTTTCTTCTGAATCTGGTGGAAGAGATCGGTCGCTTTGGCCCCGATGTCCTGAGCGTTTCTGGCGCGATCGAACTGACCCAGCTGAGCGTGGCGCGCAGCCTTTACCAGATCACCCCGCTAATCATGATTCTGGCGACGCTGATCCTCTACCTGGGCCTTGCGCGCAGCTCTGAGATGGTCGTAACGCGGGCCTCGGGGCGCTCGGCCATGCGGGCGCTGGCATCGCCTTTTGCTGCATCCTTGCTGGTGGGTGCGCTGCTGGTGGGGGTCTTCAACCCCATCGTCGCCAGCACGTCAAAGCGCTATGAGGTGCTGAAATCCACCTATAAAGCGGGCGAGTTCAGCGTCTTCTCGATCAGTGACGAAGGGCTGTGGCTGCGTCAGGGGGACCAGACCGGTCAGACCGTGATCCGTGCCACGACCGCCTCGGCTGATGGCAGCATTCTGCGGAACGTGACCTTCATCAGTCTGGACGACGTCGGCAACCCGACCCAGCGGATCGAGGCCCGTCAGGCCACGCTGGAACAGAACCGCTGGGTGCTGACCAAGGCGAAAGTCTGGCCGCTGGCCCGTGGCCAGAACCCCGAAGACAACGCACAACTGATGGACCGGATCACAGTGCAGACCGACCTGACCCGTCAGGGCATCGCGGACACCTTTGGTGATCCACTGGTGGTGCCTGTTTGGCAACTGCCCGCCTATATCGCCGATCTGGAACGCGCAGGCTTTTCGGGCCGCCGCCACGCGGTCTGGTTCTACATGGAGCTATCACGCCCCCTATTTCTGGCAGCGATGGTTCTGGTGGGCGCGGCCTTCACCATGCGCCACACCCGCTTTGGCCGGACAGGGTTGATGGTTCTGATGGCGGTCTTGATGGCTTTCGGGCTGTACTTCATGCGCAACTTCGCGCAGATCCTTGGCGAAAACGGCCAACTGCCACTACAACTGGCCATATGGGCGCCACTGGTCGCGGCGATGTTATTACCGCTGGGGCTGATCCTGCATCTTGAGGACGGATAATGCGATTGAACGGGTTTATGAAAGGCGCGGTGCTGGCGGCACTGTTGTCCTCAACAGCGGCGCTAGCACAGACCAGCGAAAACGCCCCCGTTTACCTGATCGCGGACGAGGTGTTTCTGGACGGCGAAGACCTTTTGGTCGCCACCGGCAATGTCGAAGCGATGCAAGGGGAACGTCGTCTGACCGCCTCGAAGATCACCTATGACCAGATCACGGACACGCTGACCATCGAAGGCCCCCTGCGCATCACCGATGAGAACGGCGATGTGCTGGTCGCGGATTCGGCAGAACTGACCGATGAAATGCGCGAAGGCATCCTGCAAGGGGCCCGTGTCGTGCTGGACCAGCAGCTGCAGATCGCCGCCGCCGAGATGGGCCGCAGTCAGGGGCGCTATCGCCAGATGTCCAAGGCCAGCGTGACCTCTTGCCAGATCTGTGATGATGGCCGTGCGCCCCTGTGGCAGATCCGCGCCCGCCGCGTCATTCACGACACGGAAGAAAAGCAGATCTACTTTGAGGACGCGACCCTGCGTTTCCTGAACGTGCCGGTTTTTTACGCGCCCAAGATGCGCCTGCCCGACCCCACGGTGAAACGGGCGCGAGGCTTTTTGATTCCCGAACTGGTGTCGTCGTCGACCCTTGGGACCGGTGTGCGCACGCCATATTTCCTGCCTTTGGGTGAACATGCGGATATCACCGCGACCCCCTATCTCTCGGCGGAAACCACGACGCTGGAACTGCGTTTCCGCCAGAAATTCCGCCGTGGCGAGATCGAAGTGAACGCGGCAGGATCACGCGACACGCTGCAACCGAAAGAATTCCGCAGCTATCTGTTCGCTGAAGGTAGTTTTTACCTACCGGAAGATTTCCGACTGTCGTTCGACGTCGAGACCGTGTCCGATGACGCCTATCTGATCGACTACGATTATTCGACCAAGGACCGGCTTGATAGCTCGGTCACCCTGTCGCGCCACAAATACAACAGCGCTTTCGAAGTCTCGGGCACCTTGTTCGAGACCCTGCGTTCCTATGAGACCAACGCCACCCAAGCCAGCCGGCTGGGGCAGTTCAGCTATGAACACCGCCTGTTCCCCACAGCCCTTGGCGGCGAAGTCCGCTTTGGCGTGGAGGCCCACGAACACACCCGCGAAAGCGATGAGGATATCGTAGGGCGGGATGTGCAGCGCGTCACAGCCAATGCCGACTGGCGGCGCAGCTGGGTCTTCGGGCCGGGTTTTGATTTCCAGAGCATGGCGGGCGTGACCGCTGGCCATTTCGATCTGGACGACGACAGCACCCTGACACAAGCCGAGGATTACACGATACCCTACGCGGCTGCGACCCTGCGCTGGCCGCTGCAAGGGCGCGGCCCAGATGGCAGTTCGCAGATCCTAGAGCCGATCATCCAGGTCGCTTGGTCCGATGCCAGCAACTTCAACGTGCCCAACGATGAAAGCACGCGGGTTGAATTTGACTGGGGCAATCTGTTCTCGATGAACCGCTTCCCTGCCCCCGATCAGGCCGAGGATGGCCTGCGCGCCAACATCGGCGCTCAGTGGACCCAGATGGGACAGGATGGCTCTTATTCCCGTCTGGCCCTTGGCCGCGTCATTCGGCAAGAGCGCGAAGACCGTTTCAGCGAAACCTCGGGCCTCAGCGGGCTGGAATCCGATTGGCTGTTCGAGGCCAGCGTTGGCAAACTGGACGGACCGCTTCTAAGCGCCCGTAGCCTGTTGGACGACAAGCTGCGACTGGCCAAGGCCGAGGCGCAGTTGAACTGGGCCTTCCCCCGCGGGACCTTCAATGCCACCTATCTGTGGCTGACCGAGGACTCCGCCGAAGACCGCGACAGTCCGGTGTCCGAATGGACCTTTGCCACCGCTTACAAATTGACTGACACATGGACCGGCAACCTGAGCTGGCGCTATGATCTTGAAAACGATCGCAGTACCCGCGCCGCGATGGGTCTGGTCTATGAAAATGAATGCCTTAACGTACAGCTTTCGACCTCGCGTCGATTTACGGATTCCGATAACTTTGACCCGACCAGCAATTTCGAAGTGATCGTCTCGCTTCTTGGCTTTAGTGCCGGACGGGCCGGTGCCGTCCGCCAGTCGTGTAAAACCTGACCCCGAACCTGCGAGGGACTATGCGCAAAATTCTTCTTCTGTCCGCGACCCTTCTGGCCCTGACGCCTGCACTGGCGCCTGCGCAGGGACTGTTTTCGCCTGCGATCACGGTGAACGGCGATTCTATCACCCCCTATGAACTGGGCCAGCGGGAAACCCTGCTGCGCGCCTTCGGCACCCCCGGCAATCTGTCTTCGCTGGCTGAACAGCAACTGATCGAGGACCGCCTCAAAGTGCAGGCAGGCCGCGCGATGGGCATCACCATCACCGAAGAGGATATCGCAGGCGGGATCACCGAACTGGCGGGCCGCGCCAACCTGACGGGCGAAGAATTCGTCGCGAACCTTGGCAAAGACGGCGTCGATAGCGAAACGATCCGCAATTTCATCGTGCCCGGTCTGGTCTGGCGCGAGGTTGTCCGTGGCCGCTTTGCCGCCAACGCCAGCGTCAGCGAAGCCGAGATTGACCGCGCTCTGTCGCTGGCGGGGACTGGCGGCGGTCTGCGTGTTCTGCTGTCCGAAATCATCCTTCCCGCCCGCCCCGAAGTGCCGGGCGAGGTTGATCAGGCCCAAGCACTGGCCGCCCGCATCACCAAGGTGCGCTCGGCGGGGGCGTTCTCGGAATTTGCCAGCAACTACTCGGCCACGCCCTCGCGTGAGGTTGGGGGCCGTCTGCCTTGGACCCCGCTGAACCAGTTGCCGCCAGTGCTGCATCCCATCGTCATGGGTCTGGCCACCAACGAAGTGAGCGAGCCGATTGAAATCCCGAACGGCATCGCCCTGTTCCAGCTGCGCGGTCTGGAAGAGACCACAGCCTTGACCCCCGAATATGCCGCGATCGAATACGCGCAGTTCTACCTGCCCGGTGGCCGTACGCCCGAAAATCTGGCCGAGGCCGCGCGCATCAGCGGCACCACCGACACCTGCGACGACCTTTACGGCATCGCCAAGGGGATGGACCCTGCGCGTCTAGAACGCACCACCCTGCCGCCCGCACAAATCCCCGCCGACATCGGGATCGAGCTGGCCAAGCTTGACGCAGGCGAAACCTCGGTCGCGCTAAGCCGTGACGACAATCTGGTTCTGCTGATGATGTGCGGCCGCACCGCCGCGATCAGCGAAGATGTGAACCGCGATGAAGTGGCGGCGCAGCTGCGCAACCAGCGTTTGGGCTCTTACGCGGACAGCTATCTGGGCCAGCTGGAATCTGACGCCCGGATCGAGCGGAAATGACCACGGCACCGATTGCCCTGACCTGCGGCGAGCCCGCAGGCGTCGGTCCTGAAATCGCAGTGCGCGCTTGGGAGACCCTTGGCGCGCGCTTGCCGTTTTTCTATCTGGGTGATCCCGCGCATCTGCCTGCGGGCTCCAAGATTGCCGAGATCACTGATCCCGCAGAGGCTGTGGCCGCCAGTGCCAGCGCCCTGCCCGTCCTGCGTCATGACTTTCCCGCCCCTGCGGTGCCTGCCAAACCCGATGCGGCGAACGCCCAAGGGGTGATTGACGTGATCGCTCGTGCGGTGGATCTGGTGCAAAAGGGCGCGGCCAGCGCCGTCTGCACCCTGCCCATCAACAAGCATGTGCTGCAATCAGGCGCGGGCTTTGCCTATCCCGGTCACACGGAATATCTGGCCGCCTTAGCGGGGGTGGACCGCGTGGTGATGATGCTGGCCTCGCCCCTGTTGCGCGTGGTGCCAACGACCATCCATATCGCTCTGTCCGACGTGAAGGCCGCGCTGACGCCGGAACTGCTGGAAGAGACTCTGTGGATCACCCACAACGCGCTGATCCGTGATTTCGGCATTCCTGCCCCGCGCATCGCTGTGGCGGGCCTCAACCCCCACGCGGGCGAGAATGGCGCTATGGGCCGCGAAGAGCTGGAGATGATCATCCCCCTGTGCGATCGTCTGCGCGGCGAAGGGCTGGACCTGATCGGTCCCATGTCCGCCGACACCATGTTCCACGCCGCTGCCCGCGCCCGCTATGATGCGGCAGTTTGTATGTATCACGATCAGGCGCTGATCCCGATCAAGACGCTGGCCTTTGATGACGGTGTGAACGTCACCCTTGGCCTGCCATTCATCCGCACCTCTCCCGATCACGGGACCGCTTTTGACATCGCCGGCACCGGCCGCGCCAACCCTTCCAGCACCATCGCGGCGCTGGAGATGGCGCAGACTATGGCCCGTGCCCGCAATGGGACGACCTCATGACTGCTATCGACAACCTGCCTCCCTTGCGTGAGGTGATCGCCACCCACGGGCTGCAAGCCCGCAAATCCCTTGGCCAGAACTTCCTACTGGACCTGAACCTGACCGCGAAGATTGCGCGACAGGCGGGGGATCTAACCCAATGCGACGTGCTGGAAATCGGCCCCGGCCCCGGTGGCCTGACCCGTGGCCTTCTGGCCGAAGGGGCGCGCCGCGTTCTGGCGATCGAGAAAGACAGCCGCTGTTTGCCCGCGCTGGCCGAGGTCTCGGCCGCCTATGATGGCCGCCTCACGGTGATCGAAGGCGACGCGCTGGAAATCGACCCGCTGGCCCATCTGACCCCGCCCATCCGCGTGGCGGCAAACCTGCCCTACAATGTCGGAACCGAGCTGCTGGTGCGCTGGCTGACCCCCAAGGAGTGGCCCCCCTTCTGGGAAAGCCTGACCCTGATGTTCCAGAAAGAAGTGGCAGAACGCATTGTCGCCACACCGGGCAGCAAGGCCTATGGCCGTCTGGCGATTCTGGCTCAATGGCGGGCGGATGCGCGGATCGTCATTCACCTGCCGCCGGGGGCCTTTACCCCGCCGCCCAAGGTGTCTTCCGCAGTGGTCCATCTGACCGCCCTGCCCGAGCCGCGCTATCCTGCAGATGCTGCGACCTTAAGCCGTGTGGTCGCCGCCGCGTTCAACCAGCGCCGCAAGATGCTGCGAGCCTCGCTGAAAGGCGTGGCACCGGATATCGAAGACCGCCTGCTGGCGGCTGGCATCCAGCCCACAGAACGGGCCGAGCAAGTCAGCCTTGAGGCCTTCTGCGCCTTGGCCCGCGAAGTCGCCAAATAAGCCTGAAACGAAAAAAGCCTCTGCAAACGCAGAGGCTTTTTCAGTCACGAGGTAATACCGGTGAGGCGCTTATTCAGCGGCCTCGTTACCGGCGGGTGCGGGTGCGGTCTCGGCCTGAGTGGTGGCCGCGCCCCCGTCTTCGCCCTTCTTGGCACGGGGCTTTCGGGTCGAAGTGCGCTTGGGCTTGGGCTTATCGCCGCCCTCGCTGTTGCCATCCGCTGCCTTTTCAGTGCGGGGCTTACGCGGTGCGCGCTTGGGTTTGGGTGCAGCAGCCGCTGCGGGCTGCTCGGGTGCCTCGGACGGCTGGCTGTCGCCAGAGCGGCTTTCCGGTGTTTCCACCAGACCGCTGTCGTCGTCGTTGTTGCTATCCGCCGCGTCCGGAACCTGAACCGAGGTCTCTTCGGCCTCAGCGCCGTTGTCTTCGTCTGCGGATTTCGATGCGTCACGCTCTTGCTGACGCTCTGCGCGTTCGCGGTCTTTTTCAGCCTGACGCTCGCGCATTTCACGCTCTTGCTGCTCACGGCGCGAGTCGATTTCGCGCTGCGCTTCACCCAGCATCCGCAGGTAATGCTCTGCGTGCTGTTGGAAGTTCTCGGCAGCGACCCGGTCGTTGCTCAGTTGGGCATCACGGGCAAGCTGATTGTATTTGTCGATGATCTGCTGGGGGGTGCCGCGCACCTTGCCTTCCGGCCCCGAGCTATCAAAGACCCGGTTAACAATGTTGCCCACCGAGCGGTTGTTGCGGTTCGATTTGGACCGCGACCGTGACTTGGATGATCTCATAGGTTTAGCTGTCCAGCCTTGTTGGCCTAAGGTGCTTCGCGAGCGTACCGCAGTGATTTGCAGCAATCCGGAAGCGCGATTTTTGTGGCATGGCGTCACCGGGGCTGTATGAGAGCGCCCACATGCGACAGGTTCTGACTAACCATTTTGCTGCACAGGTTGCAAGAGGTTAGCGTTGGATTATGGCGATCATATACCTAAAAACCGCCCCTTTCTATCGGATTATTGCGCGAACGACACGATCTTTAGCATTGAGGTCCTGAATCACCTGCACATTCGCGAAGCCGACCTCTGCAAAAATCTGCGCGACTGCGTCACCTTGTCGGTGGCCGATCTCAACCATCAGGTGCCCGCCTTGGGTCAGACGATCCTTGGCCCCTTCTGCAATCACACGATATGGCGCGGTACCATCTGCGCCGGGGCTGAGGGCCATCATCGGCTCATAAAGGCGCACTTCGGGGGCAAGACCCGGGATTTCATCCGCATCGATATAGGGCGGATTCGACACGATCAGGTCAAAGCGCCCGACAGGCACTGCACTGAACCAGTCCGAAGCGACAAAGCTGGCGCGGCCGGTTAGTTGCAGGCTTTCGGCATTATGCTGCGCAACGCTCAGAGCAGCCTCTGACATATCTGCGCCGATGCCGGTGGCCTCTGGGCGTTCGGCCAGCAAGGTCAGCAGGATACAGCCCGAGCCTGTTCCCAAGTCCAACACGCGCCCAAAGGGCACCGACAGCGCCTGTTCGATCAGGGTTTCCGTATCAGGGCGCGGGTCCAGCACATCGCCGGTCACCAGAAAGCGCCGACCGTAAAAATCGCGTCCGCCCACCAAATGGCTGACCGGCACGCGCTGCGCCCGTTTGGCGATCAGGTCCTCAAAACGCGCCACGGCACCCGCCTCAATCGGATCATGCATCGCCAGAACCAGCCGCGACGGGTCAATTCCTGCCGCAAAGGCCAGCAAACGACGCGCATCCCCTGCCGGATCGTCGATCCCTGCGGCGCGCAGCGTGGCCAGCGCCGGTTGCAGTGCCTCAGCGCCGGTCATCCGTCCAGCTCGGCCAGCAGCGTGGCCTGATGGTCTGCGATCAGGGCGTCGATCACTTCGTTCAGGTCGCCCTGCATGATCTGGTCCAGCTTATAAAGGGTCAGGTTGATCCGGTGATCGGTCATCCGCCCCTGCGGGAAGTTATAGGTGCGGATGCGTTCACTGCGATCGCCGCTGCCCACCTGGCTTTTGCGGTTGGCGGCGCGTTCGCTATCCATCCGCTGCCGCTCAAGGTCAAAGAGGCGCGTTTTCAGAACCTGCATGGCAATGGCGCGGTTCTGGTGCTGGGATTTTTCCGAACTGGTCACCACAATCCCGCTGGGAATGTGGGTGATCCGTACCGCCGAGTCGGTGGTGTTCACGTGCTGACCGCCCGCGCCAGAGCTGCGCATGGTGTCGATCCGGATGTCGGCGGGGTCAATGTGGATGTCCACGTCCTCGGCCTCGGGCAGCACCGCCACCGTCGCCGCCGAGGTATGAATCCGCCCGCCACTTTCCGTGGTCGGGACCCGCTGGACACGGTGGACACCGGATTCGAACTTCAGGCGGGCAAAGACCCCCTCGCCTTTGACGTTTGCGACCACTTCCTTGATGCCGCCAAGCTCGGTGTGGGTCAGTTCCAGAATTTCGAACTTCCAACCCTGGGCTTCGGCATAGCGCTGGTACATGCGCAGCAGATCGCCTGCGAACAGGCCGGCCTCATCCCCGCCGGTGCCGGGACGGATTTCGATGATCGCCGGACGGTCGTCGGCCGCATCGCGGGGCAACAAAGCCAGACGCATGCGGTGCTCCATATCGGGCAGTCGCGCCTTGAGAACGGGCAGCTCTTCCTCGGCCAGCTCGCGCATGTCGGGGTCGGACAACATCGCCTGCGCCTCGGCCAGATCGGCCAACAGCTGGCGGTAGTCATTGATCTCTGCGACCACGGGCTTCAGCGCCGCATATTCGCGGGACAGCTGCGCGATCTCGTCCGAGAAGTCGCCCCCCGAAAGCTTGGCTTCCAGAAATTCGTAGCGCTGGCGGATCTGTTCAAGTTTTTCTATCGGAACCATGCGCCTACGTTTCCCAACTGGCGCCTATCGTCAAGAGGCGCCAGCATCCGGCAGTTGCGAAATCCAGCCATCCAGACGCGCGGCATTCACCCCGAAATCGGATTTCCCAAAACGCAGGCGGGCGAACATCACCACACGCTCGCCCGAGGCTGTGAGGGTGGTGTAATCGGGAAACCCCCAAAAGGCCGAGCGGGTGACATACGTCACGCTGCCCTCTTCCACGCTGCCCGCAAGGCGGGTGGTGCGCGGCGTGGCCATCGCGATCCGGTCGAGTTGCGACAGCAACCCCGCCGCATCCGCGGAGGCCAATACGCGGACGGCCGCCCCTTCACGGGTCTCATCCTTGGTGAAACTGACACGCCCGTGCCACCGCGCAACGTCCGAGGGCGCAAGCCGCACCCACGCCATCAACCCGACAACACCCAGCAACAGCAACAATAAGACGACAGCCAAAGCCTTCATGGGGGTCCTTTCCCGCGTTTGCCCTGATTACTTAGGTGCTGGTGCGGCGCGTCCAAGCCCAAAGGCACAGGATTTCCATCGCCACATGAGCGCCCGCGATGGCGGTTGCACCGGTGGTGTCGAACGGGGGCGAGACCTCGACCACGTCACCGCCCACGATGTTGATGCCCGCAATGTCCCGCAAGATGATCGAGGCCTGCCCGCTGGTCAGCCCGCCCCAAACCGGCGTGCCAGTACCGGGGGCAAAGGCTGGGTCCAAACAGTCAATGTCAAACGTCAGGTATGTCTGGTTATCCCCCAGAATTTCCTTGATTTTCTTGGCAACGGCCACGGGGCCAATCTCATGGACTTCACGGGCGTCAATGGTGGGAACGCCAAGGTTGTCATCGTTCACGGTGCGAATCCCGACCTGCACGCTGCGCTTGGGGTCAATCAGACCTTCCTTCACGGCCTTATAGAACATGGTGCCGTGGTCGATCCGGTCGAAATCATCATCCGCCCAAGTGTCCGAATGCGCGTCGAAATGCAGCAGCGAAAGGGGGCCGTATTTTTCAGCATAGGCCCGCAGGATCGGGAAGCTGATGTAGTGATCGCCGCCCAAAGTAATGCTGGCCGCGCCCGCGTCCAGAATGCCCTTGATATGGCTGGTCAAGCGGCCCGGGAAGCTGGGGGTATGGGCATAGTCAAAGGCCAGATCGCCGTAGTCCACCACCGTAAATTCCGACAGAGGATCAAAGCCCCAGCCATAGGGCGGATCATAGGGCTGCAAGGTGCTTGCCTCGCGGATCGCGCGGGGGCCAAGACGGGTGCCGGTGCGGTTGGTTACGGCCTGATCAAAGGGCACGCCGGTAATGGCCACATCCACGCCGGTCAGATCCTTGGTGTAGTTCCGGCGCAGGAAAGATGTCGCGCCGCCAAAGGCGTTCTCATAGCGCAGACCACGGCGGTCCTTATGGGTGAACGCGGTATCAACCTGCTTTTTTGCGTCTTCCAGAGCCATCTCTTAAACCTCCTCAAAGTCATTCTGCGGTTGGGCCAGTTCGACCAGACGGGCGAAGAAACTGGCGCCGATGGGGGCGATCTCATCGTTGAAATCAAAGGCGGGGTGGTGGCAGACGGGGCCATCCCCCTGCCCCAAGAACAGATAGGCACCGGGGCGGGCCTGTAGCATGTAGGCGAAATCCTCGGCCCCCATTTCGCGATCAACGTTCGCGTCCACCTTGTCTGCGCCCACGACTTCTCGGGCGACCTGCGCGGCAAAGGCTGTCTGCTGCGCATCGTTCACGGTGGGCGGGTAATCGCGGAAATAGGTCAGATCAGCGGTGACGCCATAGGCCATCGCTTGGCCCTCAACGATGGCCTTCAGGCGACCCTCGACCATGTTCTGCACGGCGGGATCAAAGCTGCGGACCGTGCCGTTGATATAGGCGCTGTCGGGGATAATATTCTCGGCGCTGCCCGTGTGGATCTGGGTGACCGAGATCACCAGATCATCCAACGCATGGTGGTTGCGGCTGACGATGGTCTGGATCGCCTGCACAATGCCGCAGGCGGCCACAACGGGATCAACGCAACTATGGGGCTGCGCCGCATGGCCGCCCTTGCCCTTCACATTGATGGTAAAGGTGTCCACCGCAGCCATGATCGGGCCGGGAGTGGTGACAATCTCGCCCACAGGCAGGTTCGGTGCGTTGTGCATCGCAAAGACACGGGCGATGTCAAAGCGATCCATGATCCCCTCTTTCACCATCACGCCTGCACCGCCGCCATCCTCTTCGGCGGGCTGGAAAATCAGCGCCACGCGGCCGGAAAACTTGCGCGTTTCGGCCAGATAGCGGGCAGCCCCCAGCAGCATGGTGGTGTGGCCATCGTGACCGCAGGCATGCATGGCACCCTCAACCTTGCTGGCATATTCCGCGCCCGTCGCCTCTTTGATTGGCAGAGCGTCCATGTCAGCACGCAGACCAATGGTCGGGCCATCACCCTGACCGTTGATGATCGCCACCACGCCAGTCTTGGCGATACCTTCATGAATTTCGTCGACACCGAATTCCTTCAGCTTTTCAACAACGAATGCCGCTGTCTTGACGCAAGCGAACCCCAGTTCCGGCATCTGGTGCAAATGGCGTCGCCATGCCGTCATCTCGGCGGCATAATCTGCGATGCGGTTTACCACGGCCATGACTGGACTCCTTCGGCGTTGGGCGGCACGGTGGCACCAAATCCGAAACTGATGGAACACGCAATGCCCCAAGATCCGATCCATGACCTGCAAGGAATGCCGCAACTGCTGGAGATCATGCGCAGGTTGCGCGATCCGCAAAACGGTTGCCCTTGGGACATTGAACAGACCTTCGCGACCATCGCCCCCTACACCATCGAAGAAGCCTATGAGGTCCGCGACGCTATCGAGCGCGAGGCATGGGACGAGCTGAAATCGGAACTGGGTGATCTGCTGTTCCAATCGGTGTTCCACGCTCAGATGGCGCAGGATGCGGGAATGTTCGATTTTCAGGACATTGTCGGGGCGATCAGCGAAAAGATGATCAACCGTCATCCCCATGTTTTCGGAGATGAAAGCCGCGACAAAAGCGCGGCGCAGCAGACGCTGGACTGGGAAAAGGTCAAAGCGGCCGAGCGTGCCGCGAAAAAGCAGACCGGCGTGCTGGATGATGTGGCCATTGCGCTGCCCGCCCTGCAACGGGCGGTCAAGCTACAAAACCGTGCGGCCCGTGTGGGCTTTGACTGGCCTGCAACCGAGATGGTCTTAGATAAACTGCAAGAAGAAGCCCGCGAGCTTGTGGAGGCTCGCGATAAGTTGACCGAAGACGAGGTCCGCGACGAGATGGGCGACATCCTGTTCGTGGTCGCCAATCTGGCCCGTCACTTGGGCGTTGACCCCGAAGAGGCGCTGCGTGGCACCAACGCCAAATTCACCCGCCGTTTCCGCAGCATAGAGGCCGCGCTGGCCGCGAAGGGCAAACATCCCAAGGACAGCACCCTAGAGGAAATGGACACGCTTTGGGATGCCGCCAAGGCCGCCGAGAAAACCAACTAAAGCGATCAGGTATTGACCTGACCAGTTTTGTCAGGTTTAAGGGCGCAAACTTCGACAACGCAGAGGATCACAATGTTTGCGCAGGTCAAAACCGCCCTTCTCGCAGGAACCGCGCTGGCCATCGCCGCGCCTGCCTTCGCCGATGAGGTCAACGTCTACTCCAACCGTCAGCCCGAGCTGATCCAGCCACTCTTTGATGCTTTCACCAAAGAGACCGGCATTGAGGTCAACATGGCTTACCTCAAGGACGGTATGCTGGAGCGTCTGGTGGCCGAGGGTGACCGCACCCCTGCCGATCTGGTGTTCACCGTCGATATCTCGCGTCTGGCGGCGGTTGTTGATGCGGGCCTTAGCCAGCCCGTGACCAGCGATGTGCTGACCCAAAGCATCCCTGCACTTTACCATGACCCCGCAGGTCATTGGTGGGGTCTGACCACCCGTGCCCGCGTGGTCTATGCCTCGAAAGAGCGTGTGGCCGATGGCGATCTGACCTCTTACGAGGATCTGGCCGATCCCAAGTGGAAAGGCCGCATCT
>JAYZYX010000216.1:0-4325 GCA_036139795.1 Pseudomonadota bacterium | reverse complement strand
CGCCAGATATTCGGCGCGCAGTTCGGCGTTTGCCAGAACCTCGGCGGCCGAGCCATCATAGACGATGGTGCCGGTGTCGAGGATGATGGCGCGGTCGGCAATCTGCAGCACGCGCACAGCATTCTGTTCCACGATCACTGTGGTGATGCCCTGTTCCTTGATGTGCATCAGGGTCTTTTCAATCTCGTCCACGATGACGGGAGCGAGGCCCTCATAGGGTTCATCGAGGAGAAGGACCTTGATGTCACGGGCCAGGGCACGGGCAATCGCCAGCATCTGCTGCTCGCCACCCGACAGCGTCACGCCTTCTTGTTTGCGGCGCTCGCCGAGGCGGGGGAAGAGGTCATAGAGACGCTCGATCGACCAGCCGATGGGCGGCGCGATTTGGGCCAGTTGCAGGTTTTCCTCGACCGTGAGGCCGGGGATGATGCGGCGGTCTTCGGGGACAAGCCCTAGACCTGCGGCGGCGGCCTGATGGCTGCTCATGTTATGCAGGGGCTGGTGGTCCAGCCAGATCTCGCCATGGGTGACCTGCGGGCTGCCCGTGCGGGCGATGGCCCGCAATGTCGAGGTTTTGCCGGCGCCGTTGCGGCCCAGAAGAGCGAGAATTTCGCCTTCGTGGACGTTAAAGTTGACGCCTTGGACGATGTAGCTTTCGCCGTAGTAGGCGTGCATGTCCCAGACTGACAGAAAGGCGGGGGCCGTTTCTGCCTGATTGGAGTTCTTGGAGAAATCGGGTCTGACGTTCATCTGGTTTTCTCCTTAATCCACGTGGGCTTCGCCGAGGTAGGCTTCGCGCACCTTCGGATGACCTTTGATGTTCTGGGGGGTGTCCTCGACCAGAGGCGTGCCCTGAGCCAGAACGGTGATGCGGTCCGCGAGGCTGAAGACCACATGCATATCGTGTTCGATGATACACATGGTGATGTCGCGCTTTGTTTTGATCTCTTTGAGAAGATCGATGGTGTTGTTGGTGTCGGCGCGGGCCATACCGGCTGTAGGTTCGTCCAGCAGTAGTAGGCGCGGTTCCTGAACGAGGCACATGGCCATTTCCAGACGGCGCTTGTCACCACGGGATAGGCTGCCTGCGTGCAGGTGGGCCTTTTCCAGCATGTTCACGTCGGACAGCATCTTCTCTGCTTTTTCCAGCATGTCACGCTCGCCGCTGACAGCGCCGAAGGCGTGCATGCGGAACGAGCCGTCACGGCGGGCAAAGCAGGGGATCATCACGTTTTCCAGAACGGTGAGATCGGTGAAAATCTCGGGCGTCTGGAACACGCGGCTGATGCCCATCTGGTTGATCTCGTGGGGGCTACGTCCCAGAACCGACTGGCCGTCGAACATGACAGAGCCGGTGTCGGGGATCAGCTTGCCCACAAGGCAGTTGAGCAGGGTGGATTTACCGGCCCCGTTCGGGCCGATAATTGCGTGGACGGTGTTTTCCTGAACGCTGAGGTTCACATCACCGAGGGCTTGTAGACCGCCGAAGCGTTTCCCAACCCCTTTGACTTCGAGAATACCCATTGGTTGCTCTCCTTATTCTGCGGGGTGCTTGGTGGGGGCGTGGCTGCCGTCGTCATCTGCCTTGTTCTTCTTGAACAGGCTCATCAGACGCTGACCACCTTCGACAAGGCCGCCGGGCAGGTAGATCACCACCAGCATGAACAGGATGCCGAGGGTCAGGTGCCAGCCTTTGCCGATGAAGGGATGGATGACGAAGACGATGAAATCCTCAATCCCGTCGGGCATAAAGCTGAACCACTGGTGCAGAACGTTGTCGTTGATCTTCGAGAAGATGTTTTCGAAGTATTTGATGAAGCCTGCGCCAAGAACGGGGCCGATCAGGGTGCCTGCGCCGCCAAGGATGGTCATCAGAACAACTTCGCCCGAAGCGGTCCACTGCATACGCTCGGCGCCTGCGAGGGGGTCCATCGAGGCCATCAGGCCGCCAGCCAGACCCGCATACATGCCCGAGATCACGAACGCCGCCAGAGTGTAGGGACGGGTGTTCAGGCCGGTGTAGCGCATACGGTTCTGGTTACACTTCACAGCGCGCAGCATCAGACCGAAGGGCGAGCGGAAGATGCGGATCGCCAGATAGAAGGTCAGCAGCATGATGACAGCACAGAGGTAATAGCCAACCGAGAACTGGAAGTCCCACGCGCCGATCTCAAGGTTGAAGGCCGAACGCATTTCCAGGCCGAAGAGGTTGGTTACGGGGATCGAGCCGTCAGCGGTGGCCGAAACGCCCAGAATGCGGGGATCGTCCAGGGTCAGCTGCAGGCCGGTTTCACCGTTGGTGATGGGCGTCAGAACCGAATAGGCCAGGTTGAACGACATCTGTGCGAAGGCCAGCGTCAGGATCGAGAAGTAAATCCCCGAGCGACGCAGCGACACAAAGCCGATCAAGAGGGCGAACAGGCCCGAGACGATAACCGACAGGATGATCGCGGGGATCACGTTCATGCTCAGCAGCTTGAACATCCATACGGCCGAGTACGAACCCACACCCAGAAACGCTGCGTGACCGAAGGACAGGTAGCCGGTCAGGCCGAACAGGATGTTAAAGCCCACAGCAAAGATGCCGAAGATCACAAAGCGCTGCATCAGGTCGGGATAGCCCGCGTTGAACTGCGCCAGACCGCTGTCGGTGGGGAAGGGGTTCAGGATGAAGGGTGCGAACATGGTCAGCACCGCGACCACCAGAAGAAGGCTGGCGTCCTTTTTGTTCAGTCCGAACATGAATTATTCCTCCATCACGCCTTTGCGGCCCATCAGGCCACGGGGGCGGGTCAGCAGAATGATGATTGCGACCACGTAGATGATGATCTGGTCGATGCCGGGGATGATCGACTTGATCTCGTTCATCGAGGCAAAGCTTTCCAGAACACCCAGCAGGAAGCCCGCAGCGACGGCGCCCGGAAGGCTGCCCATGCCGCCGACAACCACCACGACGAAGGACAGCACAAGGAAGTCCATGCCCATGTGGTAGTTCGGGCTGTTGATGGGCGCGTACATGACACCGGCCAGACCAGCCACGGCGGCAGCAAGGCCGAACATGAAGGTAAAGCGCTTGTCGATGTCGATCCCCAGCAGGCCGACGGTCTCGCGGTCGGCCATACCGGCGCGGACAACCATGCCGAAGGTGGTGAATTGCAGGAAGGCAAACACGCCCCCGATGATCACAGCTGCGAAGCTGAAGTAGATAAGGCGCCAGTAGGGGTAGATGATCGCGTTGGGATCAAAACCCAGCAGAACGCCGAAATCAAAGCTGCCACGGAATGCCGCGGGGGCACCGGTGGGAATGGGGTTCGCGCCGTAGAAGTGCTTGATCAGCCCGCGCTCCATCGCAAAGCCGACAAAGATCATGATCGGGATCGCGAACAGGATCGCAATCGGGACCGACCAGTCAATGATGGCGTTGCCGAAGTCTGCGCCGAACCATTCGACCACATAGGGCGACTGCACTTTCAGCGGGTTGCCGAGAAAGTCCGTCTTAGTGGGGTCAATGGTTTCAAAGCTGAGGTTGAGGATTCGCTGCACGGTGACCGCGCAGAAAGCGCCGATCATGAACAGGGCACCGTGAGCAAAGTTCACAACGCCAAGTGTGCCGAAGATCAGTGTAAGCCCAAGCGCGATCAGCGCGTAGGCAGAGCCCTTGTCGAGCCCGTTCAGAATTTGCAGTAGGATCGCGTCCATGGTTCCGACCGTCTTTTCAATAGGATGCTAGACCGGTCCGAGAGGTATCTCGGACCGGCTGATCAACCGGCCAGCGCGTAGGCTGGCCGGACCGATTGTAGGGGGCGATTATGCGCCGGGGTTACAGGTACCCAGGGCGCCACCCGCGAACATCGGGTGCTCGGGGTCGTACGAAACCTGCTCGGTCGGGGTGACCTCGACGATTTCGACCAGTTCGTATTCGTTTGCAGGGTTCTCAGCACCACGCACAACCAGAACGTCTTTGAAGCACTGGTGGTCGTCTTTGCGGTAGCTGGTGGGACCGTTGCCCAGACCGTCGAATTCGAAGCCTTCCAGAGCTTCTGCAACGGCGCAGGGGTTGAACGAACCGGCGCGTGCAACTGCGTCTGCGTACAGGATGGTCTGTGCGTAGCAGGTCTGAGCAGCCTGGCTCGGCGGGAAGCCGTATTTCTCGCCGAACGACTTAACGAACGCGTTGGTACCGCTGTAGCGAGCGCCCATCTGGTTCTCAAGTTTCCAGTCCCAGTTCTGCGAACCGACGATGCCCTTGATGTTGGCACCAGCACCCTTCGCCATCAGCTCCGAGTACAGCGGAACAACGATTTCGAAGTTCTTGCCGTTCACCT
>JAYZYX010000215.1:0-8698 GCA_036139795.1 Pseudomonadota bacterium | reverse complement strand
AGGGTATCCTGCAATGCGACCACGATGCGACCGGCTGGCAGGGTGACCGCACCACCTGCAAGCTTTGCCGCGAACGCACCAAATGACGCAGCATCAAACATGACCATCTCAAAGCCCGAGGGTTCGGCCCGACGCCCGTCCGCAAAGGCCTCGGTCTTATCGAAAAAGATCACGTCCCGATCAGGAAACTCGGCCGAAACACTACCCCGCAACCGGCGGGAAAAGGTTGCACCGCAGCCGACAATCGCAATCTGGCGTTTCCCATCAGGGGCCAGTGCGGGAAGGGACGCAAAAGTCACGGGATCGAAGGTCATCGAAGTTGTCATAGGCACCAACCAGATAGGAACAAAAGGTTATCCGAAAACGACCCTTCATGCGCTTCTCTGGCCGGAACCCGCAAACCAACACTCAACCAACCAGCCCCGCATCTTGTGAAATCGTTTGTGTGTATTACGATCCGTTCGATTGATTGGTTTCAAATTAATCAAAAAATCATGCAGCCCGCGCGACACCCATAGCTTCAGCCAGCTCTGCTACACGCTCTGCGTTTGACGATGCACATGACAAATCCTGGTTCATCCGGTTGTTTTCAAACCCGATCCGCGCTTTCCCGCCCAAAGACCGTGCGGCCAACAGGCAGTCGGTTTCATAGGCACCAAAGGCACAAACGGCCCAATCAACATGTGGCAGCGTAGACAACAGCGCGGCCGCAGGAGCGCCCAGATCCAATACGGACGATGTCTGACCGGCGCGATAGCGCCCAAGAACAATCAAAGCCTGAAGCCCATCTGCGGGAACTGTTCCGCTGGCCACCATACCTGCAAGCGCCCCGACATCCGCCACATCGTAAAGGATGTGCTGCACAGCTATCCCCGCCTCATGGCAATCGTTGTAAAAGCCGCGCAAGGTTTTGTCGTCTTCTCCAGCGGTCATTTCGCGCACGGCGATCGAGACCGCTTCGGGCCGGACTTCTTCCACCAATGCGCGCTGCGCTGCCGGAGTATAACGGCCCATCGCCTCGGTAGTGATTTGCAGCATGAACTTCTCAGGCACCTTCGGGGCCAGTTCAGCCAGCAATTCCTGATAAAGGCCCGCGTCCAGCACATGCTGCTGACTCTCATCACGCACATGGGCGTGCAAACCGTCCGCACCTACCGCGATACAGTCCAGCGTCGTCTGCACGATCTCGGGGATCGTGACAGGAACATTCGGGTGATCTTTCTTGGTCAGGCGCGCGCCATTTGGCGCGACCATAATCCGGGGCAGGGGTTTCATACGGAAAGTGCCTTGTCGATTGCAGTGGATAGCTTCGAGACAAGCTCATCGATCTGAGTGTCTTCGATGATAAAGGCCGGAGCGATCAGGACGTGATCGCCATTCACCCCGTCAATCGTGCCGCCCATAGGATAGCAGATAAGACCCGCCTCAAAAGCCGCCGCTTTGATCTTTGCATGCAGCTTCTTGGCCGGATCAAAGGGCTGTTTCGTGTCGCGGTCGGCCACCAATTCGACCCCGCGGAACAGGCCCCGTCCCCGCACATCGCCCACATGGGCATGCTGCCCGAACTGCGCCACCAGCGCGTT
Organism: Pseudomonadota bacterium; assembly: GCA_036139795.1. Taxonomy (GTDB): domain Bacteria; phylum Pseudomonadota; class Alphaproteobacteria; order Rhodobacterales; family Rhodobacteraceae; genus Donghicola. The sequence goes on along the minus strand of JAYZYX010000215.1, from coordinate 7,115 downwards.
TTGCAATTTGTCACCTTGGCTACGCACGCGGGCCAACAGGTCGTTTTCCTCGATCTCTGATAGAACCGCATTAGCTGCGGCCGCCGCCATCGCGTGGCCCATGTATGTATGCCCGTGCTGAAAAAAGCCCGACCCCGCTGCAATGGCGTCATAGATCTTGCCCTGAACCAGAAGCGCCCCGATCGGCTGATATCCCGCACCAAGCCCCTTGGCGATGGTGATCATATCGGGCGAGACGCCATCTTCTTCGCAGGCGAAGAGATACCCCGTGCGTCCCATCCCGCACATGACTTCGTCAAGGATCAGCAGGATGCCGTATTCATCGCAAATCTCGCGAATGCGTTTCAGATAACCTTCAACCGCCGGCACCGCGCCAGCTGTGGCGCCCACAACGGGTTCAGCGACAAAAGCCATGACAGTCTCCGGCCCAAGCCGCAGGATTTCGGCCTCAAGCTCATCCGCGACACGCAGGCCATAGTCCTCAACACTCTCGCCCTCGGCACGGCCACGGTATTCGTAGCACGGCGAGATATGGGTGGTCTCGACCAGCAAGGGGGCGAACTGGGCGCGGCGCCATTCATTGCCACCAGCAGCCAGCGCGCCCAAGGTGTTGCCATGATAGCTTTGACGGCGCGCAATGACGCGGTGCCGCTGGGGCTGGCCGATCTCCATATAGTACTGACGGGCCAGCTTGAGCGCAGCCTCAACCGCCTCGGACCCGCCAGAAACCAGATAGACCCGATCAATCCCCTCAGGCGCAGCGGCGACCAGACGGTCGGCCAGTTCCTCGGCAGGATCAGAGGTGAAAAATCCCGTATGGGCAAAGGCCAATTGATCCACCTGCGCATGTAGTGCCGCCCGAACCCGCGCGTTGGAATGTCCAAGGCAGCTAACCGCTGCCCCGCCCGAGCCGTCCAGATACCGCTTGCCCGCAGCATCAATCAAATAGCAGCCGTCCCCCGCAACGGCTGTGGGCAGCTTGCCGCGGGTCGAGCGTCCGAAGATGTGGCTCATGGTCTTAGTTCCTTACGACATAAACCGATTGTTTGGCGTGCCGGACCACGCGGGCCGCGTTCGGCCCCAGAAGGTAGTCCGAGAATTCAGGACGATGCGCGCCCATGACGATCACATCCACCTCAAGCTTTTCAGCAGCCCGCAGAATTTCGTCATAGACCGTGCCATGCACCAGATGCGGCGAGACATCGACTGTGGGCGCGATGTTCTGCGCGACCCAATCTCGCAACTGGTCACCGGCAGCTTTCAGCATGTCTTTCTCATAGCCTTCACGGAAAAACCCCGAGACCTGCGACATCCCGAAATCGGGCATGACCGCGATCACATGCAGACGCCCTTCGGTGTCCAGAATGCGCAGGGCTTCTGCCAAAGGTTTTGTGGCGTGCGAGGGGTTATTCAGATCGATTGCAAGCAGGACGTTCTGTGCCATGTCAGGCCTCCTCAGAATGCAGGTTTCGTCTGGCGGCGACGCTGGAACATCACCACGACAGCCAGCAGCAGCACTGCCGGTATCCACAGCCAGTATTTGCTGATCCGGTCTGCGGGATGCAGCAGACTGACCACTTCGACGCGGGGCTCTCCGTAGAAATCAAAGCCCTGCATCTGTTGCTGATAGTCGGTGCCGAACATGGGCTCATCCATGTACATGCGATCGCCTTCCGGCAGCAGCATCAAGCCCGCCGCATCCGAGCGGCCTGTCTCAGGCTCATCCGCGGTCACCGTATGAACGATGGTCAGCGATGTGAGCGAGCCATCGGCGAAAGAGGGTCCGGCCACCACAAAGCGCACGGTGTCGCCAGGGGCGGCCTCATCAAAGGCCTGAGCCAGCAGTGTAGGGGACATTTCCTCGAACTTGGGCTGGATTCGATCCAGCCAGAAGCCGGGCACGAACAGAGTGAAGGCCACCAACAGAAGCGCCGCGCTTTCCCACTTGCGCGAGTCTGCAAGGAAGTACCCTTGGGTGGCAGCTGCAAAAAGCAGCATCGCAATGGTTGCCACGAAGAAGACCATGACCGCCTGCAAGATGCCCGCAGTGGTGCCAAGGTCCACGCCGTAAAGGATCAGCGTCGGGTTGTAGATGAACAGGAACGGCAGGGCCACGGTCCGCATGGAATAGAAGAACGCGGTAAAGCCGGTTTTGATCGGATCACCGCCCGAGACCGCCGCAGCGGCAAAGCTGGCCAGACCCACAGGCGGCGTCACATCCGCCATGATCCCGAAGTAGAACACGAAGAGATGCGCCGCGATCAGAGGAACGATTAGCCCTTCCTGCGCACCAAGCTGTACCACGACACCAGCCATCAACGACGACACCACGATATAGTTCGCCGTGGTCGGCAAGCCCATGCCAAGGATCAGGCTGAAGACGCCGACCAGCAGCAGCATGATCATCAGATGCCCGCCCGACAGCAACTCGACCAGACCGGCCAATTCGGTACCGATGGGGGTCTTGGTTACGGTCGCCACGATGATGCCCGCAGCCGCCGTCGCCACACCGATGCCAATCATATTGCGGGCACCGGCGATCATTCCATCAACCAGATCCATGATCCCAGCGTTAAAGGCCGCACCCATGTCTTCCCCACGGAACATCGCCTTCAGGGGCCGCTGGGTGACGATAATCGCCAGCATGACAGCCACCGCATAGAAGGCCGATTTGGCAGGTGACTGCATCTCGATCATCAGGAACCAGACCAGCACCAGAATGGGCAGCAGGTAATGCAAGCCGGTCGGAAAGACCTCTTTAACAGTGGGCAGGGTAAAGTTTTTGGCCCCCGGATCATCCAGCGCCAGATCAGGGTTCGCCGCCGCCGTTCGCACCATCAGCACATAGGCTACGATGATCACCGCCAGAATGATCCATTCGGAAATCGCAGGGGCCGCCGCACGCAGGCCATTGATGCCATAGACCAGTGCTGTGAAAGCAGCGCCCGTTACCACAAAACCGATGAAGATTTTCAGGAACATCTTGCCCAAGTTCGCCGCCGGTCCCAGTGCGGGCATGTCTTTCTTTAGCGCCTCAAGATGCACGATGTAGACCAGCGCGATGTAGGAAATCACTGCCGGAATGAAGGCATGCTTGATCACCTCAACATAAGAGATGCCGACAAATTCAACCATCAGGAAGGCTGCCGCACCCATGACGGGGGGCATGATCTGACCGTTCACGGAACTGGCCACCTCAACCGCGCCCGCTTTTTCCGAGCTAAAGCCCACCTTCTTCATCAAGGGAATGGTGAAGGTGCCGGTGGTCACCACGTTCGCAATGGACGAGCCAGAGATCAGGCCTGTCATGGCAGAGCCCACAACCGCCGCTTTCGCAGGTCCCCCGCGAAGGGCACCAAGGCCCGCAAAGGCCAATTGGATGAAATAGTTGCCCGCGCCTGCCGTATCCAAGATCGCGCCGAAAAGCACGAAAAGGAACACAAAGGCCGTTGAGACACCCAGAGGAATGCCGAAAACGCCGGTGGTATCCAGCCATTGCGCGTTGACGATCGCGGTAAACGACAGGCCGGAATGTTCAATGATATCAGGGATCAGCCAGCCTTGGCCCATGTAGGCATAAAGCAGAAAGATCGACCCGACGATGGTTAGCGCAGGCCCTAGAGCGCGCCGCGAAGCCTCAAGCAGCAGGACAATCCCGACCGAGCCGATAGCGATCTGCGTCGCGGTCGGCAGCCCCGAACGGGCAGTTGCAGAAATCTCGCGCGAGAAGAGGAAAACGTAAAAGGCGCAGCCCGCGCCGACGATGGCAAAGATCCAGTCCAGCATCGGCACGCGATTGCGCGGGGAATTCTTGAAGGCGGGATATGCCAGAAACGCCAGCAGCACCGCAAAGCCCAAATGCACGGGCCGCGTCTGGGACGAGTTCATGACCGGCAGCCATGCGCCGAACCACAACTGAGGCTGCGCAATCCAAAGCTGGAACAGGGACCACGCAAAGGCCACTCCGGAAATGAAAAACGCCACCGCCCGATTGTCAGGGGCGCGGCCCCCGGTATCCGTGCTGGCAACCAGATCCTGCAATTCGTCGTCTGAGAAACTACGCGTCGTCTGTTCGTTGGTCATGAAATCCCCCTAAGAAAAAAGGCCGCCGCACGGGCGGCGGCCCAGTTAGCCTAGTATTCTGCCGTTATTCGATCAGGCCGACTTCACGGTAGTACTTCTCGGCACCCGGATGCAGCGGGGCCGACAGGCCGTCATTTGCCATCTCTTTGGGATCAAGGTTTGCGAATGCAGGGTGCAGACCGCGGAACCCGTCCATGTCCTCGAACACGGCTTTGACCAACTGGTACACGGTCTCATCCGAGACGCTGGCCGAGGTCACAAGGGTCGCGCCCACACCGAAGGTCGCAACATCGTTGTCATTGCCTCGATACATGCCACCGGGAATGGTCGCGGTCCGGTAGTAGGGGTTGTCAGCAACCAGCTTGTCGATGGCCTCGCCGGTAACCGACACAAGGGTCGCGTCACATGCAGTGGTGGCTTCCTGAATCGAGCCCGAGGGGTGACCCACGGTGTAGACCATCGCATCGATGTTGTTGTCGCACAGGGCCTGGCTCTGTTCTGCCGCTTGCAGTTCCGACGCAAGGCTGAAGGTGCTCATGTCCCAACCCAACGCCTTCATGACCACTTCCATGGTGTCGCGCTGACCCGAACCGGGGTTACCGACGTTCACACGCTTGCCTGCCAGATCCTCGAACTTGGTGATGCCGGAATCCGCGCGGGCCACAACGGTGAAGGGTTCGGGGTGGATCGAGAAAACCGAGCGCAGATCAGGGTTCGGCCCTGCATCCGCCAGCGAGCCTTCGCCGTGAACGGCTTTGTACTGCACATCGGACTGGGCCACGCCGAACTCCAGCTCGCCCGAGCGGACCGCGTTCACGTTGTACACCGAACCGCCGGTCGACTCGACCGCGCAACGGATGCCGTGCTCTTTGCGGGTCTTCGACATCATGCGGCAGATGGCACCGCCAGTGGGATAATACACACCAGTGACACCACCGGTACCGATCGAAATGAACTCTTCCGCCATTGCGGGGGCTGCCGAAACGGCCATTGCCGCTGCCAGTGCCACACTCACGATTTTCATAGGGAAACTCCTCTCCTGTCTCGCCTTTCGTGGCGATAATTCATTTGCGTTAAAGGTCTGCTAAAAATAATGCAAATGAATTATTTTGATTTGGGTGATCACGTGGTACATGTCGCGAACCACCGGCCAAGGACAAAACCCATGGGAAAACAAAGACAAATCAGAACAAGCCTGATGTATGTCGTCGAAAACGGCACGCCAACTTTGTCAGGCTTTGCCGCGTGGACCTTGGATCACTTGAATGATGTGGCCTTCCAATCGATTCGCGGATTGGCCCAACAGGCGGGGGTGAATGCCAACACGGTGACCCGCCTTGCCCGGGAAATCGGATATGACGGGTATGAATCCTTCCGGCAGGACGTGCGCGAACTGATGCAGGCCGCACCGCCCCTCTACGGAGATCGGGCCGAAGCACTGCGCAACCGCACCGGACAGGACATCTGGTCCGAGGCCCTCTCGACCAGCTGGAACAACGTCGAGACCCTGTTCCAGTCCGACGGGCTTGCCACGATCGAAGCCTGCGTCGCGCCGCTCCTTGCCGCCCGCCGTGTCTATTCGATCGGCGTGCGCAGTTGCTACGGGGTCGCCCACTACTTCAGCTATGTGGGCGCGATGGCCTTTGATAATTTTGTGCAGGTCCCCAGCATGCCCGGTGCAATCATCGACCAGATGTCCTCCCTGACCGAAGATGATATCGTGATCGCGATCACATACGAACACTACTCGGCCGAAGTAGTCCGCGCCTGTCAGGTCGCACGCGAGGCAGGCGCCAAAGTACTGGCCCTGACTGACAGCTACCAATCTCCAATTGCCGTTGGTGCGTGGAAGGTTCTGCGGTTGCCTATGGCTGGCCCTCAGTTGATGCCCTCATTGACCACTGCCTTCATCACGGTCGAGCTGCTTCTGGCCGCCATGACCGCCAAAGACGCCCGCGCGGCAAAACGGATTTCAGGCTTTGAAAGCCGGATCATGGAACACGGCGGCTACGTTCAGAAATAAACCCTCGGGTCAAAAGGCCAAACCGCGCGGCGTGGTCTCTACCACGCGGCGCAACTCTTCCATGAAACTGCTTAAAATCGCGGAATGGGGTACGCCTTTGCGGGTCAACATCACGGCGCTGACCTCGCGCACGGGCATGAAGGGGCGGGTGATCAATCCGCGCCCCAGGTAGGGCGCTGCCGAATAGGGATCGACCACGGTGACACCCATCCCGCTGGCCACCAGCGCCGCCGCCGTCTGGCAATAGCGCACGTCAATACGCGGCGCATAGGCCACCCCCGACACATCGAAACCGACCTTCAAAAGCCGCCCCAGTTGCGAGGCCACATCGATCCCGATCAGCGGATAAAGCGTCAGGCTTTCCGGTGTAACAGTCTCGGATGCGGCCAGCGGATGGTCTTCGGGCATCAGGACCACCATATTCCTCCGCTGCAACAGATCGCTGTTTACGGTCTCGATCCGCTCTGCATTCAGCACCAAACCGATATCTGCCTGACCCGTTGAGACCGCCTGCACCACATTCTCCAGCCGCCTGACATCATAAGAGATCGTCGCCTCTGGCCGAGAGGCCGTCAGGTTCCGCAAAGCCACTGGCCCCACGGAATATCCTAATGGCGGCGTCGCCATCACCCGCAAACGTCCCCGCCGCCCGATCCGCAATTCTTGCGCCCGCGTGCTGAAAGACCGCACGATCCCGAACATCGGCTGGATTTCGGAATATAGCTCTTGCGCTTCAGGCGTAGGCTGCAAACGGCGCCCGGTCCGCGTGAACAGTGTGATCCCCAATTGCGTCTCCAACTGCCGCAAACTTGAAGACACCGCTGGCTGCGAGATCTTCAAATGCTCGGCCGTTTCGACCGTGGTCGAACAGCGCATCATCGCCGCGAAAATTTCCAAGAGACGCAAAGAAATATCGGAAAAAGGTTCTTTATCGCTCAAATACTCAACCCTTCACGATGCCCAACGCCATCGCGCCCGCAGCTACGACTGGATCGATCACCGCCAGCCC
>JAYZYX010000214.1:0-4745 GCA_036139795.1 Pseudomonadota bacterium | reverse complement strand
GGGCACGGCGTGGAAATGGATTTTGGACCCAGGTATCGGCTTGGAAAACACCATGCACCTGTGGGGCTGGACCAGTTTCCAATTCGACTGGATTAAGGACCGTGACCTCGCCATCTACACCGTAGTTCTTGCCGCGGTTTGGCAGTCGAGCGGCTTTGTGATGGCTATGTTCCTGGCCGGTTTGCGTGGCATCGACAGTGAAATGCTCAAGGCCGCGCAGATCGACGGCGCGTCTAACTTCAACCTCTACCGGCGGATCATTATTCCCCAGCTGGGGCCTGCCTTTCTATCGGCTATCGTTATCCTCGCCCACTTGGCGATTAAAAGCTACGACCTTGTCATCGCTCTGACAGGGGGTGGACCGGGCAGGGCGACAGAGCTGCCAGCGACCTTCATGTATTCCTATACCTTCACCCGGAATCAAATGGGCATCGGCTCGGCATCGGCTGTAATCATGCTAATGACCATTGCCGCAATCATGATCCCCTATCTTTACGCTGAAGTACGGGAGAAGAAATCATGAGTGGTGGCGCACAAACCCAGGCGATCCGAACGGGCCGCCTTGTCCGAGTTTTCATCTATTGTTTCTTGCTGGTCGCGGTGCTGTTCTACATGCTGCCGTTGGCCATTATGCTGGTCAACTCGGTTAAGCCGTTGGCCGAGATCACGGGTGGCAACATGGTGTCCTTGCCGCAGGTCTGGACCATCGACCCTTGGCTCGACGCCTGGTCGCGTGCGCAGATCGGCGTAGAGGCAACAGGCCTGCGTCCCTACTTCATCAACTCCATCGTTATGGTGGTTCCGGCCGTCATTATCCTCACGCTAATCGGCGCAGTTAACGGTTACGTGCTGACCAAGTGGCAGTTCCGCGGCGCAAAGATCCTCTTTGGATTGCTGCTGTTTTCCTGCTTTATCCCTTTCCAAATGGTACTAATCCCCATGGCGCGGGTTCTGGGCATACTGGGGTTGTCAGGGACGGTCTACGGACTGATCCTCGTACATGTGACCTACGGCATTGGTTTCTCGACGCTGTTCTTCCGAAACTACTACGCGTCATTTCCCACCGAGTTGATCCGGGCTGCACAAATGGACGGGGCAGGGTTCTTTCAAATCCTCTACCGCATCCTGATGCCCTCATCAGGGCCCATCATCGTGGTCTGTGTGATCTGGCAGTTTACCAACATTTGGAACGACTTCCTCTTTGGAGCGTCCTTCGCCTCTGGCTCGGCTGCGCCTATGACCGTGGCCCTGAACAACCTAGTTCAGTCCTCAACCGGGGTCAAAGAATACAACGTTCACTTTGCCGGCGCGATTATGGCCGCCTTCCCAACTTTGCTCGTCTACATCGTCGCGGGCCGCTACTTCGTGCGCGGCTTGATGGCCGGTTCCGTGAAAGGATAAGGGCTGTGAGTTTCCTCAATATTCAAAACGTCACGAAGAGCTTTGGCACCGTCGACGTTCTAAAACGCGTTGATATCGCAATCGAAGAAGGCGAATTTCTCGTCTTGGTTGGGCCGTCGGGCTGCGGCAAGTCCACGCTGCTGAACATCATCGCTGGTCTGGAGCACCAGACCTCCGGCGACATCGACATCAATGGACGGAACGTCAACGCCGTGCACCCCGCGCAGCGGAATATCGCCATGGTGTTCCAGTCCTACGCGCTCTACCCAAACATGACTGTGCGCGGGAACATCACCTTTGGCCTGGAGATGAATGGCGTCCCGAAGGCAAAGCGGGAGGAAGCGGTAGCAGACGTAGCCAAGCTTCTTCAGATCGAACCCCTGTTGGACCGTAAACCCTCAGCCCTGTCCGGTGGACAGCGCCAGCGGGTCGCTATGGGGCGGGCCCTAGTGCGCAACCCTGCGGTCTTCTTGTTCGATGAACCGCTATCTAACCTAGACGCCAAGCTGCGCGTAGACATGCGCACTGAGATCAAGCGCCTGCACAACAACCTGGGCACCACGATTGTCTACGTGACGCACGACCAGATCGAGGCGCTAACACTGTCCACGCGGATTGCCGTGATGTATGGCGGCGTGGTGCAGCAACTTGGAACACCGCGCGAAATCTACGACCAGCCAGAAAACCTTTTTGTAGCGACCTTTATGGGCTCTCCGGCCATGAACATCGTGGACGTAGAAATTGAGAACGATGGTGGTAAGGCGGTGGTACCCCTAACCAGCAAAGATGGCACTGTGACCCGCCTGTCGTTGCCTCAAGATTTCTTGCTGCCGTGGGTAGGCCGACGCGTAAAAATGGGTATTCGCCCAGAGGCCATTACCGATGAGAATGGCGTTGAAAGCCGGGCTCAGTTGGTGGGTCGTATGGAGAATGAGGTTGAGCTCGCAGAGCCGACCGGAGCGGACACTTTCGTGTCCACGGCCATCAACGGACAGGGTGTAACGGCCCGAATGAGCGCTGAGGTCAATCTCTCGCCCGGCCAGCGCATGAATTTCGCCCTGAACATGGACAAGGCGCTGTTCTTCGACGCTGAGACCGAAAACCTCATTAAGGGCTAGCCAGGTGACTTCCGTCTTTAATGGACCGCGCCCAGATGTGGTGATCATCGGATCGGGGATGGGCGGTGCCACCTATGCGGCTGCGCTAGCGGCGACTGAGCGGCAGGTGCTGATTTTGGAGCGCGGCGAACGGCTCCAACCCAGCTCGGCTGACCGTGATGCGCAGGCGATCTTTCGCGACGGGGCCTTCCGCAGCTGTGAGACGTGGCTGGACGGGGCGGGCAAACCCTTCTACCCCGGCAACTATGCCATGGTAGGCGGTAATTCAAAACTCTATGGCGCGGCGCTAATCCGTTATCGCGCGCAGGACTTCAGCGCGCGCCAGCACGTTGGTGGGACAACGCCAGATTGGCCATTGAGCTATGACGAGCTGGAGCCCTTCTACGCTGAGGCCGAGCAGCTGTACCGCGTGCACGGCAACTCCCTGAGCGACGACCCCACCGAGCCTCGCCGAAGCACGGACTACGCCTTTGGGGCTGTGCCGCACGAGCCGGATATTGCGCGCTTGAAAGCACAGCTAGAAGCTGTTGGCGCTCATCCAACGTCGATTCCTTTGGGTGTTGATCTGGATGCCTGGCTGGGCGTGGCCCAAACTCCTTGGGATGCTTTTCCAAACTCCGGCGGGGGCAAGATGGACGCCGAGACCTGTGCCCTAAATCAAGCACTCAAAAGTCCCAACGTTCGGCTTGCCACCGGGTGCAAGGTGGTACGGTTGGTAGAAGGGGCCGATGGCCGGGTTGATCATGCTGTCGTCGAAAGTGATGGCCGACCCCTTGAAGTCCGCGCTGACCACTTCGTCCTTGCCGCTGGCGCCGTGCAGAGCGCGGCCCTGCTGCTGGCCAGCCGGTGTGAACAGCGGCCCAGCGGGCTGGCGAACAGTTCCGACCAAGTCGGGCGGAACTTCATGAACCACAACGCGTCAGCCCTAATGGCCTTGCACCCATTTCGGCGAAACCGAGCAGTTTATCAAAAAACGCTGATGCTCAACGATTTCTACGATGACGGTCCGGACGGCCAGGGGCCGTTGGGTAACGTACAGATGCTAGGCAAGATCAGTGGTGACATCTTGTCTGCTAACGCGCCTGGGCTTGGCCCGTTCGCCGGGTGGATCGCCCGCCGGTCCTTCGACTTCTACGCCATGAGCGAGGATTTACCCGATCCGGACAGCCGGATCACGCTACATGACGGCCAAATCCGCTTGGACTGGAGGCGGACGAACTGGGAAGCGCACGAAGGCCTAGTTGCGGCGTTTAAGGCCTTGCTGCGGCGTGCGGGCTTTCCCATCGTACTGTCGCGCGCTTTCGATCACCGCACCCCCAGTCACCAGTGCGGCACCGCTCGCATGGGGGATGATCCAAGGTCCAGCGTGGTGAACCCGTGGGGACAGAGCCATGATCACCCTAACCTAATCATCAGCGACGCGTCGGTCTTTGTGACCTCCGCAGCGGTAAACCCAGCCCTAACCATCGCGGCGTTGTCGCTGCGTTCGGCCCAAGCCCTAGCGCAAGGAAAGATGACTGTATGAGCAAAGTCGCACTCATTACTGGCGGTTCAAAAGGAATCGGACTGGGCATCGCCCAAGCGCTAATCGCTGAAGGGTACAAGGTCGCCATCGTTGCGCGCCAGGATGAAAGCGCGCCCGCTATTCAGGAGGTTCTGCGAACGTTGCGGCAGCAGGGCGAGGCCATTTATCGGTCTTTTGACGTGGGCAACGCTGCCAAGGACTCTGGCGCGCTGCTCGATGCTGTAGAACTCGAGCTTGGCCCTTTAACCACGCTGGTCAACAACGCGGGCATGGGCTCGCCCGCGCGCGGGGACATGCTGGAGGTGGTGCCGGAGAATATGGACCGGGTGATGAAAGTGAACCTTTATGGTGCCTTCTTCCTGGCCCAGGCCGCGGCCAGGCGGATGCTGGCCACCCATATAGAGGCCTATAAATCGCTGCACTTCGTCTCCTCGGTCAGTGCCGACATGGTGTCGATCGAACGCGCCGAGTACTGCCTTTCCAAATCTGCTGCAGGCATGATGGCCCAGTTGTTCGCCGTTCGGCTTGCGCCAGAGGGCATAGGTGTTTTTGAGCTTCGCCCAGGCATCATCGCTACTGACATGACTGCTGGAGTCAAAGACAAATACGACGCACGGATCGAGGGCGGCCTGGTGCCCGCCGGTCGCTGGGGCCTGCCTGCCGACATAGGCTCTACGGTTGTACCGCTGGCGCGGGGTGAT
>JAYZYX010000213.1:0-15224 GCA_036139795.1 Pseudomonadota bacterium | reverse complement strand
GATGTACCCAGTATCGGGGTTTGAGATTACCAAGGGCGCACCCGTTCTAGGCGGTCTGAAAGACGCGGATATTCAGCATTACTTTTGTCCGGAATGCATGTCGTGGATGTTCACCCGCATGAGCATTTTTCCCGACGGAGTGAACGTGCGTGCGACGCTGTTCGATAACCTTTGCTGGTATGCGCCCTTTATCGAAACCCAGACCCGCGACAAACATCCTTGGGCCGAAGCTGGTGCTGCGCATCTATTCCACGAATTCCCCAGCGCCGAGCAGATCCCCGCGCTGTTGGCCGAGTTTGCCGAACAGCTGGATTGACCGGAGGGGGAGCAATCCAGCTATTTGCGCAAAGAAAAACGCGCGGCGGGATGGGCCTGCCGCGCGTTTTTCGCATTCTGATCCAGACGTCGCGTCTTAGAGGTTGTCGGGCTGGGGCATGCCCAGAACGTGGTAGCCGCCGTCAACCGCGATGATCTCGCCGCTGGTGCAGGCACCGTAGTCGGACGCCAGGTAGACCGCCGTGCCGCCCACAGCCTCAAGCGTGGCGTTGTCCCCCAGAGGAGCATTCGCGCCGGTGTGCTTGTAGGTCTTGCGTGCGCCGCCAATGGCCGCACCTGCAAGGGTCTTCATCGGGCCGGGCGAGATCGCGTTCACGCGGATGCCCTGCGGGCCCAGATCGTTCGCCAGATAGCGGGTTGCCGATTCCAGCGCCGCTTTGGCCACACCCATGACGTTGTAGAACGGGGTCACGCGGTTGCTGCCCTGATAGGTCAGGGTCAGCAGGGTGCCACCGTTCGGCATCATCTCGGACGCGCGACGGGCCACGTCGATAAAGCTGTAGCAGCTGATCTCGAGCGAGGTTTTGAAGTTGTCACGGCTGGTGTTGATGAAACGGCCGGTCAGTTCGTTCTTGTCCGAATAGGCGATGGCGTGGACCAGAAAGTCGATGGTGTCCCAACGCTCTTTCAGGGCCGCAAAGCCTGCGTCCATTGCGGCCTCATCAGTCACGTCCATATCGACCAGAAGGTCCGAGCCGACGCTTTCTGCCAGCGGTTTCACGCGCTGACCGAACGCTTCGCCCTGATACGAGAACGCCAGTTCCGCGCCCTCGGCGGCCATCGCGCTGGCGATGCCCCAAGCAATCGAGCGATTGTTGGCGACACCCATTACGAGGCCGCGCTTGCCCTTCATCAAATCTGCCATGTTCTCAAATCACCCTTGGTACTTGCTAAGCAGCATGGAGCCGTTGGTGCCGCCAAAACCGAACGAGTTGGTCATGACAGTGTCCAGACCGGCATTGTCCACACGAGTGGTAGCAATCTCTTCGGGCTTTAGTTCGGGATCAAGGTCCATCACGTTGATCGACGGCGCGATGAAGTCGTTCTGAAGCATCAGCAGGCAGTAAATCGCCTCTTGTGCGCCGGTCGCGCCCTGGCTGTGACCGGTCATTGACTTGGTCGAGCTGATCGGCGGGGTACTGCCTTCACCGAAGACGCGGCGGACTGCCTGCACTTCACCCACATCGCCCACAGGGGTCGAGGTGCCGTGGGCGTTGATGTAGCCAACCTTGCGATCGGGGTTCAGGGACTGCAGCGCCAGACGCATGGCACGCTCGCCGCCCTCACCCGAGGGGGCAACCATGTCGTGGCCGTCAGACGTGGCCGCATAGCCGGTGACTTCGGCGTAGATCTTGGCACCACGGGCCAGAGCGTGCTCTAGCTCTTCCAGCACCACGATGCCGCCGCCGCCGCCGATGACGAAACCGTCTCGGTTCGCGTCGAAGGCACGGCTGGCCAGTTCGGGAGTGTCATTGTACTTGGACGACATCGCGCCCATCGCGTCAAAGAGGCACGACAGGGTCCAGTCCAGCTCTTCGCCGCCACCGGCAAACATCACGTCCTGCTTGCCCATCATGATCTGCTCTGCGGCGTTGCCGATGCAGTGCAGCGAGGTCGAGCAGGCCGAGGTGATCGAGTAGTTGATGCCCTTGATCTTGAACGCGGTCGACAGGTTTGCCGACACGGTCGAGCTCATGCATTTCGGAACCGCGAAGGGCCCGATCCGCTTGGGCGACATGTTCTTCAGAACCGTCTGGTGCGCCAGCAACATCGAGCTGGTCGAGGGGCCACCCGAACCGGCCACCAGACCGGTGCGTTCGTTCACAACTTCGGCCTCGGTCAGACCGGCATCCGCGATGGCCTGCGTCATGGCGATATGCGCGTAGGCGGCACCGGGGCCCATGAAACGCAGGGTGCGCTTGTCCACATGCTCGGTCACGTCCAGCTTGATCGAGCCGGCGATCTGGCTGCGGAAGCCGTATTCCTTCATGTCCTCATTGGCAGTGATGCCCGAGCGACCTGCCTTGAGGCTGTCCAGTACCTCTTCGGCATTGTTCCCGATGGACGAGACAACGCCCAAACCTGTGACGACGACGCGGCGCATGGCGCTCTCCTTATTGTTGTTGGGATCAGCTCTCGGAGAGAGCGACCTTCATGTCCTTGACCTGATAGATGACTTCGCCGTCGGCCTCTACGATGCCGTCAGCAACGCCCATGGTCAGGCGGCGGGTTTGCACAGCTTTGGTGAAGTTCACGCGGTAGGTCAGCATCTTACGGTCGGGACGAACCATGCCTGTCAGTTTGACCTCGCCGACACCCAGCGCGTAACCGCGACCCAGCCAGCCGCGCCAGCCAAGGTTGAAACCGGTCAGCTGCCACAGGCCGTCCAGACCCAGACAGCCGGGCATGATCGGGTTGCCGGGGAAGTGGCAGTCAAAGAACCACAGGTCGGGGGTGATGTCGAATTCTGCAATCACATGGCCTTTGCCATGTTCGCCGCCGTCGCCCGAAATCTCGGTGATGCGGTCCATCATCAGCATCGGCGGTGCGGGCAGCTGAGCGTTGCCGGGACCAAAGAGTTCGCCACGGGCACATTTCAGCAGCGCTTCCTTGTCGAAGCTGGTGGGATAATCGGCCATAAGGACGGTTCCTTGCTAGTTCGTATCACATTTTTATTGGTTGAACCCCTTATCATCGGGGGTTCCATACTGGCAAGGGGACGTAGGGTCAGAAGTCTCAAACGTGCGAATGCGTCGCTGTTGTTTACAGGCGTTGAAAAGCAGTGCAGTCCTGTCATATATTACCCTGTAACCCAAAGGACTACAGGTAGCATGACCACCACCAGCACAGAACGCGGAACGAAATGGTTGATGCAGGCCGGTCTGCGTCCGACGCGTCAGCGTCTGGCGTTGGCAGAGCTGTTGGTCGGCGATGGTCAGGACCGTCACGTCACCGCAGAGATGCTGTTTTCCTCTGCAAAAGAGCAGGGGCACAAGGTGTCTTTGGCCACCGTGTACAACACCCTGCGGGCCTTTTGCGATGTGGGTTTGATGCAGGAAGTCACTGTGGACGGTAGCAAAAGCTACTTTGACACCAACACCCACGATCACCCCCATTTCTTCTGGGAAGATGATGGCAAGCTGACCGACGCACCGTCGGAAGAGTTGCAGATCGTGGGCCTGCCAGATGCACCGAACGGGATGCGCATTGCCAAGGTTGATGTGGTGATCCGCCTGCGCCGCGAATAATCGGCGCCTGCGTTCCGGACATGAAAACGCCGCGCCCGAGAGGGTCGCGGCGATTTGTTTTCAAAGGCTGCGCGCTGTCGGCTTTTTGCCTTACGCGCTAAGAGGCCAGGGCTCTAGTTCCAGATTGATACCGTACCCCAGCATCATCATGGTAATTTCTACCCGTGCCCCCAGCCATGCCTGCGACAGCTCTGCGACCCCCTCAGGCATGTTGTAATCGGGGTTGGTTTTCAGCTGTGTCTGCGCCTCGGCCAAGGCGGCGTGCAATTCGTCCAGACCAAAGCTACCGGCAGAACCTGCGGTCTTGTGGACGATCGAGGTCACCTCTTTGCGGTTCTCTTCGCTTTGGGCCAGCGGCACCAGCGCATCGAAGGCACGGTCTGTCTCGGTCACGAAACGCTCGACCAGCGCGCGCATTTCCTCGGGCGGCAGGTCACGGGCCAGCGCTGCGAGGAAGCTGTTGTCGCCGTCTTCCTTTTCACCCTCAGAGAAATCGATGTCCGCATCATCGTCGTCTTCGTCCGCGGTCCAGTAATGCAGGATCTTGTTCAACTCGGCGCGGATGATGGGTTTCGACAGAACGTCGTTCATGCCCGCCTCGGTAAAGGTCTCGATCTCTTCGGGCAGGGCGTGAGCGGTGGCGGCGATGATCGGGGTCATCTTGTTGGGGCCAGTGCCGGAACGGATGGCGCGGGTGGCGGCAACCCCGTCCATGCCGGGCATAGAGATGTCCATGAGGATCGCGTCAAAGGCGGTGGCATTGGCAGCCTCGACCCCTTGCATACCGTCATGGGCCTCTGACACGGTGTGGCCCGCGCTTTCCAGCATTTCACGCAGGACACGGCGGTTGATCATGTTGTCTTCGACCATGAGCAGGTTCAGCGCCTTGCCCTTCTGGGGCAGGACGACGGGGGCCTCAAACGAGTCCTCGGCGGCCTCGATGCGGATCGGGATGCGGACCCAGAACATGCTGCCCTCGCCGGGTTCCGATGTGACGCCGATGCTGCCACGGATCATCTGCACCAGACGGCGCACGATCCCCAGACCAAGGCCCGAGCCTTCGACGTTTCGGTCATAGGTGTCATCGATGGTCTCAAAGTCATCAAAGATGCGCTTCTGGTCCTCGGCCGCGATCCCGCAACCGCTGTCGATGACACGCAGTTCCAGTTCGGGCTGGCCTGCGGGGGTCACGGGCTCATGGATTTCGGCTTCGACGATGACTTCACCGTTCTTGGTGAACTTGATCGCGTTGTTCACCAAGTTCAGCAGCACCTGACGCAGGCGGGCGCGGTCGGTCTTGATGCCGGGCACAGGATTGCCCACCCAGTCAAAGCTGAGGTCGTTTTCATTCTTCCGCGCCAGCCCCAACAGCGAGGCCAGAACCTCTTGCACCAAACCCGGGGGATCGAATGAGCTGATATTAAGTGCCTCGACCTCGGTTTCCAGCTTGGTCAGGTCCAGCACGTTGTTGATCAGGTCCATCAGGACGCGGCCCGAATATTCCATGTTCTGCACGTAGAACGATTGCTTTTCGTCCATGCGGGTGTGGCGGATCAGGTCCAGCATGCCCAAGAGGCCGTTCAGCGGCGTGCGCATCTCATGGCTCATGACCGCAAGGAAGCGCGACTTGGTGCGCTCACCAGCCAGTGCGCGGTCGCGGGCCTCAACAATTTCTGCCTCGGCGGCTTTGCGGGCCGAGATATCGCGGATGAACGAGACGTAAACATCGCCTTGCGGCGTGTGCGCAGTTTCGATCGACAGTTCCACGGGGAAGGTGGTGCCGTCCTTGCGCAATGCCTCGATCTCGATCCGGCCGCCGCCAATCAGGCGGGTTTCGCCGGTGCGGCGCATCCTCTCCATCCCGATGTCGTGGCCACGACGGTATTCTTCGGGGATGATCAGATCGCGCAGGTTGGCCCCAATGGCCTCTTCGGGCTGATAGCCAAAGATCGCAGTTGCGGCACCATTGAACTCTTGCACGTTACCATCGCGATCCACCACCAGAACCGCATCCAGTGCGGTGTCCAGAATGGTCTGGACGCGGGCAGCCAGACTGCGCTGCTTGTTGGCGTTGCGTTCATTCACGGCGGCCAGCCGGAACAGGGCAAAGGACAGCGCGACCAGCACGATAATCATCGCAAAGGTCACAACGCCCAAAACCTGCATCGTGTGCAGAACGTTGTAGCGGGCAGCCGTCGAGATCTGGGTGAAGTTCTGAAGGTTCTTCAGCGACACCTCACGCACGACCGGCGAGAGGGTGCGATAGCCATCCATCAGATCCGGAAGACCTGCGGCAAGGACCGTGTCATTCGCATCGATCAGCGGGATCGCGGCGGTCAGAACGGCGCGGATGTCTTTGAAGTAGCCATCCACCGACTCGGTGCCCACATTCGTGCGCAGCGCGGTGGCGTTTTCGACCGTGGTCACGCGGCTGAAGAAAATGTCGAACTTTTGCCGGAGATTGGCCAGTGTGGCAGCATCTTCGGGCTGCAACAGGGCTTCGTGCAGGGCGCTGGAGTAGCGCAGGAATTCCACCTCCAGCTGCGAGAGCGTCCAGATGACGCTATCGCTGTTGGCCGTTTGCAGCCGTTTCTGCTTTTCGAAAACGTTGACGCTCAGGGCCAGGATCACCCCGAACGCAACTGCAAGTGCCGTGGCAACGACAGCTATGCGCGCGCCCTTAAGATAGGTCTTTCGATGAACGCTGCGCACTGGGAGCAATGCCGTTTCCTTGGTTTTTAGTCCTCTTGGACTTCGATATTACGAAGCTGCCAGATGCTGTTGGCATAGACAACTTCCGTGCGGAATGCAGGATCGCTGTCGTAGGGGTAAACCAGCCACAGCGGACCTTTATTACGCACCGGCATCGCATTTCCGTCCATACGCAGTGCAATAACCGGGCCAGGATAGTCCTCGGCGGGGGCGGCCATTTCGATCGCGTAGTCGTTCAGGGCAACCGCGCGGATGTTGTCCGATTTCGCGCCGACGGCTTCCAGAATGGCGCGCAGGGTCGGTCCTTCAAAGGTTTTGGTGCCTTCGGTCCAGATCGTGGTAGTCTGGAATTCCTTGATCCCCAACGCTTCCAGCATTGCGGTGTCAAAGTCTGCCTGATCGCCGTTGTTGGTTTCGGTGATGTTGCCTTTTACGCTGAGAACGACCGGCCCGACGGGCGCATCGAGAGCAGCTGCACTATGGGGTGCAAGAGCACCAAATGCTACGGCACTTGCGACAAGTGCGCCACGCATGAATTTATCGGTAAGGTACATTTAGATTGATACTCCATCCCAAGTCCCTTGATTTTGTAACACGCGCTCTAGTGGTCGGGCACCCAGACATTGGAAACTCATATATAACCTTTATGATGTATGCTTCCCCGAAAACCCTTAAAAAATTGTCAAAACCACTGGCCAGGTTCCATCAAGCCAAGGTCCATCAACTGGGATGACGACCAATCGAATCTGGTAGAATTGCGCCACATGAAAGTGTGGATATCGAATGAGCTGCCCGGATTGCGTCGCAGGGCTTTTGCAGTCCGAAATGATATTACAGCGCCGGTGATATTGTGGTGCCAAGGGCAGGCGTAGGTATTGTACTCTTCCAGCGTGAAGGTGAAATCGTCACGCAGGCGGGCCTCGGGTGTGGCGCGGAAGATGGAAATCCGGTCGATCTTGCGGCGCGTGCTGGGAATATGCTCTTCAAAGCGCCAGCGCAGGCCGCCGTAAAAGTTCAACTGGCGGTCCTTGGGGTGCCGGTTCTCGTCGGGACGTCCCAGTGCGAAATATCCGGTACGGTCCATGTGGGCGTCTTTCAGATTAACCGCGTTGGGGTTGGCCGACAGATCGCTGGCGTAGACATCCACCACATAGGTCAGAATGGCCGAGCGACGCTCTTCCGTGTGGAAGGTCGCCATTTCGCCAACCGTCCGCGTCTCGCAGAAGGGGAAGAACAGGTATTCGGCGTTGAAACAGTAATACAGCCATTGACCGGTCGCGATGTCCGAAATCGCGTTCACCGCGTCGGGCACCGAATGATCGGGCAGCATGTTGTAGGGCACGAAATGAACCGTTGATTCGAGTTCCGGTTCCAGATCGATCGTAGAAGCCGCCAGAACGATCACCTGTTTAAAGCCCAGTTTCTGGTGATGCAGGATGGTCGAGTCGACCTCAACGGGGTCTTCTGCAAAGATCAGCGCGATCGGACCTTTGGCCATGGCCGCTGCGCCGCGTTTCAGAAAGTCCGCAAGATTCGTGTATCGCATTGATCGCCCGCTCTTTTTGTCCCGCATAGGTTGGGTCATTCTGCCTGCCATTGCAAGCTGCTGGCTGAAAGGGTAAAGACTGCCGTCAATTCCCCTTCAGAACCGGATGCGTGCCATGGCAGAGCCTAAAAAGCTGTATATCAAAACCTATGGCTGTCAGATGAACGTCTATGACAGTGAACGGATGTCCGAGGTGATGGAGGGCTATCAGCGCACGGAAAATCCCGATGACGCGGATATGATCCTGCTGAACACCTGCCACATTCGTGAAAAGGCCGCCGAAAAGGTCTATTCGGAACTGGGCCGTTTCAAGCATCTTAAGGCCGAAAAGCCCGATCTGCGTATCGGTGTTGCTGGCTGTGTCGCGCAGGCCGAGGGTGAAGAGATCATGCGTCGCCAGCCGATGGTCGATTTGGTTGTAGGGCCGCAAAGCTACCACCGCCTGCCTGAGCTGGAAGCCCGTTCGCGCAAGGGCGAAAAGCCCGTGGACATTGATTTCCCCGAAGAGGACAAGTTCGAAAAGCTGAAAGGCCGCCCCAAGGCCAGCCGCGGCCCGACTGCGTTCCTGTCGGTGCAGGAAGGTTGTGACAAGTTCTGCGCCTTCTGCGTGGTGCCTTATACCCGTGGTGCCGAAGTTTCGCGCCCTGTCGATCAGGTTCTGCGTGAAGCCCATGATCTGGTCGAGCGCGGCGTGAAAGAGATCACTCTGCTGGGTCAGAACGTGAATGCCTACCACGGTGAAGGGGTAGGGGGCACATGGTCGCTGGCCAAGCTGATCTGGGAATTGGACAAGATCGACGGGCTAGAGCGTATCCGCTTTACCACCAGCCACCCCAACGACATGAGTGATGATCTGATCGAAGCGCACGGCACATGTTCCAAGCTGATGCCGTATCTGCACCTGCCGGTGCAGTCGGGCAGCGACAAGATCCTCAAGCGGATGAACCGGAGCCACACCGCCGAATCCTATCTGCGTCTGATCGAGCGTATCCGCGAAGCCCGCCCTGACATCCTGATGTCGGGTGACTTCATTGTCGGTTTCCCCGAAGAGACCGAAGAGGATTTCCAGGACACAATGGCGCTGCTTGAGGCGGTCAAATACGGCTATGCGTTCTCGTTCAAATACTCGACCCGACCCGGTACCCCCGC
This sequence comes from Pseudomonadota bacterium, assembly GCA_036139795.1. Classification (GTDB taxonomy): domain Bacteria; phylum Pseudomonadota; class Alphaproteobacteria; order Rhodobacterales; family Rhodobacteraceae; genus Donghicola. The sequence continues at coordinate 6,233 of JAYZYX010000213.1, read as the reverse complement.
GGCAGAGCGTGCGCAGGTGGATGACGATGTGGCCTCGGACCGTCTGCAGCGATTGCAGGCACTGATCACCAAGCACCAGCGTGAAGTGCAGGATGCGATGGTTGGCCGGACGGTGAATGTCCTCTTTGAAAAGCCCGGTCGACTGGATGGCCAGATGGTCGGCAAGTCCGAATATCTGCACGCCGTTCACGTTACCGCAGAGGGCCTGAAAGCCGGTGATTTGCGTCAGGTCGAGATTACACAAAGCGGTCCGAACTCTTTAGCGGGTCGTTTGCTCTGATTCGAAAACCCCGTTGCGCAAATGGTCGACGGTAGGTTGACTGTGTCCTCATGATCGTCAACATGGGGGCATTAGGGTGTATTGTTTGTGTTTTTTGTGCAATGCGGGGGAATTAACCCTCTAATAGCCAAATTCCCCGATAGTGCATCCGCATAGGTTCAGGTTAGTTTGATTTAATCCTGGCGCTTAGCGCGAAATGTAGACGGGAAAGTCAGAGATGTTTTTGAAAAGTGTGCGCACCGCAGCGGCTGCTGTAGCCACCCTGTGCACCCTACATGTGGGTGTAGCTGCGGCGGATCAAGGTTATGTGACCAACGGCGACTATGGCCAGTTGAAGATAAAGCAGGGTGAAACCATTGTGGTGGATGGCGAACGCTACGTTCCCACGATCTGGGTTGACCCCGATGGGTGTGAACACTGGGTGATGGATGACGGTGCCGAAGGGTATATGACCCCGAACGTGCGCCGCGATGGCACCCCCGTCTGCCGTGAGGTGAACCTGTGCGGTGTTCTGAACACCGACCAGTATTTCGCCACCGACAGCGCCAAGATCGGCCCCGCAGGCCGTAAAACTCTGGCCGAGTTCTTCAAGAACGCCTCGGCGCGCGCCTATATCGTCATGGGCCACACCGACAGCCGCGCCAGCGACGAATACAACATGAAGCTCTCGCTGCGCCGTGCGAACGCGGTTGCTGCTGTCGGCAACGACGCGGGCGCGACCATCATGGACATTCGCGGTTATGGCGAACGTCAGCCGAAGGCACCCAATGACAGTGCCGCCAACATGGCGAAGAACCGCCGCGTTGAAATTTTCTGCATTCGCTAAGACTGGGGCCGGATATGAAATTGACGAAAGCGATTATTCTGTGCTGTGGCGCTCTGGCTCTGGCTGGTTGTGAAGGCGGGACTTGGGAAGGCGGCCTTTGGGGCAACAATCATGGCGATATGACCCGCGACCGCGGCATCGACCAGAAAGACCTAAGCCAGCTGCAGGCCGGTATCTGGGTTGATCCCAACGGCTGTGACCACTGGATCATTGACGATGGCGTCGAAGGTTACCTCAGCCAGCGTCTGGATAAATACGGCAAGCCTGTCTGCTCGGGTGTCGCGCCGCCGAACACTGCGACCGGCAACTTCAAGGCAGGCGCAACCGCGCTGATCGGCGACCCGATCTAAGCGGATGACCGCAAATGGAACTGCTCAAAACCCCGGCTAAGTGCCGGGGTTTTTTGTATCTGTCTCATGACAAAATCACGCGCCCTCTTGCGCCCCTATCCGCAAGAGGGCAACCTTGTAGAAAGACCTTATCGGAGAGCCCTTTGACAATCTGCCCCCTGTTTCCGCGCAACTTTGCGGTGGCCCATGGCTGAACTATTCATTCAGTTTGATGACAACCGGCTGATGTCCATTCTCTGCGGAGAATACGACCGGCACTTGACCCAGATCGAGAAAGCGCTGGAAGTCCAGCTTTTGCGACGGGGAAACCAGATCACTATCGTTGGCGAGGAAGCACCTGCGCAGGATGCGCTGGACGTTCTTGAGGCGCTTTATGAGCGTCTGGAAGGTGGCCGCCCCGTGGAAAGCGCCGACGTGGATCGCGAATTGCGCATGGGCCATCCCGCCGAGCCTGAGTCGGGTCCTGCCGATCAGTTGGAAATGTTCGGGCGCGGCTCTTACGAGATCAAAACGCGCAAGAAAGTGATCGAACCGAGAACGGATGCTCAGAAAGCCTATGTGAAGTCCTTGTTCGAACACGAACTGGCCTTTGGCATCGGCCCTGCTGGTACGGGAAAAACCTATCTGGCTGTGGCGGTTGGAGTGTCGATGTTCATCGACGGCAAGGTAGACCGGATCATTCTGTCCCGCCCCGCTGTTGAGGCGGGCGAGCGGTTGGGCTTTCTGCCCGGCGCGATGGAGGACAAGGTCGATCCCTACATGCAGCCGCTTTATGACGCGCTGAATGATTTCCTTCCGGGCAAGCAGTTGGCCAAGCTGAAGGAAGAAAAGAAGATCGAGATTGCGCCGCTGGCTTTCATGCGCGGACGGACCCTGTCCAACGCCTTTGTGGTGCTGGATGAGGCGCAGAACGCAACGACCATGCAGATGAAGATGTTCCTGACCCGTCTGGGTGAAGGCAGCCGGATGGTGATCACGGGTGACCGCTCGCAGGTGGACCTGCCGCGCGGGGTGCAGTCGGGTCTGGCCCATGCCGAGCAACTTCTGGGGAATATTCCGGACATCAGCTTTAGCTACTTCACCTCGTCGGATGTAGTTCGTCACCCGCTGGTGCGTGCCATCATCGAGGCCTATGACGACGACGCCCAAAAGGCGATCGCCCGTCAGCAGCGCCAGCAGCAGCAGTAATTCTGATGCTGACCGATTGTGTGTTTGAGGACGAGCGGTGGGAAGAAGCCGGATTGGAAGATCTGGCGGAAACTGCCGCTCGGGCCACGCTGGAGCATCTGGGACTGGGGACGGCGGGCTATGAGATCGTCGTGCTGGCCTGTGACGATGACCGTATCAAAGAGTTGAACGCGGATTTTCGTGAAAAGGACAAAGCGACAAATGTGTTGTCGTGGCCGTCCGAGGAACGGGCCCCCGATGAACCCGGTGAGACGCCGTTTTATCCCGACATTCCCGATCCTGACGGCCCGCCGGAAGAACTGGGGGATATCGCGATTTCCTATGATACCTGCCTGCGCGAAGCCGAAGAGGGGGGCATCCCCTTTGCCAACCATGTGACCCATTTGATGGTTCACGCAGTGCTTCATCTGCTGGGCCATGATCACATCGATGACGCAGATGCGACACTGATGGAAGGAATCGAGACTCAGGTACTTGGCAAAATGGGTATTCCTGACCCATATAATTGAGAAATGGCGGCAAATGCCGTGCAGTTCGAGAAACGGATTAATGGGCGATACGAACGAGGGATCTAGTGCGGCGCAGAGCGCGCTGCCGTTGATAGAAGAGGCTCCGGTGGAGTCTGGCGGATTTTTCCGCCGATTGCTGGCGAAGAAACAGCCGGCGCAGGACGATACGGCTCCGGCAGGAACCGATAGTTTGCCCGGTCCTGCACCCGTGGGGATGATGAACCTGCGGCGGATGCGCGTCGAGGATGTCTCGGTCCCGAAGGCCGAGATTGTAGCGATCCCTTCCGATATTTCCGAAGCCGATCTGGTTGAGGTCTTCCGCGACAGCGGTATGACTCGCTTGCCTGTTTACGAAGGCACCTTGGATACGCCGATTGGGATGATCCACCTGAAGGACTTTGCCTTGCGGCACGGGTTCAACGGGGTGCATCAGTCCTTTGATCTGCGCACGATGATCCGTCCGTTGCTCTTCGTCCCGCCTTCGATGCCCATCGGGGTTCTGCTGCAAAAGATGCAGTCCGAACGCCGCCATATGGCATTGGTGATTGATGAATATGGTGGGGTGGACGGGCTTCTGACTATCGAAGATCTGATCGAACAGGTCGTGGGTGAGATCGAAGACGAACACGACACCGACGAAGACCAGTTCTGGACTGTAGATTCTAAGGGGCGTTACGTTGTTCTGGCGAAGACCCCGCTGGAGGATTTCGAGGGCGAACTTGGTCAGAGCCTGACCGATCATGATGATGTGGACGGCGAAGAAATCGACACCCTTGGCGGTCTGGTCTTCATGCTGGCGGGCCGTGTGCCTGCCCGCGGTGAGGTGATCCAGCACCCCGACGGGATCGAGTTCGAGGTGATCGATGCCGACCCCCGTCGCATCAAGCGGATGCGTGTGCGTCCCGTGCCCCAGCCCGTCGAGGCCGGAGCTTAACGGGGTTTGCGTTTGATCCGCGCTCTTTTGCCACTTTTCGCAGGGGCGTTGGCTGCATTGGGCCAAGCGCCCTTTGACCTTTTGCCTGCGCTGATTGCTGGTCTGTCGGCTGTGATCTGGCTGACCGCAACAGCGCCGCGCCCTTGGGCTGCCGCGCGGCGGGCGTGGCTTGGGGGCACGGGGTATTTCGCAGTCTCGCTCAGTTGGATCGTCGAGCCCTTTATGATCGAGCCGGAAATCTTCGGCTGGATGGCCCCTTTCGCGCTGGTCTTCATGGCGGCGGGATTGGCGCTGTTCTGGGGTCTTGCGGGCTGGTCGGCCCTGCGGCTGCGCGGCGGAATTTGGGCTGTTGCGGCGGCTTTGGCGCTGACGGATTTGCTGCGGTCCTATGTGCTGACCGGCTTTCCTTGGGGGATGGCGGCGCAGGCAACGGTGGATTGGCCTGTTTATCAGTTGGCACAATACATCGGTCCTCATGGGGTGAACTTGCTGGTGCTGCTTTTCTGCGCGACGCTGGCCTACGTTCTGGCTTCTTGGCGGGCGATGCCGGCGATAGGTCTAAGTCTTGTGGCGGCTTTGGCGCTGCTTTGGCCCATGCCGGATGCGCAGGTCGCGCCGGATGCGCCGATTGTGCGGGTGTTGCAGCCCAACGCGGCGCAGGCGGAAAAATGGCTGCCCGGCAATGCACAAAAGTTCTTTGACCGGCAGTTGGACTTTTCCGCCGTGCCCGCGCCTGAAGCGCCTGCGCTGGTGGTCTGGCCCGAAACTGCAGTGCCGTTCCTGCTGGAGCGGGCAGCGTTGGCATTGGCGCAGATCGCGCTGTCAGCGGGTGACGCGCACTCGCTGGTCGGCATCCAGCATAGCGATGACTGGGGGCGCTGGTATAACTCGGCCGCGCTGGTGACGCCGGACGGAGAGGTCTCGGACCTTTATGACAAGCACCATCTTGTGCCCTTCGGGGAATACATGCCCGTGCGTTGGCTGTTCCGCTGGCTGGATATTGCTGGGCTGGCGGCCAATGACAGCTCGGGCTATTGGCCCGGACCGGGGCCACAGGTGATCCCTGTGCCCGGGGTGGGCAATGTGTTGCCGCTGATCTGCTACGAGGCCATCTTCCCGCAGGATATCCTGCAATCGCCCGAGCGTCCCGATCTGCTGGTTCAAATTACCAATGACGCGTGGTTTGGCACATTCTCGGGGCCGTACCAGCATCTGGCCCAAGCGCGGATGCGCGCGATTGAGACCGGCTTGCCCATGGTTCGTTCGGCCAATACCGGCGTTTCGGCGGTAATTGCGGCCAACGGGCAGGTGATCCAACAGATCGCCTTGGGGCAGGACGGGTTTATTGATGTGCGCCTACCAGCCGCAAAACCCGCGCCGATCTACAGCCAAACGGGTGATTGGGGCGCGTTGGTTCTGATTTTAGGGATCTTCTGGATGGGAGTCCGGTTTCGCGGCCATATTTCCGTTGACGCGGAGAGGGCGGCGTCCTAGGTCCGACATATTCCTGTCACAACGGCTTCCTGGCGTGACAGATGACCCTGTAATGGAGCACTTTCATGACCCGACAGAATTACATCTTCACCTCGGAATCCGTCTCCGAGGGGCATCCCGACAAAGTGTGTGACCGTATTTCCGATGCGGTGCTGGACACGCTGCTGGCGGAAGAGCCCAACGCCCGCGTCGCGTGCGAAACTTTTGCCACCAGCGGTATGGTTGTTATCGGCGGTGAGGTTGGCCTGTCGGATCAGGAAAACCTCAAGAACTACATGGGCCGTATCGGCCAGATCGCCCGCGATTGCATTCGTGACATCGGTTATGAGCAAGAGCACTTTCACTGGAACACCTGCCACGTGCTGAACTTCCTGCACGAACAGTCGGCCCACATCGCCCAAGGCGTGGACCGCGACGGGGCAGGGGACCAAGGGATCATGTTCGGTTTCGCCACCAACGAGACCCCCGAGATGATGCCCGCGCCGATCCAATACGCCCACGCGGTTCTGCGCCGTTTGGCTGAGGCACGTAAATCCGGTGCCGAGCCGACCCTGCGTCCTGACGCCAAGTCGCAGGTCTCGCTGCGCTATGAAAATGGCAAGCCGGTTGAGGTGACCTCGATCGTGCTGTCGCATCAGCACGTGGATGAAGC
>JAYZYX010000212.1:0-11519 GCA_036139795.1 Pseudomonadota bacterium | reverse complement strand
GCCTGTCCAAGCGCTGCGTCGAGATTGCCAGCGAATACGCCCAGAACCGCTTTGCCTTCGGTGAACGCCTTAGTCAGCGCGAGAGCGTGCAGATGATGATCGGCGATCTGGCGATGCAGATCGAAATCGGCCGCCTGCTGGTGATGAAAGCCGCGTGGGAGCTGGACCGCGGCGGCTTTGCCCGCAAAGAGGTCTCGATGGCCAAGGTTCATGTGGCGAACCTGTTGCACAAGGCTGCCGATACGGCGATCCAGATCAACGGGGCGCGGGGCTATTCCAAGGATACGCCGCTGGAATGGATTTACCGTTACGCCCGTCAGGCCCGTTTGGTGGATGGCGCCGATGAGGTCCACAAGATGGTGCTGCACCGGAACGTGGAAAAAGAGGGCCGCGATTTCTGGAAATGGGACGCAGGCGCATGAGCGACATCGACTTTGCCCCAAGACGTCTTGAGGAGTTCCTGAAGGGCCATTTCAGGGCTGCCATGCCGCTGGAGGTCCAGCGCATCGCGGGTGGCCAATCGAACCCGACCTATTTCGTGACCTATGGGGATCACCGCTTGGTTCTGCGCAAACAGCCCAACGGCCCGATCCTGCGCGGCGCACATGCGGTGGACCGTGAATACCGTGTGTTGACCGCCTTGCATCCGGCAGGGGTCCCTGTCCCGCGTCCGGTCCTGTTCCATGAGAACCCCGACCTGCTGGGAACACCGTTTTACCTGATGCAGCGGGTGGACGGGCGGGTCTTTCCCGACGGGGCCTTGGCGGCGGCTGATCCTGCGGAACGCAGGGCACTATGGTTGGGGCTTGCGGATGCGATGGCGACGATGCACGCCGTTGATCCTGAGGCTGTGGGTTTGGGGGACTATGGCCGTCCGGGCAACTACTTTGAACGTCAGATCGCCCGCTGGTCGCGGCAATGGCAGGCCAGCGCGTCCGAGCCGATTCCGGAAATTGACCAGTTGTCCGAATGGCTGACACAGCACCAGCCTGCGGACGATGGCCGCGTCAGCGTCGCCCATGGGGATTTTCGCATGGGCAACGTGATCTTTCACCCGACCGAGCCTCGGGTCGTTGCTATCCTTGACTGGGAACTCTCCACCCTTGGTCATCCGCTGGCCGATCTGGGCTATTGCTGCATGGCGTGGCATACGGCACCAGAGGAATACGGCGGTATTCTTGGCCTTGATCTGGACGCAACGGGCCTGCCGGATGAGGCCGCGTTCGTGACGCGATACATGGACAAAAGCCCGCAGATGGCGCCACTGACGGCGTTTCACAAGGCCTTTGCGCTGTTTCGCTTTTCAGTGATCTGGGTCGGAATTGCCGACCGCGTCCGCCAAGGTACGGCAGCCGGTGCCGCAGGGTCTGACCCTACGCACCTTGCCCGCAGGTTCGCCATCCGTGGTCTTGAGGTCATCGAACAGGGTTAGGCGGTTTGCATATTCCGTTTTCGGGGGTCGCTGTTGTTGATCAGGCTGACCACATCCGATGCGACGACCAGAATATTGCCCCGTGGCGGAACAGCGACGTAGATCGGCCGCCATTCGGGATCGAATTTGCCCTTGAAGGCGCGCAGCCCCTCGAAGTTGTAGAACTGGCGGCCATGGCGGTAGACCAACGCGCCAAGACGGGTGGACAGGGTGGCGCCTCTGCGCGCCTCAAGACCGGATAAGGGCGCGTTCCCAAGCGAGAACTCGGCAAAGCCTTGGGCGGTGAAATACAGCAGCAACTCGGTGAACAGGAACTCCATCATCCCCGAGGGGGCATCGTCCGAGTGCCGCATCAGATCGATGGACGCAGTCTGTCGCAGGTCCGTCACCCACAGGTTGGCAAAGGCCACGATCCGTCCGGAATGACGCACCACGGCGATGGGCGCACGGGACAGCACGTCAGGATCGAAAGCTCCGACCGAAAAGCCCTTTTCCCCACCGGTTTTGGTCGTCAGCCAAGCGTCCGAGATAGCTTTGAGCTGATCCATGAATCCGTCAGCAAAGGGGGGATGCATCACCTCAAAGCTAAGGCCGTCGCGCAGGGCGCGATTGTGCGATCCGCGCAGGCGCTTGCGCGATGGCCCGTCCAGCGAAAAGCCTTTCAGGGGCACAACCGCCTCTTCGCCCATCTTGATCAAGGCAAGGCCCATCTCCAGCCACAGCGGGATCAGTGCTGTCCCGACCGAGTAGAACACCGGATGGCCGTTGGCCGCATAGGCCGCATCATGGAAGGTCCAGGCCAGTTGGCGGAACTCTTCGGGATCGCCGAAAGGCTCGTGCAGGGCAATCCAGTTGCGGCCTTGGATGCGGTACATCAAGGCGCTGCGACCACTGTCAGAGAGCATCAGGCATTTGTCGCCGGTCAGGGCGATATTCATCGCGGGATCGGGTTGGCCCATGACGATGGGGCGCACCTGCCTGATCTCCTCAGGGGTTGGCAGCGCGTTGGACATGCTGCCCGGGCGCAGGCCAAAGATCAGCAGCGATAGGGTCAGTACCATCACCCCCACCAAGGCTGCCCGCAGCGCCCGCGGAGCGCTTTGGTCGATGGCGAACTGCCACCATAGTTCATGGGCGTAGGGGGTGGCCTTTTGGGCGAAGAACAGCATCAGCACCATCGCGACCATCAGGCCAAGGATCAGCAATGACCAACGCAGGCTGAAGGTGTCACGGGTCAGACGCGTAGTGCGAAAAAACTCGCGCCTTGTGGGCCACAGGATCAGGGCCGCGATTGTCAGGGTGACCGCCCGTTCCACATCCAGACCGTTGGCAAGGCTGGCTGCAACACCGGCTGCAAGAGCGATCATCGCAAGCCACCAAGCGCCCGCCATCCGCCGCAGCAAACCGTTCGAGATAACCAGCATCGTCGCGCCAAGAATACTTGTCATCAACGCCCCCCCTTCAAGCACAGCCAAGGGAGTCAAGAGTTCTAGGTTCTCGGTCAACTCAGAGGTCGGCGGTACAAGAGATGAGACCATCAGGAAGGCGCCAGAGGTCAGCATCATTGTGGCCATCGCCACCGGCACCAGAGCGCTGATCGAGCGGGTCAGCGGGGCAAGGCGCTGCATCACCGGTCCAGCAACACGGCCAGAGGCCAAGCGCGCCTCGGTCACAGCGATCAGCAAAAGCGCCACACAGAAGGGCAGCAGGTAGTAGCACAGCCGGTACAGCAGCAGGCCCGCTGCGGCATCCACCACCGGCACTGATGGCGGAAGGGCGGCGATGATCACCGTTTCAAGAACACCCACACCGCCGGGAACGTGGCTTAAGACACTGGCCATGATCGCTGCGGCATAGACGGCAAGGAATGTGGTAAAGCCCAGATCAGACGGAGGCAGCAGCAGATAAAGGGTCGATGCCGCGAACATCAGGTCTACAGCGGTCACCAGAAATTGTGCGGCCATTGCCTGCGGCGACGGGGTGCGCAGGGTGAGCCCGCGTAGGCTGATCTCGGACCCGCGAAAGGCCATCACGAACAAAAGGCCCAGACAAAGCAGTACGATGGCCACCGACCCCATGCGGATCACGTCGGGCGCAAAGGGCAGAATGTGCGCCAGTGCATGGGGATGCACTGCCAAGGCGCCAAACCCGATGATCGTTGCACCGACCCCGAATGAGACAGACGCGAAGGTCGCAACCGCTGCGATATCAAGGGCCGAGAGGCCAAGCCCCGAATAGATGCGGTACCGCACGGCGCCGCCCGTGATGGGACCCGCGCCGATTGTGTTGCCCACCGCATAGCCCAGAAAGCTGCCCAAAGCGACGACCGGCAAAGGCAGGTCTTTTCCGATGTAATGCAGCGCAGAGCGGTCATAGCCGATCAGGGCAGCATAGCTGCAGAAGGTTGTCACAACCGCCAGCAGCAGGATCGGCCATGGGGTAGAACGTGCCCGTGACATCACCTGCTTTAGATCCACATCCGCCAACAGGTGGTGCAGCGCCAAAGCGCCGCCCGCAAAAAGGGCAGCAGTGACCAGCCAGGGTACGATCGGTTTCAGACGTTGCCAAATGCTGGCTGCGGCGGGGGATAGTTCAGTCATTCTAGTTCACCTGGTGCGGCGTCCCTGATGCAACGCGCGGCTATGTGGCAGATGATATGAACTTCGGGAATTTACAATGCTCTTGCCTTGGCCCGACGTTAACGATCCCCAATGTTTGTGTCATGCGCGCGCAGGGTGGCGACCCCAACTTTAGTCCAGACACAGACAGAAAAGGAGTTTCTGTGATGAAAAAGGTAAAAGTCTGGATGGCAGACGTTCTGGTCGCAATCGTTTTGGTCGCGGGTTTCGGCTTTGGTCTGATGGCGATGGGCGGCGCGCTGGTTTTGGGGCTGATGATCGCGGTCGCCATGCGTCTGGCTGGCCCCCATCTGTTGGCCGAGGCGGAACGGCGCGCGTCTGACCTGCGGGCACAGGGCGCGCGGCGGGTCGATCCCGATGCGGTCTATGAGGACCACGGACACTCACCGGCCTGACACAGATCGTCGGGCGTTCGCATTGGACCAGTGCAGCAAAGGCCCGGAGGACATTCCTCCGGGCTTTTTGCATGGCGGCGCGGGGGGAAGGTAGGAAAAGCGCAGATTACCGAACTGTAATGTTCGGATAAGGCAATCGCGCAAACGCCTCTGTCATGAAAACGCAAGCTGAATGACAGGAGCCCCCGATGATCGATGCGTCGCCCGACACCCCCGCAATTGCCCTGCGTGGTCTGAGCCTGCGCTATGGGCGCCATGTGGCTTTGCACCCTCTGACCCTAGATGTGCCAAAGGCCGAGGTCTTCGGGTTCCTTGGTCACAACGGCGCGGGCAAGACCACCACGATACGGCTCTTGACCACCTTATTGACGCCGACCGAGGGCGCAGCGCGGGTGGCGGGCTACGACATCACCACCCAAGCGATGCAGGTGCGGGCCAATATCGGGTATCTACCTGAAAATGTTCGACTTTATGATCGTTTTACCACTCGCGAGAACCTGACCTTCTTTGCGCGCCTTTCGGGGGTTCAGGATGCCCGTCGCCGCGTGGATGAGGTGCTTGAGCGTCTGGGCATCGCAGATTTGTCGAACCGACGTGTTGGCAGCTTTTCCAAAGGCATGCGCCAGCGGGTAGGTCTTGCGCAGGCGATCCTGCATGACCCGCAAGTTCTGTTTCTGGACGAGCCGACCTCGGGGCTTGATCCTATGGGTGTCCGGCACTTGCGACAGATGATCGATCAGTTGCGGGCAGAGGGCATGACCATTTTCATGAACACCCATCTGCTTTCCGAGGTTGCCAGCAGTTGCACCTCGATCGGGGTGTTGGCCCATGGACGGCTGGTGTTCCATGACAAGGTTTCCGCCATCGCGGGCTACGACGAGCGCCGTCTGGAAGAGCTGTATGTCAGCGTTGTCCGGCAGGAGGATGCCGCATGACCGTAATGCTGATCGTCCGGCAGGCGTTGTCGGGGATTGTGCGGGATCGCGGCGTGCTGCTGCTTGTGGTGATCTTTGCCGCGATGGTGGCGGTCTCGGCCTTTTTGGGATGGTCCGCGACCAACACGGTGAACGCGATCTACGGACAAGCGGTGGACTGGCTGACGGCGCAGGGCGCTGTCGTCCCGCCGAACCCCATGCACCAGACTCCGCCTCTTGCCAGCTTGCGGAACCTGCCGGTCTATATCTCGTTTCTTGGGGCGTTTGCTGCGATTGTGATCGGTCAAGAGCTGGTCGAGGCCGAGCGCCGCGCAGGGGTGCTGCCATTGATCGGTTCGCGTCCTGTCCCGCATGGACGGGTTGCGGTGGCACGCATGTTGGCGCTGCTGATCGCGACGGCATTCCTGATAACCGTGGCAGGAGCCGTGGCGATACTTGCACTGCTTAGCCTGCCCTTGCAGATGCAGGTGGCGGACTGGGGTGCGTTGGCGTGGGCGCTGTTGCTTGGCTGGACCTATATGAGCGCCTTTGGCTTGCTGGCGCTGGGGTTTGCAGCACGGTTGCAGGGCACTGCGGCGGGGCTGCTGGCCGCTACTGTGGTTTGGCTGGCAATTACTTTTGTGCTGCCTGCTCTGACCGGCAACGTGAACCCGACTGCGGCGATCAATCCGGTTTCAGCGCTGGCCCTTGTACCCGATACACCGGTTTTCCACTGGCTGTCGCGGCTGCTTGGTCCCGTCTCGCTCTCTGAGGCCTTCGGTTGGCTTGAGGCCCGCACGATGGGCTATCTGCCCGAGGGTCTGGCCCCCCGCGCGCCCTTGCCGCTGCTAGGGCTGTGGCTGGCCTTTGTGGGCAGCGCGGCTTTTGCCTTTCACGCAAACAAGACACTTGATCCCAACGGAGGCTGCGATGCCTGACACCCTTTCTCCTATGGCGCAGATGGCCACCATTGGTCTGCGTGACGCGCGTGAGGCCCTGCGGGACCGGTTCGTTCTGGTGGCCATCGCTGCGCTGACGCTGGCGGCGCTGGTCTCGTTCGTGACAGGGGCCATCGCTTTGAATGGGGACGCGGCGACCTATGCCCAAGCAAAGGCATTGCTGCTCAAGCTGGGTAAGGATGCGTCTGTTATCGCTGCGCCAGAACTCTATCCACTCAAGCTATTGCGCGGCACGATCGAGCAGATCGAGATCATGGGTGCCGTGATTGCGCTGGTGGCAGGCTATCGGGCGGCGGCCGCAGAACGGGGCAATCAGGCGCTGGCGCTGATCCTGACCCGCCCGCTGCACCATTGGCAGTATCTGGCCGCGAAACTGGCAGGCGGCGTTGGCCTTGCCGCCGTATTGCTGGCCGTGGTTTTCACAGTAACGGGCATGCTGTTGCCTTGGGTGTCCGGCGTCGCGTTGTCCGCGGGCGATGCCCTGCGTCTGGTCATCGCGTGGGGGGCAGGTGTTCTTTATCTGGCCGGCATCTATGCGCTGGGCTTCGGGCTGTCGCTTTGGGCGCGGTCTCCGGCGGCGGGTCTGATTACGGCCTTTGCCCTGTGGCTTATGGTGGTGCTGGTTGCGCCCCAGATCGGCGACACGATGGATCCGGACAATCAGGTTGCGGGGGGCATCTATGCGCAACTGTCTGTGCCCAAAGCCGAACAGGACCGCATCAAAGCCGGTTTTGCCCTCTATGAGACCATCCGTGGCGGGATCGAGCAGGCCTCGGTCACCAAGCACTACGAGCGTCTGACCTTTGCGGTGCTTGGCATCAAGGACAGCTACACGGGCAAGCCGCTGGGGCCGATCCTGACCGAAAAGCGTGGCGACCTGCTGTTTCTTCTTTTCTTCACTCTGGGCATTGGCGGCGTTGTCCTGCTGCGCCCGATCAATCCCGACCGTCTGACCAAGGAGACCTAACCATGAAGACGCTCACCCCCTCACTAGCGGCGCTGCTGCTGATTGGCGCACTGACACCGGCGCTGGCCGCGAATGCGGATACGGATAACGACGGCATTCCCGACCTTGCCGAGCCGTTGCTGCACACCGACCCGATGAACGCCGACACGGATGGCGACGGGATGGATGATCTTGCCGACAATGATCCTGTTCTGGCCGCTAGTCCGATCGTCGCCGGTGGCGCGGCAGCCACTTTCCGGATTGGTGAGTTGCTGGTGGAAAACAACGTTGATCCGGTCGCGCATAAAGATGCCCCTGATCATCTTGAGGTTCAGGTGATCAACGACGGCAGCACAGAACTGACCGGTTTCACGCTGTTCTACACCTTTACCGATGCCGATAGCGGCGCGACCGAGGCCTATGTGGTCCATCCTGCCCTCTCGATCCCCGCAGGTGCAGAAGCGAGAATTCACGTGGATGACGGCACGCAGGCGGGGCATTTGCGGGCCAACCCGAACTCGATCTATGTGACGTCGGTTGCGGGAAAGCATGTGACGGCTGAGTTGCAAGTGGCAGGTATGGCACCGGTTAGCGCCACGGTGGAAAAAGATCCGGGCGGCGCAGAGGTTGCCGACTGACCGCAGTTCAATTTGCACTTTTCCAAAAAGCAAAGGCCCGACGGATCATCCCGTCGGGCCGTTTTGTTTTTGCCAGAACATATGGCGCTGGGTGGTGTGAAGCGTGATGCTCCGGTCGGATTTGTAGAGCAGGGCAGGCGCGCAGATTGTCTGTTAGGCGGGAAACGCCACCGTCACCACAAGACCCGGCGCTGCATCATCCAGGCCTAGTTTTGCCCCATGCACATCCGCGATGGCCTTGACCATTGCCAGCCCCAAGCCCGAGCCGGGGGTTGAGCGGCTGGCCTCTAGCCGGACGAGGCGGCGCAGCACCTTCTCGCGCTGCTCGGGCAGGATGCCCGCGCCGCCATCGCGCACCGAGAGGGTCCGCGCAGCCAGCGACAGATGGATATCGGTTCCGGGCGCATGGCGCAGAGCATTTTCCACAAGGTTGGCAATCAGGCGCGAAAGCAGGTGACGATCCCCGATCACAGGCAGCGGATCAGTGATCGTGCAGGTCAGCCGGACGCCTGCATCCTCTGCGGCGGCCTCATAAATCTCGGCCATGTCCCGCACCAAGGCGGCCAGATCAATGGCCGAGAAGCTGTCGCGGCCTTGTCCGCCCTCTAACTGGGCGATCTGAAGCAGGGATTCAAAGGTGGCGATGATCTGCGAAGTCTCATCTCGGGTCTGGTCCAGAAGGCCGCGCGCATCTTCGGTCAGTTCTGTCTCTCCCAGTCGCTCCAACCGGACGGCAACGCGCTGGATGGGGGTTTTTAGATCATGCGCAATATCGGCTCCGATTTGCCGCAATGCGCCTGTGGCCGCCTCTTGGGCCTCGGCCATGCGGTCAAGGTCGCGGGAGATGTCGCCAAGGTCGGTGTCAGGATGGGGCGCACCAACGCGGGCCTCAAGTTCCCCGCCTGCCAGCGCGTGCAGGGTACGCCGGATCGCCTCGACCCGCGTGCTGGTCCGCCGCACGACGACGATCCCGATGGCCGAGGTCAGAAGCAACGCAGGCAGTAAGGCAAAGCCCAGAATGGCCACGAAAGTTTCGTTCAGTTCCGCGATGCTGTCCCGCCCCACCGCGACCATCAACTGCCCCGGCGCAAGATCGGTATGGCGCACCAGATAGCTGTCGGCTACCGGTTCAGGCAGACCGGTGTCTTCGGCGTCGATCAGGCCTTCGGGCAAGGTACGCACACTGGCAACGGTCTCTCCGTTCAACTCCAGTCGCAGCATTAGGCTGCGCGGGTCCGAGGCGACGACGATCTCGGTTGCACGTTCCAGACGCTCTGCAGGTTCGGGAATGGCCCGCAAATCCTGCATCACCTGTTCGGCCCGCAGCGCGACATCGGCCCCCAACGCATCGCGTATTAAAACATAGGCGATCCCCAGACCCGCTGTCATGAACAGGGTAAAGACGGCGATCAGGATTACCGACAATTGCAGCGGGGTCGAACGCAGGCGTTTCATTCTACGATCCGGTAGCCTGATCCGCGGACGGTCTCGATCAGGGTGACATCAAAGGGCTTGTCCACCTTGGTGCGCAGGCGGCTCATGTGGGATTCGACCACATTGGTCTGCGGGTCGAAATGGATGTCCCAGACCCCTTCCAGCAGCATGGTGCGGGTCTGCACCCGCCCCTTGCGCCGCAACAGGTGTTCCAGCAGAGCAAATTCGCGGGGTTGCAGGTCAATCAGCTGGCCCGCCCGCGTCACCCGGCGGGTCAGCAGGTTCATCTCCAGATCCTTGGCGCGCAGCACTGTGGGTTCATCCGCGGGTGGCGGCCTGCGTGACAGGGCGGTCAGACGCGCGGACAGCTCACCGAAGGCGAAGGGCTTGGTCAGGTAGTCATCCGCGCCCGCATTCAGGCCGTCGATCCGGTCCTCGACCCCGCCAAGGGCGGTCAAGAGTAGCACCGGCACCGGATTTTTCGAAGCACGCAGGGTCCGCAAGATCGACATGCCATCCACATCGGGCACCATCCGGTCCAGCACCATGACATCATAGGTGCCGCTCATCGCTTGTATCAGGCCATCGCGGCCATTGCTGATCAGGTCGACCACATGGCCTTCGGTTCGAAGACCGGATGCGATGTAATCGCCAGTCGTAGGATCATCTTCGATCACAAGGATATGCATGTTCTCTCCACGAAGTCAGGGCGGCAGGGCAGACCTGCCGCCCGAAAGCGGTCTAACCGATCAAAGGCTTGATGTCAGTCTTCGTCATGATCATCATCATGCCGGTCCCCATCGTGGCCATCCTCATCATGCCCGTCCCGCGCCTTGATCACCTGTTGGGCCGAGCCATCAGTGGGGTTTACAAACCACATCTGCATAGCGTTCGACGCATCCGCGATTTCGACCATATAGCCACCGCTTGCCTGATCCTCGGCGTCCCATTCAGCCGCAAGGGCCGTGCCGCCACTTGTGGTTTGGGCGAGATTGACGGCCTCGGTCAAAGTCATGCCGCTGGATAGTGCAAGCGTGGCTTCCTGTGCGTCAGACATTTCGGCTTTTTCGGTGCCGGCCATCGCAGTGCTGCCGATGCTTGCAGCCAGAACCAGAGGGATCAGCGCGGCGGAGGTGATGCGTTTCATTAGGTCTTCTCCTGTTTGGGGCCCGACATCGTGCCGTGGCCTTGTGGTGAACAGGTGGGCCGCGGTGTGTGGCGTTGCCTGACCCATAGATTGAATATCCGTAATGCGGATCGAGGTCACATTACGCTTTCACAACCTTTGCATCAGATGGCGGTGAGGAGAGGGGATCAAAAGCGCACTACCGCAACCTCCAATGAGGCTTTCCTCATGAAACAAATTCTTCTTGCCGCTGCGCTGATTGCCGTGCCGGTGGCCGTCTTTTCCGGCGTGGAACATTATATTATCGGCGCGCAGGCCCCCGATCAGCAGGCAAGCGCCCTGTCCCCCAGCTTGGGGGATGTCTCGGCGTTCCAAGCCATTGTCACCGATACCCAGACAATTGCCCGAACGGGCGATCTTGTTGCCGCAGAAAAGCGGATCACCGATCTGGAAACCAG
Source organism: Pseudomonadota bacterium (assembly GCA_036139795.1). Classification (GTDB taxonomy): domain Bacteria; phylum Pseudomonadota; class Alphaproteobacteria; order Rhodobacterales; family Rhodobacteraceae; genus Donghicola. The sequence goes on along the minus strand of JAYZYX010000212.1, from coordinate 578 downwards.
TTGGGACACCGCTGCGGCCGCGCTGCAGGCAAAGGCTCCGGCGGCATGGGGCATGGTGGATGCAAGTGCTGATGCGGCCTTTTCCGCTCTGCGCGCCCATACCCCTGATCCCGCAAAGGTCGAGGCTGCACTGAACGCGCTGGCAGCTACCCTGAGTAATCCTACAGCTGACATCACGGTCAGCGCCGTTGTCCAGACCTTGAATGGCATCGCGATCACGGATGCGGCCGGGCACCCGCTGCCCTGCGAGTTGATGCTAAGCGATCTACGCGACGGCCTTGCGGCCAACCGCGCGCCTGCCAATGCGCAGCAAAAGATCGCTGATCTGCAAGCCAAGGCTACCGAGCGCTGCAATGCCGATGACGACCGCCGCGCTGACGATTTCTCGGCTCAGGCGCTGGCCCTTTTGACCCCCGTACCCGCACAGGTGACCAAATGAACACGATTGATGCACGGATTGACATGAACTTCGGTCGTCAGACCAACCCGTTGAACAAGCTGCCCGAGGTCACAGCGGCCTTCTGGTTGATCAAGCTGATGGCCGTGACCATGGGCGAAACCGCAGCCGATTATCTGAA
>JAYZYX010000211.1:0-12737 GCA_036139795.1 Pseudomonadota bacterium | reverse complement strand
CGCGCAATGTGGGCCGCCAGATCACTGCACAGCGGGAACGGTTGGCGGTGCTGCGGGCAGAATGGGCCTATCAGAACCGTCCCGACCGTCTGCGCGATCTGGCCGAGTTGAACTTTGACAGTCTTGGCCTGCTGCCGATGACCCCTGAACATTTCGGCAAGGTGGACCAGATCACCTATCCCCTGCCGAAAGATGATCTGACCATCGAAGGGACCGTCGAGGTCTCGAATATGGAGGATCTGCAATGATCCGCACCCCTCTGCGTCCACTGGCCCGTATTCTTCAGGCCCGCGACAAGGGGGAGAACCCCGATGCGATCGAGCGCGAGAACCTGCGTCTGCGCCACGAACAGATGCGGGACAAGATGCGCACCCGCGCCGAGATGCGCCTGATCGTGATGGGGATGGTGTTCTTTTGCGGGTTTATTCTAGTTGGCAGCCGTATGGCGCTGCTGGCCTCGACGGAACCGGCAGAGCCGACGACCACTGTCGCAGGCAGTCAGATCGTCGCGCAGCGGGCGGATATCGTCGATCGTCGCGGACGCATTCTGGCCACCAATATTGAGACACACGCCCTTTACGCGCAGCCCCAGCAGATGGTCGACCCCCTGCGCGTCGCCAAGGAACTGAAGGCGATCTTCCCTGACGTGGATGAAGATCGGCTGGTTAAGGACTTCACCGGAAAGCGTAAATTCGTTTGGGTCCGCAAGACCTTGTCGCCGGAACAGATGCAGGCGGTTCATGACATCGGTGATCCCGGTCTGCTGTTCGGCCCACGCGAAACCCGCCTTTATCCCAATGGCCGGATTGCCAGCCATGTTCTGGGCGGGTCCAGCTTTGGCCGCGAAGGCGTCCATGCCGCCGAGGTGATCGGCGTTGCGGGCGTGGAAAAGACCTTTGACAGCTGGCTGCGTGATCCGGCCAATGGCGGCTCACCCTTGCAGCTTTCCCTTGATCTGACCGTTCAGGCCACGATCGAGCGTGTTCTGGCAGGTGGCATGGGCATCATGAACGCCAAAGGCGCGGCAGCCGTGCTGATGGATGCCAAAACCGGCGAGTTGATCAGTCTGGTCAGTCTGCCCGATTTTGACCCCAATAACCGCCCCAGCCCTCTGGTTAAGGGCAAGGACCCCAGCGCCTCGCCCCTGTTCAACCGTGCGCTTCAGGGGGTCTATGAGCTTGGCTCGACCTTCAAGATCTTTGCCGCGGCACAGGCGTTGGAACTGGGACTGGTGAACTCTGAGACGATGATCGACACCAAAGGGCCTATGAAATGGGGCCGGTTCACGATCCGCGACTTCCATAACTACGGCCCGCAACTGTCGGTCACCAATGTGATCGTCGAATCCTCGAACATCGGGACGGCGCGTCTGGCCATGATGATCGGCGGTGATCGTCAGCAGGCCTTCCTGAAGTCTCTGGGTTTATTGGACGTTCCCCCCGTGGAAATGGTAGAGGCCTCTGGCGCCAAGCCGCTGACACCCGCGAAATGGTCCGAGCTGTCGTCCATGACGATCTCTTACGGTCACGGCTTGTCGGTGTCTCCGGTCCATCTGGCGGCGGCCTATGCCAGTGTCGTGAACGGTGGCACCCGTATTCGACCGACGCTGATCAAACAAAACGGCCCCCAGAACGGCGAACGTGTTCTGTCCGAGCGTGTCTCGGCCGAGGCCCGCATGATGCTGCGCAAGGTTGTAACCGAAGGCACCGCAAGCTTTGGCGACGTGCCGGGCTATGCGGTGGGCGGCAAAACCGGTACCGCGGACAAGCCCAAACCCACGGGCGGCTATTATGATGACAGGGTGATCGCCACCTTCGCCAGCACCTTTCCCGCCCATGATCCCAAGTACATCCTGATCGTGACTTTGGACGAACCCGAGGACCGCATGGGCAGCGAACCGCGCAGAACAGCCGGTTGGACGGCGGTTCCTGTCGCAGCAGAGCTGATCCGTCGCGTCGCACCCCTGCTTGGACTGCGACCCGAGATTGAACCTCTGGCACTGGGTGATGTAACAGTCACCAACAACTGACCCGGCACAGAAGGCATTTGAGATGAGCGGCAGTCAAAAGACACTAGCAGAACTGGGTCTGACTGCCCGGTCCGGTCAAAATCCGTCCGTGACAGGCATCAGCGTGGACAGCCGCGCTGTCGCGCAAGGTCATCTGTTTGCAGCCCTTCCCGGCGTGAAGGTCCACGGGGCAACTTTCGTGACCGCCGCCCTTGAAAAAGGGGCCGCCGCGATTCTGACCGATGCTGCCGGTGCCGAACTGGCAGGACCCGAGATCAAGGCCGCTGGTGCCGCTTTGGTCGTGACCGAAGAGCCCCGTGCAGCATTGGCCTACGCTGCTGCCCTTTGGTTTGGCCGCCAGCCCGAAAACATGGTCGCGGTGACAGGGACCAACGGCAAAACCTCGGTCGCCAGCTTTACCCGCCAGATTTGGCAGGCGCTGGGGCTTCCGGCTGTGAACCTTGGCACCACCGGAGTTGAGGGCGACTGGGAAGCGCCGCTGCACCACACCACGCCCGAGCCGATCACCTTGCACCGTGCCTTGGCAGGGGCTGCCGAGGCAGGCATCACCCACGCCGCGATGGAGGCCAGCAGCCACGGCCTTGCGCAGCGCCGCTTGGATGCGGTGCGTCTGAAGGCTGCGGGCTTTACCAACTTCACCCAGGACCATCTGGATTATCACCACACTTTCGACGAATATTTCGCAGCCAAGCAGGGTCTTTTTGATCGGGTGCTGTCGGATGAGGGCACCGCCGTTCTGAATATCGATGATCCGCGTATCGCGGGTCTGGCCGACCAGATGCTGGAAGATGGTCGCTGCGTCCTGACCGTTGGCCGCCATGAGGATGCCGATCTACAACTGACCGCGCAGCGCTTTGACGGCACGGGGCAGGACGTGCGTCTGTCCTATGACGGTCAGATTGCTATGGTGCGTCTGAACCTTATCGGTGGTTTTCAGGCCGAGAACGTGCTGATCGCCGTTGGCTTGGTCATGGCCACCGGCGTTGCCTTTAACGATGTGATGGCGACCCTGCCGTCCCTGCGGACGGTACGTGGGCGGATGCAGTTGGCTGCGACGCGGACCAATGGGGCCTCGGTCTTTGTGGATTATGCCCATACGCCTGATGCGGTAGCCAAGGCCCTGAAGGCGATGCAGCCCCATGTGATGGGCCGGATCATCGCCATTGTCGGCGCGGGCGGCGATCGCGACCGCACCAAACGCCCCCTTATGGGCGAGGCCGCTGCCGCCAACGCCGATCTGGTCTTTGTGACCGACGATAACCCGCGCAGCGAAGACCCCGCCGCGATCCGCGCCGAGGTGATGCTTGGCTGTCCCAATGCCTTTGAGGTCGGTGACCGCGCCGAGGCGATCCTGCGTGCGACCGATGCCCTTGGCCCCGGTGACGCGCTTTTGATCGCGGGCAAGGGCCATGAGACCGGTCAAATCGTTGGCGACGTGGCATACCCGTTTGATGACGTAGAACAGGCCAGCCTTGCGGTGGCCGTACTTGATGGAAAGATTGCATGACTTCTGTGCCCCTTTGGACCTCGGACGAGGCCGCTGCCGCCACGGGCGGACGGGCAACCACGGACTGGCAGGTCCATGGTGTTTCTATTGACACCCGCACCCTGAAAAAGGGCGATTTGTTTGTGGCCCTGAAGGCCGCGCGGGACGGACATGATTTTGTGGCGCAGGCACTGGCTGCGGGGGCAGGGGCGGCGCTGGTCAGCCGCATACCCGATGGCCTGCCTGTGGATGCGCCGCTACTGGTCGTGGACGATGTTCTGCAAGGCCTTGAAGGTCTGGGCCGCGCGGCCCGCGCCCGCACCAAAGCGAAAGTGGTTGGGGTGACCGGCTCGGTCGGGAAGACCTCGACCAAGGAAATGCTGCGCACGGTTCTGGGTGGGCAGGGCAAGGTTCACGCTGCCGAGGCCAGCTATAACAACCATTGGGGCGTGCCGCTGACGCTGGCGCGGATGCCCAAGGATGCCAAATTCGCGGTCATCGAAATCGGCATGAGCAACCCCGGAGAAATCGCGCCGCTGTCCAAGCTGGCCGCACCGGATGCGGTGATCGTGACCATCGTCGCGCCCTCGCATTTGGCGGCGTTTGAAAGCCTTGAGGGCATCGCCCATGAGAAAGCCTCGATCATCGACGGACTGAAAACCGGCGGTTTTGCGATCCTGAACGGGGATCTGGAAACCTCTCATATCCTTGTGGAAAAGGCCGAAGCTGCAGGCGCGCAGGTGCGTACCTTTGGCGAGAGCAAAGGCTGTTTCAGCCGCATGACCTCGGTGCAGTTGAATGATGAAACAACCGTTGCCCGCGCACGGTGCTGGCGCACGCGGCTGCTTTACAAAGTTCATGCCCCCGGTCGCCACTTTGCCCTGAATGCCCTGTCGGTGATGACACTGGTGCAGGCGTGGAAACTGGATCGTGCGGTGGCGATTTCCGATCTGGCGCAGTGGGAGGCCGTCAAAGGCCGTGGTGCCCGCGAGCCGATCTATCTGGATCGCGCGGATTCCCGTCAGGTCTTTGAATTGATTGATGAAAGCTACAACTCGAACCCTGCCTCTCTGGGGGCCGCGCTTGAGGTTCTGGCTGTGGCCCATACGGGAAATGGCGTGGGCCGCTTCGCCCGTGGGCGCAAGATTGCGGTACTGGGGGATATGGGTGAATTGGGCCGGACCGCCGAGGCGCTACACGCAGGGATCGCTGATCTGCCTGCTATCGCGCAGGTGGATAAAATCCACTGTGTCGGCCCGCTGATGCGCAATCTGTGGCAGGCCCTGCCCGAGACGAAACGCGGCTATCACACCAAAACGAGCGATAAAATGGCCGACAAGATGCGCGGCGCGCTGGATGCCGGTGATGTGGTGATGGTTAAGGGATCGAACAGCATGAAGCTGTCTCTGGTGGTTGACGCCCTGCGCAAACTGGGTCATCCCGCGTCCCTGTTCGAACAAGAGGACTCCTGATGTTATACTGGCTTACCGAGCTCTCGGACGGGGGCGATTTCTTTAACCTCTTCCGGTATATTACCTTCCGCGCCGGTATGGCTTTCGGGACCGCGCTGATCTTTGGCTTCCTGTTCGGCCCGCCGCTGATCAATGTCCTGCGCAAGCGTCAGGGCAAGGGCCAGCCGATCCGTAGCGATGGCCCCGAGGGGCATTTCTCGAAGGCAGGTACCCCCACGATGGGCGGTTTGCTGATCGTAGGCGCGCTGCTGACGTCTACCCTTCTGTGGGCCCGTCTGGACAACCCCTTCGTCTGGATTGTTCTTTTTGTTACAATGGGTTTCGGGCTGATCGGCTTTGCTGATGACTACGCGAAAGTCAGCAAGCAGAACGTCAACGGCGTACCGGGCAAGGTTCGTTTGGGTCTCGGGTTTCTGATCGCGCTGATCGCGTCTGTCTGGGCCAGTGCCTATCACCCCGATGAGCTGACCTATCGTCTGGCCCTGCCGATCTTCAAAGATACCCTGATCAATCTGGGCTACTTCTTCATCCCCTTCGCGATGATTGTGATCGTCGGGGCAGCCAATGCCGTTAACCTTACCGATGGTCTGGACGGTCTGGCGATTATGCCCGTGATGATCGCCTCGGCGGCACTGGGGATCATCGCCTATGCGGTGGGCCGTGTGGACTTTACCAACTATCTTGAGGTCCACTATGTCCCCGGCACCGGCGAGATCTTAATCTTTGTGATGGGGCTGATCGGCGGCGGCTTGGGCTTTTTGTGGTACAACGCCCCGCCTGCGGCTGTCTTCATGGGGGACACCGGATCGCTTGCTCTGGGCGGCGCATTGGGGGCGATCGCGGTTGCCACCAAGCACGAGATCGTTCTGGCCATCGTCGGCGGCCTTTTCGTGGTCGAGGCCCTGTCGGTGATCATTCAGGTCGCCTACTTCAAACGCACGGGCACGCGTGTCTTCCTGATGGCGCCGATCCACCACCACTACGAGAAAAAGGGATGGGCCGAGCCCCAGATCGTGATCCGTTTCTGGATCATTGCCCTGATCCTCGCGATGCTGGGTCTGGCGACGCTGAAGGTCCGCTAAAACCGCCAAAATCAAGGTCTGCTGAACGTATGGCAGACGTATGGCAAACGTCATGACGTGCGCCCCCTCTGGACCGGAGGGGGCGCTTGTCTTAGCACTGCCGGTAACGTGTTCGAATTGGAGGCGCAGATGATCCCCGTACAAGGTGTAGAAGGTCAGACGATCGCAGTTCTGGGATTGGGCCGATCGGGTTTGACGGCGGCCAAGGCCCTGCGGGCTGGCGGCGCCAATGTGCTGGTCTGGGACGATAACGCCGAGGCACGCGACAAAGCCGAGGCCGAGGGCTTTCCCGCTACCGATCTGACCCGCCAGAACGCCTTTGAAGGGGTGAACCTTCTGGTGGTCAGCCCCGGTATCCCCCACCTCTACCCGAAGCCGAACCGCGTCATCGCGGCGGCGATGGATGCGATGGTGCCAGTGGACAACGACATCGGCCTTTTCTTCCGCAGCATATCGAACCCCGACTGGGAGATGTTCGAGCAGCCCCCGCGAGTGGTCACCGTCACAGGCAGCAATGGCAAGTCCACCACCAGCGCATTGATCCATCACATCCTGACCAACGCTGGCCGTCCTGCACAGCTTGCGGGCAACATCGGCCGAGGCGTGTTGGATCTGGACACGCCGGAAGAGGGCGAGGTCATCGTGCTGGAACTCTCCAGTTACCAGACCGATCTGGCCCGTGCCCTGACGCCGGATATCGCGGTTTTCACGAACCTCTCACCGGATCATTTGGATCGTCACGGTGGTCTGGGAGGGTACTTCGCAGCCAAGCGGCGCCTCTTTGCGGAAGGTGGGCCGGACCGCGCCATCATCGGTGTGGATGAGGCCGAGGGGCGCTATCTGGCAGGGCAACTGTCGGTCGCGCCCGAGGATGATCGGGTGATCCGCATCAGCTCGGGCCAAAAGCTGTCGGGACCGGGTTGGCTGGTCTACGCCCGCAAAGGCTTCCTGACCGAATGGCGTAAGGGCCGGCAGGTGGCCAGCATTGACCTGCGCGAAATCCCAGGGCTTCCCGGCGCTCACAACCACCAGAACGCCTGCTGCGCCTATGCGGTTTGCCGCAGCCTCGGACTGGCGCCTCGCGTGATCGAGGACGGGTTCAAGACCTACGGCGGTCTGCCCCACCGGAGCCAACTGCTTGGTGAAAAGAATGGCGTCAAATTCGTCAACGATTCAAAAGCCACCAATGTGGACGCTGCTGCCAAGGCGCTGGGTGCCTTCAAGAACATCCGTTGGATCTGTGGCGGCCTTGAGAAAGAGGGCGGACTGGACGGGCTGAAGCCTCAACTTGGCAATGTCACAAAGGCTTATGTCATCGGCCGCGAAGCAGCTGAGTTCGCCTTGAAACTGGGCGATGTCGAAAAAGACATCTGCACGACAATGGAAGCCGCCGTTGCCGCCGCTTCCGCCGAGGCGCAGCCCGGAGATGTGGTGCTCCTGGCACCCGCCTGCGCCAGCTTTGACCAGTACAACAGCTTTGAAAAGCGGGGCGACGACTTTGCAGCACAAGTCGCGAAGGTGCTGAACGCCTGATAAGGACCCTATTGCAAGCGCTCTTCCTGCATAGGCGGAAGATCAATCGATGCGGCCGGCTTCTTCATCTTGGTTCAAATACCTCGGGGGTAGGGCCGAAAGGCCCTCGTGGGGCAGCGCCCCCTGTGCGACGCTTGCGCTTTGCGGGGCTCTGCCCCACGAGGGCAAAGCCCTCGTTCCCCGAGGTATTTTTGCCAAGATGAACGCAGGGTTCGACAATTAGCCCGCAGAGGGCAGCTTTAACCGCCCGTGTGACTCATGTGTCGGGTCATTTGGCCAGCGACGGTCTGGCGTGAATAATCAAAGTCGTGGCCTTTTGGCTTCAGGCGAATTGCAGCGCGGATCGCGTCTTCAAGCTGGTCGTTTTCGGGGCTGGCCCGTAGGGGCGCCCGTAGATCGGCACGATCTTCTTGTCCAAGGCACATGAAGAGCTCGCCGGTGCAGGTCAGGCGCACGCGATTACAGCTTTCGCAGAAATTATGGGTAAGCGGCGTGATAAAGCCGATTTTCTGTCCCGTTTCCTCGAGGCGTACATAGCGTGCAGGGCCGCCGCTGCGCTCGGTCAGGTCGGTCAGGGTGTAGCGTTGTGCCAGTTGCCCGCGCAAGTCTTTGAGCGACCAGTACTGGTCCAGACGGTCTTCGTTCCCCAGATCCCCCATGGGCATGACTTCGATCCAGGTTAGGTCCATGTCGCGTTTTGCGCACCATTCCACCATCTGGAACAGTTCCGGCTCATTGAAGCCCTTGAGTGCGACCGCATTGATCTTTACCCGAAGACCTGCCTTTTGCGCGGCATCGATGCCGCGTAGTACCTGTGGTAGGCGCCCCCAACGGGTTACATCCGCAAATTTTTTCTCATCCAGCGTATCAAGCGAGATATTCACCCGTCGTACGCCCGCTGCGAAAAGATCGTCTGCGTATTTCTCCAACTGAGAGCCGTTCGTGGTCAGCGTCAGCTCTTTCAGTGCACCACTGTCCAGATGACGGGTCATCGCACGGAAAAACGTCATGATGTCCCGTCGTACCAAAGGCTCGCCGCCCGTGATGCGCAGTTTTTCAACGCCGAGAGACACAAAGGTACTGCACATACGGTCCAGCTCTTCCAGCGTCAGCAGTTCTTTCTTTGGCAGAAAGGTCATGTTTTCCGCCATACAATAAACGCAACGGAAATCGCATCTGTCGGTCACGGAGACGCGAAGATAGGAGATTGGGCGCTGGAAAGGGTCGATCAAAGGTGTTGTCATAGGGTGGAACTTATGGCGCGACCTGCGGTTCGGCAAGCGCCTTAAATTGCGCCAGTTGTTGGCGGAAAGAAAAAGGACAGGCTCATGATGCGGAAAATTGTTGGAATGGCGCTCTTGTTGGCTTTGGCGAACTGTGCCGCCATGGATGCCACCAACCCTCTGAACCTGCCGCAATCCAATAATTCGACTTCGACCCCAAATACCGCGAATGGTTCAGCGCCGTTATCGGCTCTCAAGCAGTCTCCGCTGCCGTCGATTGAGGCCCAAGGGGCTGGTGCGTTGGATGCGGGAAATGGCACCGCAAGTGCAGATGCCTCGGCAGTTTCGGGCGCTGGGAAAATGTTGGGATCGCAGATCGTTTCTCTGGGTGACCCGACGGAGCCGGGGCTTTGGGTGAAAACCGATCTTGTACAGGCCGAGCAGTTAGGAACTGTGGCAATTGCAGGTGGGCAGCCGTTGCAGGTCACACTGCGGCCTCTGGAAGGGTCAGGCAACCCCCAGATATCTCTTGCAGCTTTGCGATTGCTTGGTGCTTCGTTGACCGCTTTGCCGGAAGTGACTTTGTCGCGCCTCTAACCCTTTCATCTTGGATCAAATACCTCGGGGGTAGGTCCGAAGGACCGTAGGGGGCAGAGCCCCCTGTGCGACCTCGAGAATATTCGGGGCGCTGCCCCGCGAGGGCTTGGCCCTCACTCCCCGAGGTATTTTTACCAAGATGAAAGAGGGCCTGCGCCCTTATTCCACTGTCACCGATTTGGCGAGGTTGCGGGGTTGGTCGACGTCGGTGCCTTTGGCGATGGCTGTGTGATAGGCCAGAAGCTGCGCAGGGAGGGCGTAGAGGATCGGTGTGAGTACATCAGAGATTTGCGGCATCACGATGGTCTTCCACACGCCTGCGCTGGCGGTTGTTTCGCCTTTTTTGTCCGTAATCAGCAGGACGCGGCCGTGGCGGGCCATGACTTCTTGCATGTTCGAGACGGTTTTGTCGAAGAGGCTGTCGCAGGGGGCCAGAACCACCACTGGGACCGATTGGTCAATCAGGGCGATGGGGCCGTGTTTCAGCTCGCCCGAGGCGTAGGCTTCGGCGTGGATGTAGCTGATTTCTTTCAGCTTCAGGGCGCCTTCGTGGGCGAGCGGGTACATGACGCCGCGCCCCAGGAAGAGGATATCGCGTGCTTCGGCCAATTCTGCTGATGCTTCTTCGATACCGGTGGTCTGGCTGAGGGCGTGGCTGAGGATGCCCGGCAGCGAGCGCAGGTTCGAGAGGTGATCGGCCAGAGCCTCATCGCTGATATGGCCGCGCTGATGGCCTGCACGCAGGGCTAGAAGCAGCAGCACGGTCAGCTGGCAGGTGAAGGCTTTGGTCGAGGCCACGCCGATTTCGGTGCCCGCAAGGATGGGCAGGGCGATGTCGCTTTCCCGCGCGATCGAGCTTTCCGGGACATTGACCACCGACAGGATCGAGCCTGCTTTGCCTTTGCAGTAGCGCAGGGCGGCTAGCGTGTCTGCAGTCTCGCCCGACTGGCTGACAAAGAGGGCGGCGCTGGTGGCTTCAATGGGAGGTTCGCGGTAGCGGAATTCAGAGGCGACATCGATTTCCACGGGCATGCGGGCCAGTTGTTCGAACCAGTATTTTGCGGTGAGGCAGGCGTAGAAGGCGGTGCCGCATGCGACCATGGTCATGCGCGAGATCTGTGTGAAGTCGATCTCGGGGAGGACAATGTCCTTGCCATCGGTGGTCAGGTAGTGGCTGAGGGCGTCGCCGATGACGATGGGCTGTTCGGCGATTTCTTTCGACATGAAGTGCTTGTGGCCGCCTTTGTCCACGCGGGTGGCGTCCAGCGAGACCACCTTCATCGGGCGGCTAACCTGTTCGTTCTTCGCGTCGCGGATTTCCGCGCCTTTGCGGGTCACAACGGCCCAGTCGCCTTCTTCCAGATAGGTGATGCGATTGGTGAGGGGACCCAGAGCGATGGCGTCCGAGCCCACATACATCTCTCCGTCCCCGTGGCCGATGGCCAGAGGCGAGCCGAGGCGGGCGCAGATCAGCAGGTCTTCTTCGCCGTCAAACAGCAGGCAAAGCGCAAAGGCACCATGCAGACGGGCGATGGTTTCTTTTGCTGCTTCACGAGGACCCATGCCCTGATCCATGAAGTGGCGGACCAGCAGGGCGATGGTTTCGGTGTCGGTCTCGGTCTCGCAGGCCAGACCGTGGGCGGCCAGTTCTTCGCGCAGTTCGCGGAAGTTCTCGATGATGCCGTTGTGGACCACGGCAACCTTGCCGGAGCGGTGGGGGTGGGCGTTTGTGACCGAAGGCGCGCCGTGGGTGGCCCAACGGGTGTGGCCGATGCCCGATTTGCCTGCCAGCGGTTCGTGGACCAAGAGGTCCGACAGGTTCACCAACTTGCCGACTGCGCGGCGGCGCTCCAGCTTGCCATCATTGACGGTAGCGATACCGGCGCTGTCATAGCCGCGATATTCAAGACGGCGCAGGGCCTCGACCAGAGTGGGGGCAACTTCGTGGCTGCCCAGAATGCCTACAATTCCGCACATAATTATTTACCTGCCTTCGCTTTTTTTGCTCGGAGCATGTCAAAGAGTTTTTCGGCCATGCCGGGTTTGTTCACTTGCGCGGCGCGGCCAAGGGCCAGTGCGCCGTCTTCCACGCCTTTGGTGATAACCGAGCCCGAACCCGTCATCGCGCCATTGCCCACGCGGACAGGGGCGACCAGCATGGTGCTGGAGCCGATGAAGGCACGCTCGCCGATCTCGGTGTGGTGCTTGAAGAAGCCGTCATAGTTGCAGGTAATGGTGCCTGCGCCGATGTTGGTGCCTTTCCCTACGGTGGCATCGCCAATGTAGGTCAGGTGGTTGGCCTTGGCCCCTTCGTGGATCTGGGCGTTCTTGACCTCGACGAAGTTGCCGATGTGTGCCTCTTCGCCGATTTCCGCGCCGGGGCGGAGGCGGGCGTAGGGGCCGATGATAGCGCCGCGGCTGACGTGGCACCCTTCCAGATGGCTGAAGGCGCGGATGATTGCGCCGCTTTCCACGGTCACATCGGGGCCGAAGACCACGTTGGGTTCAATGATGGTGTCGCGGCCCACGATGGTGTCATGGGCGAAAAAGACGGTTTCGGGCGCGGTCAGGGTGACGCCGTTTTCCAGCACCTCGGCGCGCATGGTGGATTGGAACTCGGCTTCCGCTTCGGCCAGTTGAGCGCGGGTGTTGACGCCCATCGTCTCGGCCTCGGTACAGGTGACGGCGGTGGCGCTGCGGCCTGTGTCCCAAGCAAGACCTACGATGTCGGGCAGGTAGTATTCGCCGCTGGCGTTGTCGTTGCCCACTTTGTCGATCAGATCGAAAAGGACATCCGCATCGGCGCAGACCACACCGCTGTTGCACAGGGTGATGGCGCGCTCGGCCTCAGAGGCGTCTTTGAATTCAACGATGCGCTCTAGTTTGTCGCCGTTCATCACAAGGCGGCCGTAGCGGCCGGGATCGGCGGCCTCGAACCCAAGAACGACTACGTCGTGGGTGCGGCGGGCCTCGACCATTGCTTCAAGAGTTTCGGGGCGGATGAAAGGGGTGTCACCATAGAGGATGATCGCATCGCCTTTGAAGCCATCCAGCGCGGGGCGGGCCTGCGCAACTGCATGGGCGGTGCCAAGCTGTTCTTCTTGCAGGACCACTTTGATCTTTTCGTCCCAGTCCTGCGCGGCTTTGGTCACCTCGGCAGCGCCATGTCCTGCCACGACGATTTGCCGTTCGGGTGCCAGCGATGCGCCGGATTTCAGGGCGTGGACCATGAGGGGCGCAGAGGCGACCTTGTGCAGAACTTTGGGAAGGTCAGAGTTCATTCGGGTGCCTTGGCCTGCGGCAAGAACAATCAGC
>JAYZYX010000210.1:0-8097 GCA_036139795.1 Pseudomonadota bacterium | reverse complement strand
CGAATTCCTCCGGCGTGACAAAGCGGTCCACGCGGTGGTGTTTGGGGGTCGGCTGCAAATACTGGCCGATGGTCAGGAAATCGATATCGGCGGCGCGCATATCGTCCATCACCTGACGGACCTGCTCATTGGTCTCACCAAGACCGACCATGATCCCCGATTTGGTGAAAATGGTCGGATCAATCTCTTTCACGCGCTGGAGAAGACGCAGCGAATGGAAGTACCGCGCACCGGGGCGCACGGTCGGGTAAAGGCCGGGCACGGTTTCGAGGTTGTGGTTAAACACGTCCGGCTTGGCCTTCACCACGATTTCCAGCACCGAGTCGTCGCATTTCAGGAAGTCGGGCGTCAGGATCTCGATGGTGGTTTCGGGGCTGCGGTGACGGACGGCGCGGATGGTCTGGGCAAAATGCTCGGCCCCGCCATCTTTCAAGTCGTCGCGGTCAACAGAGGTGATCACCACATGCTTCAGACCCAGCTTTTGAACCGCATCGGCAACGCGGCCCGGCTCAAACACGTCCAGTGCATCGGGGCGACCGGTGGCGATATTGCAGAACGAACAGCCGCGGGTACAGATATCGCCCATGATCATCATGGTCGCGTGGCCTTGCGACCAGCATTCACCCACGTTGGGACAGCCCGCCTCTTCGCAGACGGTGACCAGCCCGTGATCGCGCATGATCTTGTGCGTTTCCTTGTAGCCGTCGCTGGTGGGTGCTTTCACACGGATCCATTCCGGCTTGCGCGGCTGCGCATTGTCAGGGCGATGGGCCTTTTCCGGATGACGCTGTTCTGGGATCTTCAGGTCTCGCACGATGTCCTCCACGCGAATGACGGCTGGCTCTTGGCTGGCAGGACAATACAGCTTGTTACACCAAAGTACCACCCGCTTCGCTGCGGTTTGCACAGGGCGCATTGCCGCTATTCCGCAGGGGAAACCCTTGGGCGGAAGGTGCTGATTTCCCCAGCATTTCACGGGAACGTGCAGCGCAAAGCCAGGTGTTTTCCCAGCCGTTGCGGCCTTCGCCTTGCAGCCAATTTGGAATGGTTCTACTTATGCCGCGAGCGCAATGTTGCGCCGCAGAATTATATTTGACCGATATCACGGAGAGCCCCATGAAACCCGGTATTGCCCTTCCCGAAGTGACCTTCCGCACCCGCGTTCGTGACGAGGCCGTTGGCGGCCCGAACCCCTTCCGTTGGCAGGACATGACCACTGCCGATTACTTCAAGGGCAAGCGCGTTGTTCTGTTCTCGCTGCCTGGCGCATTCACGCCGACCTGCTCGACCTACCAGCTGCCCGGCTTTGAAGACAACTTTGCCAAGTTCCAGGAACTGGGCATCGACGAGATCTACTGCATGTCCGTCAACGACAGCTTTGTCATGAACAAATGGGCGCAGATGCAGGAGATCAAGAACGTCAAAGTCATCCCCGATGGCTCGGGCGAATTCACCCGCAAGATTGGCATGCTGGTTGCGAAAGACAATCTGGGCTTTGGCATGCGCTCGTGGCGCTATGCGGCTATCGTGAACAACGGTGTGATCGAGGCATGGTTCGAAGAGCCCGGTCGTTGCGACAACCACGGCGAAGATCCCTATGGCGAAAGCTCGCCCGAGACCCTGCTGGCCTATCTGGAAAACGCGGCCAAGCCGGTTGCAGCTGAATAAGCTGTTTTACAGTTCGTGATGCATTAGCGCCCTGCGCTCGGGTTCCGAGCGCAGGGCGTTTGAGTATTTAAGCAATAGAGAAGCAAATTGCGGGTTCAGATGGCGGCGCGGGCTTCGTCCACCAGATCGACGCCGACGCTGATCAGGATTTCGGCAAGCTCATCAAACCAGCCTTCCTCGCTAGAGGCCGCGCGCCGGACAAGGCCGATAGTCCGGAAAGGTTCAGGCGATTTGAAACGACTCAGGGCCATTTCAGGCGAGGCTTTGCGTTCCGTCAGCGCCGCGATTTCCGGCAGCAACGTCAGACCAAAGCCTGCCCCCACCATCCGCGAAAGCGTGGCAAGGGACGATGCGCCCATGTTGATCTGGTGGGTCGAGCGGCCACAGACCTCAAGCGCCTGATCGGTCAGGCAGTGGCCATCTTCCAGAAGCAGCAGCTGATCGGGGTCCAGTTCCGTGGGGCAAAGCGCCTGCGCTTTGGCCTGTAAGGCATTGAGACGCTTGGATGATCCGGCAAGGATGAAGTGATCATCGAAGAGCGGGCGCTCGATCAGACCAGTGGTGTCGGAGGGCAAGGCAATTACGGCGGCGTCCAGCTTTCCGGTGTCGAGCGCGTGCAAAAGCCGGTGTGTCTTCGCCTCTTGCACCTGCACATCCAGATGAATGTCGCGGGCGCGAAGCTCGGCCAAGGCGCCGGGCAGAAGATAGGGGGCGATTGTGGGGATCATGCCGATCACCAGATGGCCCGCCAGACCTTCACGCCAACGGGCGGATTGCTCTAGCCGGATCACGCGGCCGGTGATCTCTTTCGCTTGTTCAAGGGCTTGGCGCCCGAAGGGGGTCAGGGTGATCTCTCTCGCGCCGCGCTCGACCAAGGGGCCACCAAGATGGGCCTCAAGCTCTTTGATCTGGACGGACAGGGCCGGTTGGCTGACGTTCATCTGCCCTGCGGCGCGGCCAAAGTGGCGGGTCTCGGCCAGAGCGATGAAGTATTGAAGTTGGCGCAGAGTGATTTTCATAAGAATAACCTATCATCCAGCAGCGATGCCGCAAGGTACCCTTATCATCTTTGCTGTGGCGTAAATGCAGACCCCTAGAGGCAACCCTTGGCCTGCCCCAAGCGCGTTCTTGCATCGACTGCGCGGACGGGCGATAGCCGAAGAAGCGCAGTACTGGAGACAGCCAATGGACTGGGAGTCGCACCGACGGGAGGCACATTCCTTGGGCCGAATGCAAGAATTCCTGAAGCAAATCGTTTTTGGCGGCAACGACGGGATCGTAACCACCTTTGCGATCGTCGCGGGCTTTGCCGGTGCTGCGGCGGATGGGGTTGCGCAGATCGGCGGCATGGCGGTTCTGGTCTTTGGCTTGGCGAACCTTTTCGCCGATGCGGTCAGCATGGGATTGGGCGAGTTTTTGTCCTTGCGGTCCCAACACGATCTATACCGCTCGCGACGTCAGAGCGAATTGGAAGAAATCGCCCGTGATCCCGAACAAGAACGGATGGAACTGTTCGAGATCCTGCGCCAGCGGGGCATGCCCCCCGGCGAGGCTGATACGGCGACCGAACTGATTGCGCGCCATCCTGAACTGATGGCCGATCTGATGATGACCTATGAATTCGGCCTACAAGACCCTGATAACGAAAACCCCGTTGTCAGCGGCCTGTTTACCTTTTTCAGCTTTGTTATTTTCGGGGCGATTCCGATCGGGCCGTATTTCTTTTTACCGCCGGACTTCCAGACCTTTGTGCTGTCACTGATCTCGACCTTCGGGGCGCTTATTGCGCTGGGGCTGCTGCGTTGGCATGCCACCTCCGAGCGGCTGGTCCGCTCGGTCGGAGAGACGGTACTGGTGGGCGCTACCTGTGCGGCGGTGGCCTATGGGGTGGGCTTTTTGGTCGGGGCCTAAGGGGCCTTAGCCAATCAGCGGGCCACCTGCCCCTTCATAGCGGTGGTAATACTGCTTGAGGCGCTGCAGCGCGATGCGCAGAACGATCTTGCCTGAACGGGCGGACCAGCCCATTTTCTTTTCCGCTTGCTCCAGACCTTCCAGAAAGCAGCAGCAGCGTAGGGCCACGTCACCAAGGCCAGGACCAAGATCACGCAGGGCGCCGCTAACCCGCGCCCGCGCGGCAGAGGGGCTGTAGCCCTGCTCGCTGCCCGGAGTGTAGGGTCCGGTGCCACGTCCCAGAACCAGAGCCTGCCAATCCGTGCTGGTATCGCGGGCCATCTGGGACAGTTCAAAATCCTCGCGCAGACGCTCGCCCGCCCGCACCAGATCGTCTGACACAAAAGGCTGACCGCTTTTGTCCTTGCGACGGGCCAATGCCGCCAAAGGTGTCTCATAAGAGGTGTAGCGGATCTGGCCGTCTTGCGGAGCTGCCACCGGCGTGGCTCCGGTGCGATCGAAACCGACCGGGCCTTCGGCAAATCCGCTAGCGCGGTTCTCATCCTCGGCCAGCATCATCTTCAGGGCAGCGCGACCTGCGGTGGTGATGCGATAGCGCGAAATGCGGCCCGGATCGGTACAGGCCACCCATTCCTTCAGCGCCAAAGCCCGCGCGACCCCGCGGTCGGTGATATCGGTGCGGGTGCTGCCCGTGGGCATGTCGCGCACGACAACGGCCTTTTCCATCCCTTCGGCCACGGCCATCACCGCGCCCGGTTCGGACAGGCGCATCAGGATGCGTTTACCTTCGCGGCGCAGGGTTTCGCTATCGGGCTGCACAATAGAAATCTCGGCATCATAAGACATGAGAAAGCGATCCTTCTGGTCTTGGTCTGACTGTCGCGCCAAGCACTGTCCAAGCTGGGAAAGGGCTTCATCTACCAAAGGATCGTCGCGGCGTGTTTCGACCTTTTGGACCTGACGCAACACGGTTGAGGCATGACAGCCCGCGTCCCGCGCCAGTTCACGGATCGACAGACCCTCTTCCGTATGGGCCAGATAACGCCGCGCCCCTTGAGGCACCCAGCGGGGCAACCGCTCGACACTAGGACCTGAACGCTGGATGGTAGCCATGGGCTCTCCTTTCTTGGCAGGGATCCGCGCCAATGGCCGCTTTCCCACGATCAGGTCGAGTTAACGTTTCTTGCGTTACCGGAGAGTTAATTTCGGCCGGTACAACCAAGATTTGTTTCCAAAATCTGAACAGTTGTGAAACCCACCGCACGGTGCATCGCACGCTGACGCAACACCCCGTCCATTGTGGTGTGATGGTCTGGCAGTCCATTCAGCGGAGACCCAGAGATGTCTGATCTTATGAAGAAAATTCGCAACCTGAAGCGTTCGAAGCTGCTGTGCGATGCGGCAAAGGCCGGTGCGCCCATGTATCGCCGAGACCGTATCCTGCGCCGCCTTGTTGTGCTGGAAGGTGGTGAGGATACTGCCGAAATTTTAGAATTGTTGCTAAATCTGGAACAGGATCTTAATGCTCAAAGAAAAACGGGCGCCGCTCATTATCGCGCCGCCCGTCATGTAGAATGCCTGATCGCCATTCGGGCCGAGGCAGCAAATCTGTGCCGCCCCGCCTTAGTTGAGAATTCCCTGCAAAATCAGGTGAATGCGTCCGGCATTGAAGCCTTTTTCTCAGCCACATATGCCCGCAGCGCCTCGGCGATGGCGGGGTCCATGGCGGGCTGCTGATATTCAGCCAGCATCTTGGCAACACGGGCCGAGGCCAGCGCCTGCGTATCGCGGGCGCCCTCTTCGTCCCAAGTCTCGAACGGCTTGTAGTCCAGCAGCTGGGTCCGCCAGAAGGCGTCCTTGAAGTTCGCCTGCGTGTGATCGCAGCCCAGGTAGTGACCACCGGGGCCGACCTGACGGATCGCCTCCATCGCCTGCGCATTTTCATCCGCAGACACGCCTGCTGCCAGACGGTGCAGCACGCCAAGCTGGTCTGCGTCCATCACGAATTTCTCGTATGAGGACACCAGACCGCCTTCAAGCCAGCCGCACGAGTGCAGCATGAAGTTCACACCCCCCATCAGGGCTGCGTTGAGCGTGTTTGCCGATTCATAGGCCGCCTGAGCGTCAGGCAGCTTCGATCCGCACAGACCACCACCCGAACGATATGGCAGGTTCATCCGGCGGGCCAACTGGCCGGCACCATAAAGAATATGGCTGGCTTCGGGGGTACCAAAGGTCGGCGCACCCGAGTTCATGTCGATCGAGGTCACAAAGGTCCCGAAGATCACCGGTGCGCCTTTGCGGATCAGCTGGCTGTAGGCGATACCGGCCAGAACCTCGGCCAGAACCTGCGTCAGGGTGCCTGCCACCGAAACGGGTGCCATCGCGCCACCAACGATAAACGGTGAAATGATGCAGGCCTGATTGTTGGCCGCGTAGACCTCAAGCGCGCCCATCATCACATCGTCGAATGTCAGGGGCGAGTTGATGTTGACCAGCGAGGTCATCACCGTATTTTCCTGAACGAAATCCTTGCCGAAGAGGATGCCGCACATATCAACCGAATCCTGCGCGCGGCTGGGTTCGGTGACCGAGCCCATAAAGGGCTTGTCCGACAGGGTCATGTGGGCCAGCAGCATATCAAGGTGACGCTTGTTCACCGGAACATCTGTGGGTTCGCACACGGTGCCGCCCGAATGGTGCAGCCACTTCGACATATAGCCCAGTTTCACGAAGTTCTGGAAATCTTCCATGGTCGCGTAACGGCGGCCGCCTTGCGCGTCACGCACAAACGGCGGGCCGTAGACCGGCGCACAGACCAAAGAGTTGCCACCGATTTCCACGTTCCGCTCGGGGTTACGGGCGTGCTGGGTGATGCGCGAAGGCGCGGTTTTGCACAGCTCGCGGGCCAGACCACGGGGAATGCGGACACGTTCACCCTGAACATCGGCCCCTGCCTCGCGCCACAGCGCCAGCGCACCGGGGTTCGAGGGGAAATTCACGCCGATCTCTTCCAGAACGGTTTCGGCGTTATACTCGATGATCTCAAGCGCCTCTTCGTTCAGGATATCGAACGTGGGAATGTTGCGCTCGATGAATTTTGCGCATTCGATCCGCACCGCGGTGCGCTCTGCGCGACGGGCGGCACCACCACCACCGCGACGGCGGGTTGTTGCTTCGGCCATGTCAAAACCTCCAGTTCCAGCGCGCAATGCGCGCGTCGTCCCCAGTCTATTACCCTTCATTGTGCAGCGATCAGCGCGGGTTTGCGTCCTTTCCGTCGAGAAAGCGACATTGACACTGTTCTTTGCGCCCGATGGCGGTGTCCCTGCCCCTTGCCTAAAATGCTGCATAAGCCTAATGGGTGCCCATGACACAGCATGAACGCCTCCTCATCATCGACTTCGGCTCTCAGGTCACGCAGCTGATCGCGCGTCGCTTGCGCGAGTTGAACGTCTATTGCGAAATCCATCCCTACCAGAACGTCACCGACGCCTTTCTGGCAGAGTTCGCCCCCAAGGCCGTTATCTTCTCTGGCGGCCCTGACTCGGTAACCCGCGAAGGCTCGCCGCGTCCTCCGAAATCGGTCTACGATCTTGGCGTGCCGATCCTGGGTATCTGCTATGGCCAGCAGGTCATGACCCACGATCTGGGCGGCCGTATCGAGGCCGGTGAAAGCCACACCGCCGAATTCGGCCGCGCCTATGTGGAACCCACCGCGGTCAAGAGCGACTTCCTGAACGGTTGGTTCACCGAAGGTCGTGAACAGGTGTGGATGTCCCACGGTGACCACGTGGCAGAAATCGCCCCCGGCTTTGAGGTCTACGGCACCTCGCCCGGTGCGCCGTTCGCCATCACCGCAGACCTGTCGCGTCGTTTCTACGCTGTGCAGTTCCACCCCGAGGTGCACCACACCCCGAACGGTGCGGCGCTGTACAAGAACTTCATCGAACTTGCGGGCTTTACCGGCGACTGGACTATGGGCGCCTACCGCGAAGAGATGATCCAGAAAATCCGCGCTCAGGTTGGCGACAAGCAGGTGATCTGCGGTCTGTCGGGCGGCGTTGACAGCTCGGTCACCGCGATCCTGCTGCACGAAGCCATCGGCGACCAGCTGACCTGTGTGTTCGTGGACCACGGCCTGCTGCGTCTGAACGAGGCGGAAGAAGTCGTCGCGATGTTCCGCGACAACTACAACATCAAGCTGATTCACGCCGCTGAATCCGACCTGTTCATCGGTGCGCTGGAAGGCGTGTCCGACCCCGAGGTCAAGCGCAAGACCATCGGCAAGCTGTTCATCGACGTGTTCCAGAAGCACGCCGACACCATCGAAGGCGCCGAGTTCCTGGCTCAGGGCACCCTCTACCCCGACGTGATCGAATCGGTCTCGTTCTCGGGCGGTCCCTCTGTCACGATCAAGTCGCACCACAACGTGGGCGGTCTGCCGGAAAAGATGGGCCTGAAACTGGTCGAGCCCCTGCGCGAGCTGTTCAAGGACGAAGTTCGTGCCTTGGGCCG
>JAYZYX010000209.1:0-4808 GCA_036139795.1 Pseudomonadota bacterium | reverse complement strand
GTATTTTCACCAAGATGAAAGAGGCGGAGATGACCAAAGTCTATGACAAGGTTTCTGCCACTCCTGCAGCGCTGAAACTGTTGGCCGAGATCGTGGAAGACCACGGTCCGGTGATGTTTCACCAATCGGGCGGATGTTGCGATGGCTCGTCCCCGATGTGTTACGCGCAGGGGGATTTCAAACTGGGTGTGAACGACATTCAAATGGGAGAAATTGGCGGCATGCCCTTTTACATTTCGGAGACGCAGTTCGAAGTGTGGAAGCATACGGATCTGATCATCGATGTGGTGAAGGGCCGTGGGGGTATGTTCAGCCTTGATAATGGGCGCGAGCAACGCTTCCTCACCCGCTCGACGCTCTGTGCCAGCTGACTCCCCGTATTCCATCCAGCTGGCTAAAAAAGAAGGCGTAGACCACCTCTCCGGTCTGCGCCTTTCTTTGTTTTTAGGGGGTCAGGAAACGGGGGGCGCCGAAGGTGAGCCGCCATTGGGTGATGAAGAGGCTGCGCCTTTGCTGATCGCGCGCCACCAGCAGCATCGGCTCGAGCCGGATCGAGCGTTCCGAACTGGCGGGTAGGCCGCTTTCATCTTCGTCGCGCTGCCATTCGAGACCGCTGGCGGAAAGCTGTGCCTTGCCTGCGTCCGAGAGCAGGAAGTCCAGCAGGCGGTTAGCGGCGATCGGGTGCGGCGCGTTTTTCGGGATCATATAGGCGCGGGAGAGAAAGAGCGTGTAATCCTCGGGCAGGATCACGCCGATTTTGTCTTGGGGCTGGGTGCTGACGTAAGAGCCGAGCACGTTGTAAGCCAAGAGATAGCGCCCTTCGGCCACGCCTTTGATGATCTCGGCCGAGCAGCAGGTGGCGATGGCGTCGGTGCGGCTGAAGCCTTCCAGAAGACCGCCGAAGGTGCTGGCCTCGATACTGTCCGAGAAGGCCAGGAGGTAGCCCAGACCAGAGGCTTCGATGTCGTAGGTCGCGATGCGGTTCTGGTAACGCGGGTTTTGCTGGCGCATCAGGTCCAGCAGTTGGAAGCGGGTGCGGGGAACCTCTTCGGGGGGGACTAGGTCGGTGTTGTAGAGCATGACCGCAGGTTCCCGGGTGATGCCCCAGAGTTCATTGCGCCAGATCCGTTCCGACGAGAGGGTTGCTGTCAGTGCCGAGCGATAGGGGCGGGCGCAGGCCATATTCACCAGCTCGACCATTTGGTGGACACCGGAAGACAGGACCGCATCGGCGGTGTCATCCCCTGATTGGCAGCCGTCCAGTGTCAGTTTGTAAAGGGCGTTTGAGCCCCATTGCTCATAGGTGACGGTGATGTCGGGGTTGGCCTCTGTGAAGGTCTGGATAGTGGGCCCAAGGACCGCGATATCCGTGGTGGACCGGAACATCAGCGGGGTGGGGCCGGTGCCATAGGTGGCGACGGCCTCTTGCGCGGCGGCAGGGGCGGCGAGGGCCAGCAGAAGGGCGGCGGCGCGGATCATTCGGGCACCTCATGGGCGGTCAGGGTCAGGCTGACGCGAAAGCCGTCATCGGTGGGGGTCATGGTTAACTCGCCTTCAAACGCTTCGGCCACGGCACGGACGATGGAAAGGCCAAGACCTGCACTTTGTCCTTTGGAGGCGGCGTTGCGTTCGAACCGTTGGCCCATGCGCGACAGGACTTCCGGGGTGGGGCCGGGGCCTGCGTCCTGCACCCAGAGGCTGGCGCGGGTGCCGGTGCGGCTGACGCCAATGCGGACCGGAGGGGTGCCGTGGCGCAGGGCGTTGTTGAACATGTTCTTAGCCGCTTCGGTCAGGGAGATTTCATCGGCCATCACGAA
This sequence comes from Pseudomonadota bacterium, assembly GCA_036139795.1. Classification (GTDB taxonomy): domain Bacteria; phylum Pseudomonadota; class Alphaproteobacteria; order Rhodobacterales; family Rhodobacteraceae; genus Donghicola. The sequence continues at coordinate 2,991 of JAYZYX010000209.1, read as the reverse complement.
GATCGGATCGGGGCCGATGACCAATTCAACCTCGGCACCGGGGGAAAGCAGTTCGTGATCGCGAGCCTCGACCACCTCTAGCGCAACATCGCGCAGGTCGACGGGGCGGCGCGGGGCGCTGTCGGTGCGGTGGATGACCAGTGCGCGGGACAGCATCTGATCCAGAAGCTCGCCCAAGGACCGAGACCGGCGGGCAAGGCGGCCAACCATCAGGCGCTGTGCCTCGGGGACGGTTTCCTCGCTGGCCAGTTCCGCTTGGGTGCGGATGGCGGCCACGGGGGTGCGCAACTGGTGGGCCGTGTCCGAGATCAGGTTGCGCATGCTGCCGATCTGGCGGTCCAGTCGGCGCATAAAGCGGTTCATGGCGTCCACCATTACGGCGGCCTCGGCGGGGACATTGTTGTCCATCGGGGTCAGGTCATAGGGGTCGCGGTCCAAAAGCTCGGACGCGATCCGGTCCAGAGGCGCCATCGCGTTGCGTATGACCACAATCGCCAGCACCATCAGCGCAAGCCCTGCGAGGATCGAGGCGATCAGCGCATCCCGCGTCAAGCCAAGCGCCATGGCGTTGCGGGCCAGCATGGTCTGTCCCACGGTGACCGAGACTGTGCCGGAAAATTCCCGTTCCGCGAAAATGCGGGTGACCGTGACAAAGCGGGCGGCCTCGTTCTGAAGGGTGGCGTCGAAGAACACCGGTTGGTTTGTGGGCCGACGCTGGGGCTCGGGGGCAGAGTTTACAGCGGCATGGCCAGTCAGCAGTTGCTCATCGGGGCCGCGCACGGCATAGCCGATCCGGTCATCGGGGGCTTGCGCAAGCAATTGAAAAGCTGAAACAGGCAGATCAGCCATCGGGGTGCCGTTCAGGATGGTGATGGATTCAGCAATGTCGCTTGCCGCGCCCAAGAGCAGCCGGTCATAAGCCTGTTTCGCGGCCTGTTGCCCGTAGGCAAAGCTGGCAATCGCCACGATCACGCCCCCCACCAGCAGAAGCGAGAGAACGCCCACGACCACGCGCGAGGTCAGGGATCGTGTTGCCCTAGCCATCCAGCGCGATCCGGTAGCCAAGGCGGCGCTGGGTCTCGATCAGAACGCCGGTGCCGGTCAGCTTTTTGCGCAGGCGGGCGATGTAAAGCTCGATCGCGTTCAGGCCCACATCCGCATCGTCAAAGGCGAAAAGCCCGTCATAAAGCCGCTCTTTGCTTAGAACATTGCCGTTCGCGCGTAGCAAAAGGCCCAGAAGGGTGGCTTCGCGACGGGTCAGATCCACGGGGTCCCCGTTGATCTGCGCGGTCATGGTGGCGGGGGAAAAACTAAGCGGACCAAGGGTCAGCGCATCGGTTTTCTGATCGGATTCACGGCGGACCAAAGCCCGCAGGCGGGCTTCCAGTTCGCGGTGATCGAAGGGTTTGACCAGATAGTCATCGGCCCCCAAATTAAGCGCCGAGACCCGGTCATCTACCGAAAACAGCGCCGTCAGCATCAGCACAGGGGTGCGAATCCCCCGCCCGCGGATGTCTGAAAGCAGTTCAGTTCCCGCCCGATCCGGAAGGTTGATGTCCAGTACAATCGCGTCATAGCGCTGGACCGCCAGAAAGTCCTCGGCGCTTTCGCAGGACTCGGCCAGATCGCACGCCATGCCTGCTTTTCCTAGGCGGATAGCGATGGCCTCGGCCATATCGACCGCATCTTCGACGATCAGAATGCGCATAATTTTCTTTCCCCATCCGGCCCGGAAAATGCGTTTCCTGTCGCGGTGACAGGTTCGTGACAGCTTTCCCCGTTAGTGGTCCTTCATAGCCCGACACGAGAAGACTGCAAATATGCAGCGCTATGTCGGAATAAACGACCGGATCCGAGGAGATCCGCGAAGATCACTGTGGAGGAGATAGACATGATCTTTAAAGCAACTATTGCTGCCCTGATGCTGGGTGCGTCCGCGTTTGCCGCTTCGGCAGAAGGCTGGAAGCCCGAAAGCCCCGAGTGCATCGCACCCGCGAACCCCGGTGGTGGCTGGGACTTCACCTGCCGTCAGGTTGGCAAGTCGATGCAGGACCTCGGCCTGATCGAGAAAACCATGCAGGTTGTGAACCTGGCCGGTGGCGGTGGCGGTGTTGCCTACGCCGAAGTCGTGAACAAGCGTAACGACAGCAATGACCTGATCGTTGCGGCTTCGTCGGCAACCGCGACCCGTCTGGCGCAGGGTGCATACCCCGGCAACACCATGGATCAGGTTCGCTGGCTGGCGTCGATCGGCGCAGACTACGGTGTGATCGCCGTGGCCGCTGACAGTGCAATCGACAGCCTGCCCGCGCTGCTGGACATGATCAAAAGCGACCCCACCTCGGTGTCGGTTGCTGGCGGTTCGGCTGTTGGCGGCTGGGACCACCTGAAGGTTCTGATCGCAGCGAATGCCTATGGCGTCGAAGACGTGCGTAAGGTCAAGTACATCGCGTTCGATGGCGGCGGCGAAGCTGTAACCCAGCTGCTGGCCGGTTCGGTTCAGGCGTTCACCGGTGACATCTCGGAAGCCAAAGGCTTTGTTGACAGCGGCGACCTGAAAGTCATCGCAGTTCTGTCGCCCGAGCGTCTGGGTGGCGAATTCGCCGACTTCCCGACTGCAAAAGAGCAGGGCATTGACGCGATCGGCGCAAACTGGCGTGGTTTCTACGCTCCCAAAGGCATGAGCGACGAAGCTTATGACGCATGGGTTGGCAACATCTCGGCGCTGTACGCATCGCCCGAGTGGAAAGAGATCATGGCTGCAAACGGTCTGGCACCGCTGGACCTGCAGGGTGCAGATTTCGAGAAGTTCGTGAGCGAGTCGGTTGCTCAGATCCAGAACATCTCGCGCGAGATCGGCATCATCAAGTAATTCTACGCAGTCCCCCTGTGTAGATCTAGTGGGGCGCCGGTGGCTCCCCTTCAGAGCGGCGCCCCTGGGTGGGTGCGCCCCCACTACACGGGGGGGGTCTGGGGATCCCGGCTGTGGGG
>JAYZYX010000208.1:0-4121 GCA_036139795.1 Pseudomonadota bacterium | reverse complement strand
GCCAGGGCTTTCATCGGTGCCCGCGATCATGCTGCCGACCATGGCGCAGCTTGCGCCTGCGGCGATCGCTTTGGCAAAATCGCCCGAGAATTTGATGCCGCCGTCCGCGATGATCGGGGTATCGCCTGCCGCGCTGGCGCAATCGTAGATCGCGGTCAACTGGGGCACGCCCACGCCGGCAACCATACGGGTGGTGCAGATCGAGCCCGGCCCGATGCCGACCTTGACCGCATCCGCTCCCGCGTCGATCAGGGCCGAGGTTGCCGCAGCGGTTGCCACGTTGCCTGCCACGATCTGAACGCGATCACCGAATTCTTTCTTGATCCGCGCAACTGCCTGACCAACCCCTTCCGAGTGACCATGGGCGGTGTCGATCACCACCATGTCCACGCCTGCATCCACCAGTGCCGCAGTCCGTTCATAGCCCGCGTCACCCACGGTCGAGGCCGCAGCCACGCGCAGACGGCCAAGGCTGTCTTTACAGGCAGTGGGGTTCAGGACGGCCTTTTCGGTGTCCTTCAGGGTCAGAAGACCGGTCAGCTTGCCGTTAGCATCCGTCACCAGCAGCTTCTCGATCCGGCGGGCCTTCATCAGGCTGATCGCCTCATCGCGGTCTGCAGGCTCACGCAGGATGGCCAGATTATCACTGGTCATCATGGCGCTGACGGGGGTGTTGTCATCGGTCGCAAAGCGCATGTCGCGGTTGGTCACGATACCGACCACGCGGCCATCGCCATCCACAACAGGGAAACCGGTGAAGTTATACCGCTCGATCAACGCCTTGGCGTCTGCCATGGTCTGATCTGCGCGTAAGGTAACGGGGCTGTAGACGATCCCGCTTTCAAAACGCTTTACGCGGCGGACCTCACGGGCCTGTTCTTCCACGCCCAAGTTGCGGTGGATCACGCCCATCCCGCCTGCCTGCGCAAGGCAGATCGCCATACGCGCTTCGGTCACGGTATCCATGGCCGAGGACAGAAGGGGTATATTCAACGCAATTTCTTTGGTTACCCGCGTCCGCGTATCAGCGGTCGAGGGCATTACATTACTTGCTGCCGGAACAAGCAGGACATCGTCGAAGGTCAAAGCCTCGCGAATCTTCATGGCGGGTCTCCCGTGGAAGCTTCGTTTGGCGCTTCCCTATTGCACCGATCATAGCAATGGGAAAGCCTTATTTGCACCAGCAGCAACATATCTGGTTTGCACATGGGTCGCAGCGGCAGAGAATTGCGCCGTTTCCAGCCTTTCCCTTGCCCGCCGCGGCACTATGATCGCCACACGCGAGACAGACTTTCAGGTGACTTCAATGACCGACCCTCTGGTGATCTTTACGCCCTCGGGCAAGCGCGGCCGCTTTCCTGTGGGAACGCCCGTTCTGACCGCCGCCCGCCAGCTTGGCGTCGATCTGGATTCCGTTTGTGGCGGTCGCGGGATTTGCTCGAAATGTCAGGTGCAGCCATCCTACGGCGATTTCCCCAAGCACGGCGTCCATGTGGCCGAAGGGGCCTTGTCGGAATTCAACGCGGTTGAAGAGCGCTATGACCGCGTGCGCGGCCTGAAGACCGGCCGCCGTCTGGGCTGTCAGGCCACCGTGCAAGGCGACATCGTGATTGATGTGCCGCCCGAATCTCAGGTCCACAAACAGGTGATCCGCAAGGCCGCGACCCAGCGCGATATCATCATGGACCCCGCCACCCGTCTGTACTTTGTCGAGGTCACCGAGCCCGACATGCACGACCCCACCGGCGATTTCGAACGGCTGAAGGCGGCCCTGAAGGACCAGTGGCAGATTGAAGGCGTTACCGCCTCTCTGCCCTTCTTGTCCAAGCTCCAGACCACCCTGCGCAAGGGTCAGTGGAAGGTCACCGTGGCCGCCCACAAAGGCCACCGCGACACGCACACTCAGCTACTGGAAATCTGGCCGGGCCTGCATGAGGACGGCCTCTATGGTATGGCGATCGATTTGGGCTCGACCACCATCGCGGCGCATCTGTGTGATCTGGTCACCGGCGAGGTTAAGGCCTCCAGCGGGCGCATGAACCCGCAGATCCGCTTTGGCGAAGACCTCATGAGCCGCGTCAGCTACGCGATGATGAACGCCGGCGGCGATCAGGAAATGACCCGCGCCGTGCGTGAGGCGTTGAACGATCTGACCCAAGGGGTCGCCGAAGAGGCAGGCATCGCCCCTGCCCTGATCGTCGAGGCTACCTTTGTCTGCAACCCCGTCATGCACCACCTGCTGCTGGGTCTGGACCCTGTGGAACTGGGTCAGGCGCCCTTTGCGCTGGCAACCTCGGAAAGCCTGTCGCTGAACGCCCGTGAGATGGGTCTTGAAGCGATGAACCCGAACGCACGGGTCTTTGTCCTGCCCTGTATCGCCGGTCACGTGGGAGCAGATGCTGCCGCTGTGGCGTTGTCTGAGGAACCCGGCAAATCCGAAGATCTGGTCCTGATCGTGGACGTAGGCACCAACGCCGAAATCCTTCTGGGCGATAAGACCCGCGTGCTGGCGTGTTCTTCGCCCACCGGTCCCGCCTTTGAAGGGGCGCAGATCAGCAGCGGCCAGCGCGCCGCTCCCGGTGCCATCGAAAAGCTTGAGATCAACCCCGACACCAAAGAGCCCCGCTTCCGCGTGATCGGTTGCGATCTGTGGTCCGATGAGGAAGGCTTTACCGAGGCAACCGCCGCATCCGGCATCACCGGCATCGCAGGCAGCGGCATCATCGAAGCACTGGCCGAAATGCGCAGCGCAGGCATCATGGACCCCAGCGGTCTGATCGGCAGCGCCGAGCAGGTCGGCACCCCGCGGATCGAGGCTGAGGGCCGCACCAACACATATATCATCCACGATGGCACCGCCGACGGCGGGCCGCGTATCACCGTGACCCAAAACGACGTGCGGGCGATCCAGCTGGCGAAATCCGCCCTTTACGCTGGTGCGCGTCTGTTGATGGATGAACGCGGCGTAGACACCGTGGACCGTGTGGTTCTTGCGGGTGCTTTCGGTGCGCATATCAGCCCCAAACACGCGATGATCCTTGGTATGATCCCCGATGTACCGCTGGAAAAGGTCACCAGCGCAGGCAACGCCGCCGGTACCGGTGCCCGTATCGCCCTGTGCAACGTGGCCGCCCGCGCCGAGATCGAGGCCACCGTGCGCAAGATCACCAAGGTCGAAACCGCGATTGAACCGAAGTTCCAAGAGCACTTCGTCAACGCCAATGCGATCCCCCATAAAACTGATCCGTTCCCCCATCTTTCCACCATCGTTACCCTACCTGACGTCAGCTTTAACACCGGTGGCGGGGATGGTGGCGGGCGCAAACGCCGTCGCCGTGCGTGAACTCTTGACGGGGCCGGAAAGCAGACGTATTCCGGCCTCAGATGCGGGTGTAGCTCAATGGTAGAGCAGCAGCTTCCCAAGCTGAATACGAGGGTTCGATTCCCTTCACCCGCTCCAAGCTCCCCCTCAGATAGATCCTCCTAACGGCGTAATCCGCTATGATTAGTCGCAGCTACGGGAAAGCCTGCTCAACAGGTCTCGCCGTCGAATCGACACCCGCGCTTGCGGCTTTGGTCGGCCCTATTTCCGGCGTAACCCCCAAGTCTTAGTACCCCATTATGCAGCCCTGAAAGCGCGTATTTCCGCCCATCACCAAGGGGCAGCCGCACCGCTTTTCTGCCGATTTCCGCAGTACGCCCCCCTATCAGATTGACAACCTATGCGTGATTTATGCCTCTAGACGGGCAGCCATAGGGTAAATGTCATGTCCGTCACTCAGTTCGCTTCTGTCTCATATACCGAAGGCAATGATCTGCCCGCGACCAGCGCCACCAGCGCAGCGCTTCGCTTGGGAACTGTTGCCCACGGCAACATTTCCAGCGGCACAGATGCGGATTGGTACAAAGTCGAGCTAACCGCTGGCGTTACCTACAGTTTCGGCCTTGTTGGTATCGGTTCTGACCCTTTGGCGGACCCGTTTCTAAGCGTTTACCGCGCCAATGGCACCATCCTTGTCGCGCAGGATGACAACAGCTTTTCCGGCACCAATGCGGGCCTGACCTTCACCGCGCCGGTGAGCGGCACCTACTACCTCGCCGCGAAAGACGCGGGCGGCAAA
>JAYZYX010000207.1:0-8912 GCA_036139795.1 Pseudomonadota bacterium | reverse complement strand
TCGCGTCCCGCTCTGTGTCGGGCAGGACGGCCATGCTTTGCTTGCCCGCGCAGTCAAACAGCACCTCTAGGCGGCTGGTGCCGCGGGTGCGGTCAAACAGCCAGACATTGGCGCGAATTTGTTCCTGAATTGCGTTATTGGTGCGGACGGTCTGCATATCCACCGCGATGAAACGCTCGGTCATCGGGTAGAGATAGGTCCAAGGCCGATAGAACGAGGTGCTTTCAACGGTGCTGGCAACGATCACATCCTCGGCCAGATTGGCGCGGGTGCGGTCATACCAGCCGTATTCCATGGATATGGTCGCAGCCAGCATGGCGCCCCCGGCGAATATCGGGATCAGCCATTTGGGCGCGCGGCCCTTGCTCATGTGCCGCAGGGCAAAGGCCAGAAGCCCGCCCGCGACACCCGCCGTAATTGCGGCGATAAATTGCATCAACATCGCTTTCCTCCCCCAAAAGCTTTGTTAGCCTAATGCACCTTTGCCGTGTCCGACGGCTGCCTGCATCCCCTTGACGACCACGAAGGCGTCCCGCAGGTGGCTGCGCTCAAGATCCGACAGAGCAGAAGGTGCCATGAAATTATCCGGTGCCTCTCCGATTTTTACCAGCGCCGCCTGATGTTGCAGGCGCGTTTCGGCGATCAGATCATAGGCATCCAGCAGTTCCCGTGCCCCCGAAGGCGAGATCAGCCCTTGTCCCGCAGCAGCTTCGATGCGCGCGCGGGTGTTCACTTGGGTCAACTGCCCTTGCAGGGCATAGATGCGGCCCAGATCGACAATCGGCACAACGCCGTTGTGCTTCAGATCCAGCCGGTTCTTATGCTCGCCCGAGCGGATGGTGGCAAAGCCCCGGATCAGACCTAGTGGCGGGTGATGTTTCAGCGCATTGCTGATCATATGCGCCACGAAGATCGAGTTTCCGGCCGCTGCCTTCAAGGTGTCCTGTTGCAACTGATCGAACAGAGCCGTGGTGCCGCCGATGGGGCGCAGGTCGAACATGACGCTGGCCAGCATCTGCGCCTCGGTGCTGGGTTTCTCGATCCAGTTGCGGAAGTAGCTGCGCCAGACATGCATCGGCTGACACCAACGGTCGGCAGTCGCCATCATGTCCCCGGGGCAATAGACGTAGCCGCAGGTGTTCAGGCCATCGCTGACGAACTGCGCAAGTTGCTTGAAGTAGGGCATTTGTTCAGGCGTCACCGCATCATCAATGATCATGCAGTTGTCCTGATCCGAAACGCCAGTCTGTTCTTGTCGCCCTTGGCTGCCACAGGCGGCCCAGAGGTAAGGCACCGGCGCAGGGCCAAAGGTTTCCTCTGCCAAGGCAAGTAGGCGGCGGGTGACGGTATCCGCCACATCGGTGATCAGGCGGGTAACGACCTCATGCCGGTTGCCCGCGCCGACCAATTGCACCAGCAGCTTTGGAATGCGGGCGGTGACAGCGGCCATTTCCTCGGCGGATTTCGAGGCCGCAACTTCGGCCACCAGTTCAGCTGAACTGACCGCCTGAAAGCGGGTCAGGTCGGTTTGGGTCACCACGCCCACCAGCGTCTGGCCGACGGCAATCGGGATGTGGCCGATGCGCCGCTCCATCATGGCGTGCAGCACGTCCGAGCCGATGGCAGTTGGCTCTAGGGTGATCGGGTTCTTGGTCATGATCGCCGACACAGAGGTCGAGGTCGGCAGCCCTTCGGCCAGTGCTTTTTCGGTCAGGTCGCGCTGGGTGATCAGGCCGACCAGTGCGTCATTCTCAAGGACGCAGAGGCAAGAGATATGGTGGTCTCGCATCTCACGCGCGGCGTTCTGGATCGTGGTGCCGGGGGCGCAGAATTTCGGATCACGGGCCATGAAGGTCTCGACCCGGCTGGTGGCCAGATCGCTGCCACGGGCCGAGGGCGCACGGGATCGGTCGAAAAAGCGTCGCGCGACCTTGTGGTCATGGACCATCTCGGCGAACTGCTCTTTTGGGACCATCAGCAGGATGGTGTCTTCAGAGGCCGTGGCAGTCGTGACCGCCAGACCGTCACGCAAGAGACCACGCTCGGCGAAAGAGTTGCGGGGGCCAAGGATCGAAACCGGGATGCCGTTCGCATCAACCACTTCGACCGCGCCGGAATAAACGATGTAGATGCCCTCAAGCGGAGCGCCATGGGCGTAGACGGTCTGACCTGCCGGAACCTCACGGACCTGAACGGCCTCGGCGATGGCAGTGCGCTCGGGGGTAGGGATCCCGTCGTAGGGATGCAGCCCTGTCAGAAAGCCGAAAATGTCGGTCAGCGAAAGTGTCATGGGTCAAACCCTTTAAGTAAAATGTCCCGCCCAGATGAAACCGGACGGGACCAATGTTCAAGCCGGGTTTGTGAGGGGCGACAATGCGCCCCGCACGGGTCCCTTAGTGATCGACTGCTGCGCTCGAACCGCGGGGGATACGGACGCTTTCGACCAGATCCTTGATCTCCTGCGGAGTGTCTTCGGTGGCGTTCGATACGAAGTAGGCCACGATGAAGTTCACCAGAGCACCGATCGAACCGAACGAGGTCGATTTGATCGACAGCAGCAGGGGATCGCTGTCGCTGAAGCTTGCGGTATCAGCGATGAAGAACCAGCCCTTGTGCAGGAAAATGTAGACGATGGTCACGATCAGACCTGCCAGCATACCGGCAACCGCGCCCTTGTCGTTGATGCGCTTCGAGAAGATGCCCATCATCAGTGCGGGGAAGATCGATGCTGCGGCCAGACCGAAGGCCAGAGCCACGGTTTGTGCTGCGAAGCCCGGAGGGTTCAGACCCAGGTAGGTCGCAACTGCGATGGCAACAGCCATTGCAACACGCGCCGACATCAGTTCGCCTTTTTCCGAGATCTCGGGGTTGATCTGCGACTTGATCAGGTCGTGCGATACCGCCGACGAGATCGCCATCAGAAGACCCGCAGCGGTCGACAGAGCAGCCGCCAGACCACCAGCAGCAACCAGAGCGATCACCCAGCCGGGAAGCTGTGCAATTTCCGGGTTCGCCAGCGTGATGATGTCACGGTTTACGTCGAACTCGTTGGTGTCTTTGTTGGCGGTGTAGTCGATCAGGCCGTCACCGTTTTTGTCGCTGAAGGTCAGCAGACCGGTCTGTTCCCATTTCTGGACCCACTCGGGGCGCTGGTCATATGCCAGGGGCGCTTCGGTGGTGCCATTGGGGTACACGGTGTTGATCAGGTTCAGACGGGCCATTGCGCCAACCGCAGGAGCGGTCAGGTACAGCAGCGCGATGAACACCAGTGCCCAACCAGCCGACGAACGTGCGTCGCGAACGGTGGGAACGGTGAAGAAGCGAACGATCACGTGGGGCAGACCTGCGGTACCGATCATCAGCGATACGGTGAACAGGAACAGGTTCAGCGTGGTGTCCGACTGCTGGGTGTAGCTGCTGAAGCCCAGATCAGCCAGCAGGCCGTTCAGGGTGGTCAGCAGAGGCTCGCCCGACGAGGTTGCTTCCGAGAACAGGCCCAGAGCAGGGATCGGGTTGCCGGTCAGCTGCAGCGAGATGAAGATCGCGGGAATGGTGTAAGCCACGATCAGAACAACGTACTGAGCAACCTGCGTGTAGGTGATGCCCTTCATGCCGCCAAGAACGGCGTAGAAGAATACGATGGCTGCGCCGATGTACAGACCGGTTGCGTTGTCAACTTCCAGGAAGCGCGAGAACGCAACGCCCACACCGGTCATCTGGCCGATCACGTAGGTGATCGATGCGATGATCAAGCAGGCAACCGCAACGGTACGTGCGGTCTGGCTGTAGAAACGGTCGCCGATGAATTCAGGCACGGTGAACTTGCCGAACTTGCGCAGGTAGGGCGCAAGCAGCATCGCCAGCAGAACGTAGCCGCCGGTCCAGCCCATCAGGTAGGCCGAGGTGTCGTAGCCACCAAACGCAATGATACCGGCCATCGAGATGAACGATGCTGCCGACATCCAGTCAGCGCCGGTTGCCATGCCGTTTATAACGGGGTGAACGCCGCGGCCAGCCGCGTAGAATTCCGAGGTCGAGCCAGCGCGGGCCCAGATAGCAATACCGATGTAGAGAGCGAACGTCGCGCCCACCACGATCAGGTTAAGGGTAAATTGATCCATGAATTCCGATCCTTACGGCTTATTCTTCATCAACGCCGTATTCGGCATCGAGCTTGTTCATGCGCCAGGCATAGAAGAAAATGAGAATAAGGAAGACGATGATGCTTCCCTGTTGCGCGAACCAGAAACCCAGGTCCGTACCGCCGACGCCGATGCCCGAAAGCAGCGGACGCAGCAGGATCGCCATGCCGAACGATGCGACGAACCAGACGATCAGGCACCCCTTAATAATACTAATGTTCTTCGACCAGTAGGCCGAGCTGTCCTGTTGGCTTGCCATAGGCAATCCTCCCCTTGTTCCAAAAAAGCTTTGGTCTTCGTAGGTGCCGGGGCGATTCCTCCGTCGCCCCAGCCGAAGTGGCTTCCCCTTAGCCGATTGCCGTCTCGACCAGAGCGGTCATCTTCGCGGTAATCGCGTCGATTTCGCCCATGGCGTCCACACGGCTAAGTTGCCCCTTTTCATCATAAAAAGCGATCAGCGGGGCGGTCTGTGCGTGGTACGCCTCGAGGCGGGCTCCCACAGTTTCTGCGTTGTCGTCGGCACGACGTTTGAAATCCGTGCCACCGCAGTTGTCACATACACCTTCAGCAGCGGGCTGCTTGAAGCTGTCATGATATCCTTCGCCGCAACCGGCGCAGGTGTAACGGCCAGAAATACGCTCGACCATTGCGGCATCATCGACTTCCATCGAGATGGCCGCATTGACCGACTGACCGTTTTCAGCCAGCAGCCCGTCAAGGGCTTCGGCCTGAACAGTTGTGCGCGGGAAGCCGTCAAGGATGGCGCCTTTGGCGACATCGTCTTCTTTCAGGCGATCGCGCAGAATGTTGATGACGATCTCGTCGCTGACCAGCTCGCCCGCGTCCATCACGGCCTTGGCCGCTTTGCCCGCATCGGTGCCCGCCGCAACTGCTGCACGCAGCATGTCACCGGTCGACAGTTGCACCAGACCGAACTTCTCTTCGAGACGACGGGCCTGAGTGCCTTTGCCGGCCCCAGGGGGGCCAAGCAGGATCAGAACTGCGGGTGTGGTCATGGTTGTTGCTCCGTCCATTACCCTTAGCCCCGGTTCATCCGGTTTTCGATCAGCTCATCGACGCAGCCGGGTTCGGCCAGGGTCGAGGTGTCACCCAGTGCGCCAAAATCGTTCTCGGCGATCTTGCGCAGGATGCGGCGCATGATCTTACCCGAACGGGTCTTGGGCAGGTTGGGCGCCCACTGGATCAGGTCGGGCTTCGCGATCGGACCGATCTCGGTGCGGACCCATTTCTCCAGCTCTTTGCGCAGCTCTTCGGTGGGCTCGACGCCGTTCATCAGAGTGACATAGGCGTAGATGCCCTGACCTTTGATTTCGTGCGGGTAGCCAACCACTGCGGCCTCGGCGACTTTGGCGTGTGCCACCAGTGCGCTTTCGACTTCGGCGGTGCCCATGCGGTGACCCGAAACGTTGATCACGTCATCCACGCGGCCGGTGATCCAGTAGTAGCCATCTTCATCGCGACGGCAGCCGTCACCGGTGAAGTAGTAGCCTTTGTACTGCTGGAAGTAGGTTTCCTGGAAACGCTCGTGGTCGCCCCAGACGGTACGCATCTGGCCGGGCCAGCTGTCACCGATGCACAAAACGCCTTCGGTCGCGCCGGTCAGTTCTTCGCCCGAGGTGGGGTCCAGAACAACGGGCTTCACACCAAAGAAGGGCGTGGTGGCCGAGCCGGGCTTCAGCGCGGTCGCGCCGGGCAGCGGGGTCAGCAGGTGACCGCCGGTTTCGGTCTGCCACCATGTGTCAACGATGGGCGCTTTGCCTTTGCCGACAACGTCGTTGTACCAGTTCCAAGCTTCGGGGTTGATGGGCTCGCCCACGGTACCCAGAACCTTGATCGAGCTGAGGTCGTACTTCTCGACGAACTCGGTGCCTTTGCCCATCAGAGCGCGGATCGCGGTGGGGGCAGTGTAGAACTGGTTTACCTTATGCTTTTCGCACACGGCCCAGAAACGGCCAGCGTCGGGATAGGTGGGAACACCTTCAAACATCACCGAGGTCGCGCCGTTCGCCAGCGGGCCGTAGACGATGTAGCTGTGGCCGGTGACCCAACCCACGTCAGCGGTACACCAGTAGATGTCACCTTCGTGGTAGTCGAACACCAGTTCCTGGGTCATCGCGGCATAAACCAGATAACCACCCGAGCAGTGTACAACGCCCTTGGGCTTGCCGGTCGAACCCGAGGTGTAAAGGATGAACAGCGGATCTTCGGCGTTCACTTCCTCAACGGGGCATTCGGGGGCTGCGTGTTCCATCATTGCGTTGACGTCAACGTCACGACCGTCAACCCAAGTGGTCTGACCGCCGGTGTGCTTGACAACAAGGCAGCGTACCTTGTCCGAGCAGTGCAGCAGAGCAGCATCAGCGTTCGACTTCAGCGGGGTGATACGGCCACCGCGAGGAGCCTCGTCCGCGGTGATGATCACTTTGGCGCCGCAGTCGTTGACGCGGTTTGCCAGCGCATCGGGAGAGAAGCCGGCGAATACGATCGAGTGGATGGCACCGATGCGCGCACATGCCAGCATGGCATAGGCAGCTTCGGGGATCATCGGCAGATAGATGATGACACGGTCACCTTTGGTCACGCCCTGGCTGCGCAGAACGTTGGCCATGCGGCAGACTTTGTCGTGCAGCATGTTGTAGGTGATGTGCTGCGCTTCATCTTCCGGATTATCGGGTTCAAAGATGATCGCGGTCTGATCGCCACGGGTGGCGAGGTGACGGTCGATACAGTTGTAGGCGACGTTCAGGGTGCCGTCGTGGAACCATTTAATGCTGACTTCGCCAAAGTTGTAGTTCACGTCTTTGACTTGAGTGAACGGCTTGATCCAGTCGATGCGCTTGCCATGCTCGGCCCAGAAAGCTTCCGGATCGTTCATCGAGGCGGCGTACATCTCTTGGTACTTTGCACTATCAATATGTGCAGTTTTGGCGAAATCCGCAGGGACCGGATAAATCGGGGTCGCTGCTTCGGTTGGCGCTTGAGTAGACATAAGGCTCCTCCCTCTGTCGAAGTGTTTATCCCCCGGAACCCCGGGGGCGAATGGCTGCCACAGAATATGCTGCCATCTCTCCCTGTGCGAGAGAATAGCAGAGTTAGAAAACAAAGAAATAAGCCCCTATGCCAGAACAATAATTTTGTAAATTTGTTTATTGACTAACGATTTTGTGGTAAATTTTTGTGGGCAAATTTGTAAATTTATTAATAAAATCATTATGATGCATGTGAATGAACTTTAGCGTTAGCGTTGGCTCCATAAGACTAATGTTCAACCCCAATGCGACGCGTGGTCGCAACTTTTGAAAAGTTTGGAGCTGATTTTTGTGACGAAATGTCTCGGGCAGAGTCACCTTTGACCCTTTGTTGCTTAGTGCAAGCGGGCCCTTTGGCGGGATCTGTTGCGTCTGCGCGGGGTCAGGGTGATAGGGGTGGCCGCTTGTTGCAAATACCTTTCGAACGCCCGCGACGCCGGAGTCGAGCCGATCTGACTCTCGATCCAGGCGATGGCCAAACGTGCTTCCGAGCGCACATCTGAATCGTCGGGCAGGGACAGGCTCCACCGTAGAAAGCCGGCCCGTGCCGCCGCATGGGCGGCCTCGCCAGCCAAGGGGCTGACCCGCAGGTTCAGAAAAATTCTGTTCAGTTCCATATCGCGCCCTCCGCGCATCAAAGGGCAGGGGCATCGCGTATGAGATCGCTTGCGCTGGTCATACCCCGTTGGCACCCCGCCCGGGTTTCCGTCATGCGCTGGCAGGTCTCCTGACTTGCGGGTCAACGTGGTCTCCGGCCCTTCCCGATCCGCTCGGATCAGTGGTTTGCCGGGACACTCGCCGCTTACAGTTGCGGGGGCAGTCGCGGAATTTCACCGCGTTCCCTTTTCATGCCGCGGGCCTTTCGGCCCATGGCAACCAGTGCTGGGTTCAGAGTGCGCGGACGGGCGGGTCAGGTCAAGCACGGAACCGGTGTTCGGGCGCGCAAAAGCGTCACGCTGCAGGCCGCGAACCACAAGATCGCGCCGAGACCGAAGGTCATACCCGCAAAATCTTGTGTGAAGGGCGCCAGAGTCATCAGTCCGCAGACCCCGACGCTGAGACCGAATGCACGGAACAAGACACCTCCAAAGGGCAGGGTAATCGCCATGCCGGAAATCCAGACTGCACCCATGATCTCGTTCCCGCCACCAATGGCGTTCTCCATCAGTTGGGTGGTCATCCACAGATCAGCGGCCCGTTCGATGGCATCATGAGAGATGGCCAGTTGGGTCGATTGCAGGCCGACATTTGCGATGGCTCCTGCAGCGATTACAAAGGCGGCCCAAATCAGGCCGTATGCGCCCAGAAGCCCGGTGCCAAGAGTGCGCGGGGACAGGGCGCGAAGGCTGACCACCAAGGCCGCCAATGCCAAGCCGTTTGCCATGTAGATCACCAGATACCACAGGCGCAAAAGGCCTGCGTTTTCGGTGATCATCGCCAAGGTTTCTTTCGGGTCGCTGCCTGATTGGGACAGGGGCGCATCCGCCAAAGGCCCAAGCAGCATGACGATCCCAAAGACATATGTGGCCGCACAAAGGGCCGCCGAAACGGCGGCCACAGAGCGCGCGTGGGTCTTATCCGACGACCGCATGACCGCGTCCTTTCATGCAGTTCTGGATGATCTCTTCGCGTTTCTCGCCGTGTTCATTCATTGCGGCAAAGCCTCCTGCCGCCGCGCCGACAAGTGCGCCGCCCACGACGTCACCGGCGTCGCTGTCTT
>JAYZYX010000206.1:0-2690 GCA_036139795.1 Pseudomonadota bacterium | reverse complement strand
AGGATGTTAGCAAAGACAAGGTCGTAGGGTGCTTTTGCGTGCAGCGTTTCATGCTCGAAGCCCATGGCTTCCAGGCACTCCACACGGCCTTCCAGACCGTTTGCGCGCACGTTTGCCTCGGCCACTTCGACGGCCACTTCATCGATATCGCTGGCCAGTACAACGTCGGGCCAAATGCGGGCAGCGCCCATTGCCAGCACGGCAGTCCCACAGCCGATATCGGCCACACTGCGGCCGACAAAGCCGTCATTCGCCAGACGGTCCAGCGCCCGCAAACAGCCCTGTGTGGTGCCGTGATGACCGGTGCCAAAGGCCATAGCGGCCTCGATCAGCAGGGGCTCGCAGCCTTCGGGAACCTTGTCCGCATCATGGCTGCCGTAGACGAAGAAACGGCCTGCTTCGACGGGCGACAGATCGCGGCGCACCTTGGCGACCCAATCGGTTTCGGGCAGTTCACTGATGATGAAATCCTGCGCCTCGTGGACCACAGCCAGCAGCGCCAAGGCCGCCTGATCGGGGGCTTCGGTAAAGTAGCTGGCCACTTCCCACAGGCCCGAGCCGTCTTCCATCTCGAACACACCGACGCCGGTGGGTTCGGGCTGCAACTCTTCCAGCGCAAGGCCCAGAGCCTCGGCGTTCTGTTTCTGGGTCAGCTTGGTATAGGCGGTATAGGTGGGCATATGGGCGCTCCTTCAAGGGGTCTGAAGGGGGCGATAGGCCCCCCTGCCCCTTGGGTCAAGCGCCCTATTCTGCGACCGCTGCCACAAACCGCGAAAGGCGGGTCTCGTTTCCTTTGCAGGGATGGCGCGGGATCAGGGTGGACAGCAGCAGAGAGGTCGCCGCCATACCCGCCGCCAGAAAGAACACCGCCCCCGGCGAGACCAGCCACAAATACCCTAGCAAAGCAGGCAGGAAGACAGCCGCGATGTGGTTGATGGTAAAGGCCACCGCAGCGGTGGGCGCGATGTCACCGGGATCAGCGATCTTCTGGAAATAAGTTTTGATCGCCAGCGCCATGGCAAAGAACATGTGGTCGATCACATACAGGATCGAGGCCAGCAGGACGCCCCAACCGAACCAGTAGATGCCGCCATAGGCCAAAAACACGCAGACAAGGCCGGTGTATTCCACCATCAAGGCGCGCTGTTCGCCAAAGCGCTGGACAAAGCGGCCGATCAGCGGCGCAAAGAAGATGTTGGCCACAAGGTTGATCAGGAACAGGCCCGTGACCTCATGAACGTCAAAGCCAAAGCGTTCGACCATCATAAAGCCCGCAAAGACCGTGAAGATCTGACGGCGGGCACCGGCCATGAATTGCAGCAGGTAATACAGCCAGTACCGACGGCGCAGGATGAACTTTTTGACCTGTGGATTCGGGGCCTCGAACTGGGGATAGGCGAATAGGGCAAAGAGGGCTATAGCGGCCGTCATGCCGCCCGCGACCATGTAGACCGAAGTATAGGACAGCTCGAACGTGCGCCACGTCAGCATGATCAGACCATAGGCCACCAGTGTTGCCGCACTGCCCGCAGCCAGCAGTTGGCCCAAAACCTTGGGTGCACGCTCTTTATCCAACCATTGCAGCTGGAGCGATTGGTTCACCGTCTCATAGTAATGGAACCCGATTGAGCTGAGCATGGTCAGCGTCAGAATGCCCCCCAACTGCGGGAAAAAGCCGGTCAGCGCCGTCGCAACCCCCAACAGGATCAGCGAAGTCAGGCCCAGAATCTGCTCGCGCATGAACAGCAGGACCGCGATCACGCCAATGGCCAGAAAGCCCGGAATCTCGCGCACCGTATGCAGCCAGCCAATGTCGCTACCGTCGAAATTCGCGACCTCAATCACGAAGTTATTCAGCAATGCCGACCACGTCGCAAAGGCCACGGGCATGGCCATTGCGGTCAGGAACAACAAAGCGACGGGCCGGCGCCAGAACGGCAATTGATCGGCCTGCGCCAGAGGAAACGGGGCAAAGCGAGATGATTTCATAAGGCCCTCATACGCTTGCCCAAAACATTTGGCGAGAAATCAATGCATCTTCAGTTTGGAAAAATTCAACGGCACCGATGGAAGGACAGCATCGGGACAATCCACGCAAAACGCAGGCAAAGGAGTGCCACCGCTTTGATCACTTAAACACATTCATATATTGATACACATCAAGGATGCACGCTGCGAAATCCCTATGTTTGCTGCATTCTGACGCTAGGAGACAGACGCATGGACATTCTGGGGATTGTCGAAAGCTTGGGCGAGGCACCAACCGCAGCCCTATTTGGATTGATCACCGGCATGATCTTCGGGATCGCGGCACAACGGTCCAACTTTTGCCTGCGGGCCGCGACAGTGTCCTTTGCGCGGGGTCAGATGGATGACCGCGTTGCGGTGTGGCTGCTGACGTTCTCAACCGCGGTTGCGTGGGTTCAGGCGGCTGAACTGATGGGACTAATGCGATCCGCCGATGCCCGCATGATGGCGGTTCCGGGCAGCTGGTCCGGTGCAATCGTAGGCGGTCTGCTGTTCGGCGTAGGCATGGTCATGGCGCGGGGCTGTTCAGGCCGTCTGCTGGTGCTTGCGGCGACGGGCAACCTGCGCTCGGTCGTGTCGGGCCTGATCTTTGCCGTCGTCGCCCAGATGAGCCTATCCGGTGTCCTAGCCCCCCTACGCAACAGCATCGCCAGCATCTGGAT
>JAYZYX010000205.1:0-16776 GCA_036139795.1 Pseudomonadota bacterium | reverse complement strand
ACGTTCGATTCGATCATCTCGTGGTACAGGTCGTTCCCTTCACGGGTACGTTCACCAACACCTGCGAACACCGAGAAACCCGAGTGCACTTTTGCGATGTTGTTGATCAGTTCCATGATCAGAACGGTTTTGCCCACGCCGGCGCCGCCGAACAGACCGATCTTACCACCCTTCGAGTAGGGCGCCAGCAGGTCGATAACCTTGATGCCGGTGACCAGAATTTCCGAAGCGGTCGACTGCTCGATGAACTCGGGAGCAGGCTGGTGGATCGCACGGGTTTCGGTTGCTTCCAGGGGGCCTTTTTCGTCGATGGGCTCGCCCACAACGTTGATGATACGGCCCAGGGTCGCGTTACCGACGGGAACCGAGATCGGGTTGCCCATGTCGGTCACTTTCTGACCGCGGACCAGACCTTCGGTACCGTCCATCGCGATGGTACGTACGGTGTTTTCGCCCAGGTGCTGAGCAACTTCCAGCACCAGACGCTTGCCATTGTTGTCCGTCTCGAGCGAGTTCAGAATTGCCGGAAGGCTGTCTTCGAACTGCACGTCAACGACGGCGCCGATGACCTGCGTAATTTTGCCGACTGCATTTGCCATGTCGTTGTTTCTCCGATTTCTTAGAGCGCTTCCGCGCCCGAGATAATTTCGATCAGCTCGTTGGTAATCACGGCCTGACGCGAGCGGTTGTATTCGATGGTCAGACGATCGATCATGTCGCCCGCGTTGCGGGTCGCGTTATCCATCGCCGACATACGAGCACCTTGCTCGGACGCGCCGTTTTCCAGAAGAGCCGCAAAGATCTGGGTTGCCACACCACGGGGCAGCAGGTCGGCCAGGATGGCCTCTTCGCTGGGTTCGTAGTCGTACAGGGTTCCCTCCCCTTCGCCAGCTGCTTCGAACTGGGCGGGGATGATCTGTTGTGCGGTCGGGATCTGCGCGATCACCGACTGGAACTGAGCGTAGAAAATGGTGGCTACGTCGAACTCACCGCCGTCGAAACGGGCCAGTACGTCCTTCGCGATTGCCTGAGCATTGTCATAGCCCACGCGCTTGACCTCGGAGAGGTCCACGTGGCCGATGAAAAGCTCGCCCAAATCACGCTTGAGCTGTTCGCGGCCTTTCTTGCCAACGGTCAGGATCTTGACCGTCTTGCCAGCTTTGATCAGTTCGTTGGCCTTAGTACGGGCCAGTTTCACGATCGAGCTGTTGAAGCCGCCGCAAAGACCACGCTCGGCGGTCATTACGATAAGCAGTTGTACCTGGTCCGAACCGGTCCCCGACAGAAGTCGGGGCGCAGTGTCGGAACCACCAACCGATGCAGCAAGGCTACCCAAGACAGCATTGAAACGCTCCGAATAGGGGCGCGCTGCCTCGGCTGCATCCTGTGCCCGCCGCAGTTTTGCGGCGGCCACCATCTGCATGGCCTTGGTGATCTTCCGCGTGGATTTCACGCTCGAGATCCGGTTTTTAAGGTCCTTAAGGCTTGGCATTCTCCAGTCCTTTCAGGGCTCAGGCGAAGTTTTTGGCGTATTCGTCGAGAACCGCTTTGATCTTGTCCGCTGCATCACCCTTGATCTTGGGATCTTCGTTGGTGATCCAGTCCAGCAGATCTTTCTTCTGGGTGCGCAGGAACTTCAGCAGACCGGCTTCGTAGCGGCCAACATCTTTCACAGCGACTTTGTCCAGGTAACCCTGAGTACCGGCGAAGATCACGCAGACGATTTCTGCGTTGGTCAGCGGTGCGTACTGGGGCTGCTTCATCAGCTCGGTCAGACGTGCGCCACGGTTCAGCAGCTTCTGGGTTGCGGCGTCGAGGTCCGAGCCGAACTGAGCAAATGCTGCCATTTCGCGGTACTGAGCCAGTTCCAGCTTAACCGGACCTGCAACAGTTTTCATCGCGTTGGTCTGAGCGGACGAGCCCACACGCGAAACCGACAGACCGGTGTTCACAGCGGGACGGATGCCCTGGTAGAACAGGTCGGTTTCGAGGAAGATCTGACCGTCGGTGATCGAGATCACGTTGGTCGGAATAAACGCCGAAACGTCGCCGCCCTGGGTTTCAATGATCGGCAGAGCGGTCAGCGAGCCAGCACCGTGGTCGTCGCCCATCTTCGCCGAACGCTCCAGCAGACGCGAGTGGAGGTAGAAAACGTCGCCGGGGTAAGCTTCACGGCCCGGCGGACGGCGCAGCAGCAGCGACATCTGACGGTACGAAACGGCCTGCTTCGACAGGTCATCGTAGATGATCAGGGCGTGCTTGCCGTTGTCACGGAAGTATTCAGCCATTGCGGTTGCGGCGTAGGGCGCCAGGAACTGCATGGGCGCGGGGTCCGAAGCGGTCGCGGCAACAACGATCGAGTATTCAATCGCACCGGTTTCTTCCAGCTTCTTCACCAGCTGAGCAACGGTCGAACGCTTCTGACCGACTGCAACATAGATGCAGTACAGTTTCTTGCTTTCGTCGCCGCCAGCTGCGTCGTTGTACGACTTCTGGTTCAGGATCGCGTCCAGAGCAACGGCAGTTTTACCGGTCTGACGGTCGCCAATGATCAGCTCTCGCTGGCCACGGCCGATCGGGATCATCGCGTCAACCGACTTCAGGCCGGTTGCCATCGGCTCGTGAACCGACTTACGGGGAATGATGCCCGGTGCTTTGCTGTCAGCGATACGACGCTCGCTGAATACGATGGGGCCTTTGCCGTCCAGGGGGTTACCCAGACCGTCGACAACGCGACCCAGCAGACCTTCGCCCGCGGGAACGTCCACGATCGAGTTGGTGCGCTTTACGGTGTCGCCTTCTTTAATGTCACGGTCCGAACCGAAGATAACAACACCAACGTTGTCGCTCTCGAGGTTCAGCGCCATGCCCTGAATGCCACCGGGGAATTCGACCATTTCACCGGCCTGAACGTTGTCGAGGCCATGCACACGCGCAATACCGTCACCGACGGAAAGCACGCGGCCAACCTCGGCCACTTCGGCGTCTTGGCCAAAGTTCTTGATCTGCTCCTTTAGGATCGCAGAAATTTCGGCTGCTTGGATACCCATTTATCCGACCTCTTTCATTGCATTCTGTAGGGCGCTGAGCTTGGAGCGGATCGACGTGTCGATCATCTTCGAGCCCACCTTAACAACGAGACCGCCGATGAGTGTTTCATCAACAGCGGCGTTAACTTTCACAGTCTTGCCGACGCTCTCTTTCAGAGCCTCTGCAAGCTTGTCTTTCTGCGCCTGGGTCAGCTCGGTTGCGCTGACAACTTCGGCGGTCACTTCACCTTTATGCGCGGCGATTTTCTCGCGCAGGGCGGTCACCAGCTGGGGCAGCACGAACAGACGACGCTTGGACGCCATCAGTGCGAGCGTGTTTGCGACCGTTGCACTGAGACCCATTTTGCTGGCCACAGCGCTGATCGCAGCACTTTGCTGCTCACGCGAGTATACGGGGTTGCTGATCAGATCACGCAGGTCTGCACTTTCATCAAGTGCAGCAGCCAGCGCATCGACGTCGTTCTCGACGGCGTCCAGTGCGTTGGTTTCGATCGCGAGACCGAATACGGCAGAGGCATAGCGTTGTGCAATGCCCAGGGAAATCGAAGCTGGTTCGGACACGTCCACCCTTCCGATATTCTGGCCCCGACCCATCCGCGTACGGCTGATCGGGGGCGTTTACGCCCCAAAGGGAAATCCTAGGGCATCGAAATCGCGCAGGACTTAGCAGAGGGTTCGCCACCTAGCAACTATCGATCACGCAAATAGTGATCGGTTTGGCGCTAGCATTTACACGGAAGGGCAAATTTACTGTGCAAGGTGCTACCCCTTGCCGCATTCACCGCGACGAAAGTCTGAAAAAGATGATTCTGTGATTCACGCCGGTTTGACTTCGGGCTGGGTCAGCCCCCCCAACACCGTCGACGACCGAGAAGTCAGCGTTTGCCCCAGACCTGTCGGCATGCGCGAATGCTTCGTCGCCTCGACAATCAGAACGCCCGCAGACAGGGGACCGGCCAGCTTTTTGCCGACCTGTTCGATCATCGCGCCCGTGCGCAGCCAGAACCGCTGGTGCGAGGGCGGCTGGTATAGCACCGCCGAGCTGCGCTCGACCTGAAAGCCGCTGCGGACAAGTTGCGCGTTCAGCTGACTGTTGGAATAGGGCCGACCAAAGCCGAACGGCGTCGCATCGCGGCGCGACCAGACCCCTGCACGGTTCGGCACTATAAAGACAGCACTGCCCCCCGGCCCCAAAACCCGCGCGGCCTCTTCCAGCACCAGCGCAGGCTGTTCGGACGTCTCAAGACCGTGCATGAGGACCAATTTGTCGACGTGACCGGTCTCAACGGGCCAATTGGCCTCTTCGCACAGAACGCTGACGTTGGGCATGCCTGCGGGCCAAGCCATCACTCCTTGCGGGCCGGGCATCAATCCGGTGACGCGGCGGGCCTCATGCAAATAGGGACGCAGCAGCGGCACGGCAAAACCGTAGCCCAAGACAGACTGGCCCTTTGCTTCGGGCCAATAGGTCAGCAACTCATTACGTATGACACGCTGCGCGGCACGCCCCAAGGCGCTGCGGTAATAGAAGTTGCGCAGGTCTTGCACATCCAGATGCATTGCGCCTTTGGATCCCTTCGGCCACTCTCATACCCAGACAATAGCAACGAATACCGGAAACGCCATGCCCCTTGAGATTGTGATCGTCCCCTGCCTTAGCGACAACTACGCCTATTTGGCGCACGACAGCCAATCGGGACAGACCGCAGTGGTCGATGTCCCCGACGCGGCCCCGATCATCGAGACCCTGAACGCGCGGGGCTGGAAGGCCGACCACGTTCTGCTTACCCATCACCACTGGGACCATGTAGACGGGCTACCCGATCTGCGGGCGGCCTTCCCCGATCTGAAGGTCACCGGCGCCAAGGCAGACGCCCACCGCCTGCCCGATCTGGATCTGGCAGTTTCCGAAGGGGACACCATTTCTATAGGGGGCGAAACCGGCAGCGTTCTGGATGTCTCGGGTCACACGGTCGGCCACATCGCCTTTTACTTTGAGGGCAGTAAAGCGCTGTTTTCCGCCGACAGCCTGATGGCTCTTGGCTGCGGTCGCATCTTTGAAGGCACCCCGCCCATGATGTGGCAAAGCCTGTCCAAGATGGCGGCCCTTCCGCCGGAAACTCTGGTCTATTCGGGCCACGAATACACCGAATCCAACGCCCGTTTCGCCCTGACCATTGAACCCGGGAATGCAGACCTTATCTCTCGGGCAGCCCAGATCCGCGCTTTGAGGGAACAGGGTGAACCGACAGTGCCCGCGACTTTGGCCACCGAACTGGCGACAAATCCTTTTTTGCGGGCGCATCACGCCGAAGTGAAAGAGGCAGTTGGCATGGCAAATGCACCAGATGACCTAGTGTTTGCTGAGGTTCGCGCCCGAAAGGATAGCTTTTGATACCGCCTAAAGGGGGAGCGTCACCCCTCTTTTCGTCGCGTTAAATCAAGTTTTCTCTTGAAGACCCGCGTGGATCGACCAAACTTTAACTTATACAGGCCACGGTTGGTTGGGGCCTCGGGCCCCTCTGACCCCCGATCAGAAGGAGCACCCTCGTGCCTTCATTCTCGAATACTCTCGAACAGGCGATCCATTCCGCACTGGCGCTGGCGAACGCACGCGCGCATGAGTTTGCGACATTGGAACACCTGCTACTGGCCTTGGTGGACGAACCCGATGCAGCCCGCGTCATGCGCGCCTGCAACGTGGACATCGAAGACCTGCGGCGTTCGCTGCTTGATTATATTGACGAAGACCTTGCAAACCTTGTCACTGAAATCGACGGCTCTGAAGCTGTGCCCACCGCTGCATTCCAGCGCGTGATCCAGCGGGCAGCGATCCACGTCCAGTCCTCGGGCCGGACCGAAGTGACCGGCGCCAACGTTCTGGTCGCCATCTTTGCCGAACGCGAATCGAATGCGGCCTACTTCCTGCAAGAGCAGGACATGACCCGCTACGACGCTGTGAATTTCATCGCTCATGGTGTGGCCAAGAACCCCGCCTTTGGCGAAAGCCGCCCCGTTCAGGGCGCGACCGAAGAGGAAGAGGCGCAGAACGTCGAACCCACCGGCCCCAACCCGTCGGAAAACCGCGAATCCGCGCTGGCGAAATACTGTGTCGATCTGAACGAAAAGTCGCGTAAGGGCGACATTGACCCGCTGATCGGCCGCGCCGAAGAGGTTGAGCGCTGCATTCAGGTTCTTTGCCGTCGCCGCAAGAACAACCCGCTTCTGGTGGGCGACCCCGGTGTGGGCAAGACCGCCATCGCCGAAGGTCTGGCGCGTAAAATCATCAAGGGCCAGACCCCTGATGTTCTGAAGAACACCGTAATCTACTCGCTCGACATGGGCGCACTGCTGGCGGGCACCCGCTATCGCGGTGACTTTGAAGAACGCCTGAAGGCCGTGGTCACCGAACTGGAAGACCACCCCGACGCAGTTCTCTTCATCGATGAGATTCACACTGTCATCGGCGCGGGCGCGACCTCGGGCGGGGCGATGGATGCCTCGAACCTGCTGAAGCCCGCGCTTCAGGGCGGCAAGTTGCGCACGATGGGTAGCACCACCTATAAAGAGTTCCGTCAGCATTTCGAAAAGGACCGCGCCCTGAGCCGCCGGTTCCAGAAGATCGACGTGAACGAGCCCACCGTCGAAGACGCGGTCAAGATTCTTCAGGGGCTGAAGCCTTACTTCGAAGAACATCACGACATCCGCTACACCGCGGACGCGATCAAAACGGCTGTTGAACTCTCGGCACGCTACATCAACGACCGCAAGCTGCCTGACAAGGCCATTGACGTCATCGATGAGGCTGGCGCTGCGCAGCACCTGCTGCCCGACTCCAAGCGCCGCAAGACCATCGGCGTCAAAGAGATCGAAGCTGTGGTTGCCAAGATCGCCCGCATCCCCCCGAAGAACGTCAGCAAGGACGACGCAGAGGTTCTCAAGGATCTGGAAGCATCGCTCAAGCGGGTGGTCTTTGGTCAGGACGATGCCATCGTGGCCCTGTCCAGCGCGATCAAGCTGTCCCGCGCAGGTCTGCGTGAACCGGACAAACCCATCGGCAACTACCTATTCGCTGGCCCCACTGGCGTCGGTAAGACCGAGGTGGCCAAACAGCTGGCCGACCAACTGGGTGTGAAACTGCTGCGCTTTGACATGTCTGAATACATGGAGAAGCACGCGGTTAGCCGCTTGATCGGTGCCCCTCCGGGCTATGTGGGCTTTGACCAAGGTGGTCTGCTGACCGATGGCGTTGACCAGCATCCGCACTGCGTCCTGCTGCTGGACGAGATCGAGAAAGCGCATCCGGACGTTTACAACATCCTGCTGCAGGTGATGGACCACGGAACGCTAACCGATCACAACGGGCGCACGGTGGACTTCCGCAATGTGGTGCTGATCATGACCTCGAACGCGGGCGCGTCCGAGCAGGCGAAAGCGGCCATCGGCTTTGGTCGTGACCGCCGCGAAGGCGAAGACACCGCCGCGATCGAACGCACCTTCACGCCGGAATTCCGCAACCGTCTGGACGCGGTGATCAGCTTCGGTCCGCTGCCGAAAGAGGTCATCCTGCAGGTGGTCGAAAAGTTCGTCCTGCAACTGGAAGCTCAGCTGATGGACCGCAACGTCCATATCGAACTGAGCCCCGCCGCCGCCGAATGGATCGCCGACAAGGGTTACGACGACAAGATGGGCGCCCGCCCCCTTGGCCGCGTGATCCAGGAACACCTGAAGAAACCGCTGGCCGAGGAACTGCTGTTCGGCAAACTGGCAAAGGGCGGGATCGTCAATGTCAGCGTCGAGAATGGCGAACTGAAACTGGAGATCAGCGGCCCCGACAGCAAACGCATCGAGGCTGGCAAAAAGCCCCCTCTTCTGACGGCAAACTAAGCATGACAAAAATGACCTTCGCCCTCGCCGCACTGGCGGGGGCGTTTCCGTGTGTAACCAGTGCGCTGGATCTGCAACTGCCCCTCGACTGTTCCTTGGGCGAGACCTGCTATATCCAGCAATATGTTGACCACGATCCCTCAGAGGGGTCGTCGGATTACGCCTGCGGCTCGCTCAGTTATGACGGGCACAAGGGCACAGATTTCTCGGTCAAAACCTTCGACAAGATGGAAGCTGGCGTGAACGTGCTGGCGGCCTCGGCAGGTGTCGTGCGCGCTGTGCGGGACGGGATGCCGGACACAGGGCGCGACGGGATCTCGGCGGCGCAACTGGATGGCCGCGAATGCGGCAACGGGCTGGCAATCGATCACGGAGACGGCTGGGAAACCCAGTACTGCCACCTGAAGCGCGGCAGCGTGAAGGTGCAGAAAGGCGACGTGGTGAATACTGGCGACGTGTTGGGAGAGGTCGGCTTTTCCGGCAACACCCAGTTCCCCCACGTTCACCTCTCGGTCCGCAAAGATGGCGCTGTGGTGGACCCCTTCCGACCCGAAAAGCTGAACTCCTGCGGCGACGCAGAGCATCCTCTTTGGGCTACTGACATCACTTATAAACCTGCCGGCGTGATCGATGTGGGTTTCGACACCGAAATCCCCGCCTATAACACAATCAAGCAAGGCCATGCCGACGCAGAGCTTCGCGCTGACGCGCCGATTGTCTTCTGGGCCTTCGCCTATGGTGCCCTGCCCGGTGACATCATGGTCCTGCGCATCTACGGCCCCGAAGGCGAGGTTGTGCGCAGCGAAGTCACGATCGACAAGCAGCAAGCGCAGTTCTTCCGCGCAGCGGGCCGCAAAGCCCCCGGTGGCGGTTGGCGCTCTGGCGGGTACGAAGGCGATGTGACCTTGATCCGGCACGGAAAGGTTCTGGCGCAACAGGCACAAACCATTCGCCTGCCCTAGTCCTTACTTCTCGGTGAACTTCAGTTCGATCCTGCGGTTTTGCGCCCGCGCTTCGGCAGTATTGGCAGAGTTCACCGGCTGGTATTCCCCAAAGCCGTTGGCCGACAGGCGGTCCGCAGGAATGCCCAAGGTGCTGACCATATAGCGCACCACAGACAGGGCGCGCGCTTGGCTTAGCTCCCAGTTATCCGCGAATTCCCCCGTCCCGCTGAGCGGGATGTTATCGGTGTGACCATCCACGCGCATGATCCAGTTCACATCGGCAGGGATTTCTCCGATCACCGATTTCAGGATGCCTGCAACTTTGGCGATCTCGGTCTGACCGGCTTCGGACAGGTCCGCACTGCCTTGGTCAAACAGCACCTCGGACGAGAAGACAAAGCGGTCGCCCACGATCTGGACCCCGTCTTGCGCCCCGAGCAGGTCACGCAGGCGTCCGAAAAAGTCCGAGCGGTATTTCTCAAGTTCTTTTGTCTCGGCGGTCAGGCGGGCGGTTTCGGCCTCAAGACGCTTGCGCTCGGCCTCTTCCAATTCGCGGCGGCGGCGTTCTTCGGCGGCAGCACGGGCCAGCGCAGCGTTCAGGTCCGACCCCAGCGATTCCAGCTGCACCTGAGAGGCCGCATCCCGCGCCTTCGCATCATCCAGCAGGCTTTGCAGTTGCCCCAATTGCGTGCGCAAGGCCCCCAATTGCTGGTTGAGCAAGGTCACGCGGCGCTGCGCCTCGGCACTCTCGGCCTCTTTGTCGGACAGGGCGCTGTTGGCGGCGGCCAGAAGGGCGGCACGCTGTTCGGCCTCGGTCAACTGACCGGTCAAAGCCGCCTCTGCCTCTTGCTGCGCGGCCAAAGCGGCAGCCAGTTGTTCTTCCAGCGCGGCAGAGGCATCCTCGGCCAGCGCGGCACGATCTTCGGCGGCTGAACGGGCGGTCAGAGCCGCGGCCAGTTGATCATCCAGCGACAGACCCGCATCGCGCAGCTCTTTCAACTGCGCAGCGGTATCCTGTTGGGCGGCCAGCGCGGCGGCCAGCTCTTCCTCAAGCGTGCCAACCTTTTCGGCCACAGCCTGCGCCTCTTGCTGCGCGGCAAGGGCGTTCGCCAGCTTTTGCTGCAGCTGCTCTCGGCTCAGAACCTCGCCCTGACTGTCGGCCTGAAGCCCCGCCAGTTCTTGCTGCAAGGCATCGCGGGCCAGAACGACTGTGGCAAGCTGCTGGTTCAGGTCCTTCTGCACCGCCTCGGCGGCGGCCAATTTGGTCAGGGTTTCTTCGGCGCGCTTACGCTGTTCTTCCAGCGCAAGAGTCATGGCAGTCAGTTCGGCGTCAGCGTTTTGCAGACGTTCACGCAGGGCTTTTGCGGCCTCGGCCTCGGCCAAACGCGCGGCCTCTTCATCGGTCAGGGCCTGCGCTTGCTCGGCGTTCTTGGCGCGCAATTCCTCGGTCAGCGCCTCAAGCGCCTCACGGCGGGCAGCGGCCAATCGGGCAGCCTCTTCCTGTGCGGAAATCTCATCGCGGGCCTGCGCCAGTGCGGTATTCAGGGCCTCTTGCGCGGTCAGAAGCTCGGTTTTTTCACCTTCGAGCGTAGACACATTCGACAGGGCATCATCGCGCTGCGCGATCAGCGCCGCGACCTGCGCTTCAAAGCCGGTGATTTTTGCCTGCGCCTCGGACAAGGCCGTCTGCTGTGCGGCGGTCTGGGCCAGAAGGCTTTCGATTTGCGATTGGTTGTCCGCCAAAGTGGCGTTCAGCGTGGTTACTTCGGCCTCAAGGCCATCCGCCCGCGTCTGCGACAGCCCCAACGCGCGGGCCAGTTCCGCGACCTCAAGGTTCAGAGTGTCCAATTCGCTTTCCTGCCCCGAGATCGTCTCGGTCAGGACCGACTGCACCACCATGAAGATGGTCAGCACGAACATCAAAACCAGCAAAAGGCCGGTCATCGCATCCACAAAACCCGGCCAGATCGAGCTTTGGAACCGTTGTCCCGTGCGGCGCGAGAGGGCCATAGATCAGTCCTCTTCGGGGTGGCGGCGCAGGCGGGTTGCCGCCCCAAGATCTGCCGAGCCCAAACGCTGAACAGCGCGGGTCAAGGCGGCGATATCGGTGCGCAACTCGGCCATGGTTTCCTGACGACCAGCGGCCAGATCCTCAAGGATATGCAGCAGTTGCACATCGATCGAGCGCAGGCGCATCTTGGCCTCGGCGTCGAATTCGCCCCCTTCGCCGGTGCTCTGGCTCTGTCCCTGCCCGATGGCGACCTGCATGGTTTCGACCAGTTGCTCCTGACCGGACGCCACCTTTTGCAGGGCGTAAATCATCTCGCTGTTGTCGACCTGCGCGATCTTGTCGGTCATCCGGTCCAGAGTACGGCCCAAATGCTCCAACTGACCATCCAGCGTTGCGCGACCACTTTCGGCCTGCACCAGTGCGACCTGCATGGATTCCATCTGCTCGGCCATATTCTCAAGCACCTGCACCATGGCCGATTGCTCGGGCGAGCTACTGTCACCATCGCCCACATAGCCAAGGCGGGTGATCGAGGTCAGCCATTCTTCAAGCTCTCGGTAAAAGCGGTTCTGACCGTGGCCCGCGAACAGCTCCATCAGACCGACGACCAGAGAGCCGGCCAGACCCAGAAGCGAGCTTGAGAACGCCGTGCCCATACCGCCAAGCTGCGCCTCAAGGCCGGTCATCAGTTTGCCGAACATCGCAGCGCCATTGTCCCCTTCACCGGGGGCAAGGCTGCGGATCGTTTCGACCACCGCAGGTACCGTGGTGGCCAGACCGTAGAATGTGCCCAGAAGGCCAAGGAAGATCAGCAGGTTTACCACATAGCGGGTGATCTCGCGGGCTTCATCGATACGGGTCGCCAGACTGTCCAGAATCGATTGGGCCGAGCTGGAACTGATCTTCATGCGCCGCCCACGAGACCGCAGCAGCGCAGCCAGCGGCTTTAGCAGGCGCGGCGGACGGGTGTGTTCATGGCCCGGATTGTCAGCGGCGAACCCTTCGATCCACCGCACCGATGAAATCAGCTGGCCCACCTGCCAGAAGCAGGCGATGACGCCGAACACAAAGACCATTGCGATCACGCCATTCAGCCAAGGGTTCGCGAAGAACAACGGCAGAACGACCGAGTAGGCCAGAAACCCGCCCGCGCCGGTCAGGCCCATCACCAGAACCATCAGAAAAATTTGCCGGATCGGCTGCGAAAATTGCGGCTCTGCCTCGCGTGCCATTCGAGACGCCCCCTGCCCCGTTAACTATTCAGGTCAGCATAAGCCCTTGTAGGCCAGACGCAATCTTTATCCCAAAATCTCGCGGACGCGGCCTTCCAGCCAGTTCAAATCCGCATCCGAGACCCCCATCTGCCGCAGATGTGCCGCAGTATTATAGAGGTATTCGGAATTGGGCCCGCGCATCCCGACAGCGCTGGCGATCATCTGCGCCTGCTTTTCCAAGGGCAGCTTTCCGCAATACTGGCTGTGTTCGGGATCGATGATATAGGTCACCGCCTCAACCTCGCGCCCGTCGGACAGGTTCACAGGCAGGTGCCGCTCAAGATAGGCCGAGGTGACCAGTTCACGCTCGCGCAGGTAGGCCAGAACCTTTTCTTCCTCACCGTGGTGAACGCGCAGGGCCAGACCATCGCACAGGGCATCGGGCTGCGCATCCAGCGCCAGCACCAGACCGTTACGCTCATACGTCCCCCGATGGGTGACCGAGAGCATACAGAACGACCGCGCATACCCTTGCAACGTGGCCAGATGGGACTCGGCCACATCAAAGCCGGGGTTCCACAGCAGCGATCCGTATCCGAATACCCACATCGTCATTGCGCTGGTCCTCCTTTGCGCTGATCTGTAAACAGATGCCGCAGATTTGGAAAGGTTCCCCCATGAAGCGTCTTGTCGCGATCGCCCTTGTTCTGGCTCTGGCCTGGAGCGCCCACTGGCTGTGGAAGGCGCAATCCCAGCGCGCCGCCATCGAAGGCTGGTTCAACGCGCGTCAGACGGCTGGCTGGCAGGCTGAATACAGCGATCTGTCGGTGTCGGGCTTTCCGAACCGGCTGGACACCACCTTCACCGATGTCTCGCTTGCCGATACGCAGCGCGGGCTGGCGTGGTCCACGGACCTCTTTCAGGTGCTGCAACTGGTCTACAACGACAGCCACCTGATCCTGTATTGGCCCCAGCCCCAGCGCATCGCCACCCCCTACGGGGCCGTGACCCTTGGCGCCGAAGACCTGCGTGCATCGCTGATCATGGAAGATGTGGCCCAAATGCAGCCCGCCCGTTTTCTGGCCGAGGGGCTGAACCCCACGCTGAACACCGAAGGCGGTCTTTGGTCCGCAGACAAGATGCGCTTTGCCGCCGAGAAAGACCCAGCAAGCACTGCCAACTATCACCTCTTTACGCGCCTAGAGGGCCTGCGTGCACCCTTCCCCACCGAGGTTCAGGCAAATCTGCCCGACGCCATGACCGCGCTTGAGATGGACCTGCGTGTCGCATTTGATGCCCCCTGGAATAGCGGCGCATTGCGCGGCGCACGCCCGCAGATCACGGCGCTGAAGATCGAAAAGGCCTTCGCGGATTGGGGCCCCTTGCATCTGGACGCGGCCGGTCAACTGACACTGGACCGGCGCGGCATCCCTGAAGGAGAGATCACCGTGCGCGCCGTCAACTGGCCCCAGATGCTGGAGACCGCCGTGGACGCAGGCAAGATCACCCCCAAAGCCGCCAAGCAGATGATGCTGGTGCTGGATTTGGTGGCGCAGGCCTCGGGCAAGACCGATGAACTGGACGCCACCTTTACCTTCAGAGGCGGGATGGTGCGCCTTGGGGTGCTGCCTCTTGGCCCTGCCCCGCAGATCGTGATCCGCTGATTACTTGCAGTAACTGCCGCTGCGATAGCGGGCCGTGTCAAAGTGGAAGTGGTCTTGGTGATACTGGTTCGCCTTCGGCCCCAGAACGGTCCCGAAGGGCCCGCAAGCTTTGGAATGCATCTGCTGTAGCACCTTGCCAAAGGTCTTTGAGCGCCAGTGCTTCAGCACTGTGAACTCGGTTCCATCGGCCAGCGTAAAGCCCCCGATATCGAGGGCGCGGCCTTTGCCATGCTCGGATATCTTGGCGCCCTTCTGGTTGTTGCGCGGACGGCAGGTGTAATGGCCCATGATGTTGATCTTGGCCACGCCGCCGCCTTTACCGTTCACGGCAGGCTTCATCCCTTTATCGACCCAAGTCTTCAGCGCCTTGGCCGTACCGCAATCCATCAGCGACGCTTGGCTAAGCGTCACGCCAGAGACCGAGCGCACCCGAACTGCCGAATCAATACCGCAGCCGTTGGTCTTGCTGGGAACCTCGCCCACGGCCTCACCCTGAATGGCAGGATCGCCACAGATGGCCCCCTTGGCAAGCGCTGCCTGACGGCGTTCCCCCTGCTTGACCACGTCTTTGGGACGCACCAAGGGGCGCAAAGACTGGATGAGTGAGAACTTGGAGGCCTTTTCAGCGGCCTGCTCTTGGGTGGGTTCCGGCAAGACCCGCTCGACGCTATCGATCACCGACTTCGGACGGGCTTTGGGGCGTAATCGCGTGATGGTCTGGGAGGATGCCTCGGCCACCGCAGCGGGCGCAGCCGGAGCGGCCTCGGTCGCAGAGACCTCTGCCGTACCGGGGCGCACCACCGGACGTAGCGCAGTCTCGGCGGCAAGGGACGTGCTGGCCAGCAAGGCCAGAAACACGACTAGGGTTGCTTTCACTTCTTCGCCTTCCCACGGCCAAAGTCCGGAGCGTCCACATCCTGACCCGCCTCAAGAATACCGCGGCGGATCGCGCGGGTGCGGGTGAAATAGGCGTGCAACAAATCTCCGTCTCCGGTCCGGATCGCCCGCTGGAGCGCGAACAATTCCTCAGTAAACCTACCGAGAATTTCCAATGTCGCGTCCTTGTTCGTCAAGAACACATCCCGCCACATTGTGGGGTCACTGGCGGCAATCCGCGTAAAGTCGCGGAAACCCGCCGCCGAGTATTTGATAACTTCGCTATCAGTTACGCGGCGCAGATCGTCGGCCACACCCACCATCGTGTAAGCAATCAGGTGCGGCGTGTGGCTGGTTACGGCCAGCACCAAATCGTGGTGTTCCGCGTCCATCTCTTCGACGTTCGCGCCAATACCTTCCCAGAGGGCCCGCAATTTCGCCACAGCTTCCGGATCAGAGCCCTCAACCGGCACCAAAAGGCACCAGCGGTTGTCGAACAGCTCGGCAAAGCCCGAGGTCGGACCAGAATGCTCGGTCCCTGCCAGCGGGTGGGCGGGGACGAAATGCACGTCATCGGGCAGATGGGGGCCGACTGCATCGATCACCGACTGCTTGACCGAGCCCACGTCGCTGACGGTCGCGCCCGGCTTCAGATAGGGCGCGATCTCTTCGGCCACAGCGCCCATAGCGCCGACAGGCACACACAAGACGATCAGATCGGCATCTTTCACCGCGTCAATCGCGGTGTCACAGACACGATCACACAGGCCGATTTCGCGAGCCTTGTCGCGGGTTTCGGCACTGCGGGCATAGCCGGTCACTTCGCCCGCCAGACCACCGCGTTTGATGGCCCAAAACATCGACGATGCGATCAGGCCAAGGCCGATCAGCGCCACACGGTCATAGACTTGGGTCATGCGCGGGCGCCCCCTTTAAAGGCACCGATGGCATGGGCCACGCGGCGGCACGAGGGTTCGTCCCCGACGGTGATCCGCAGACAGTTGGGCAGGCCATAACCCGCCACGCGGCGCACCAGCAGACCCTGACTACGCAGGTATTCCTCGCAGGCGTTGGCCTCATCCTCATCACCGAAGCGGGCCAGCACAAAGTTCGCGCCCGAGCGATCCGACATCACGCCGTGGGCCTCAAGCGCACCGGACAGCCACGCACGCAGACGGGCGTTCTCGGTCAGGCAGCGCTTGGTGTGGGCGGTGTCAGCCAGCGCAGCCTTCGCAGCCTCGATCGCGATTGTCGAGAGGTTGAACGGATTGCGCAGACGGTTCAGCACGTCAATGATCGCCCGATCCGCATAGGCCCAACCCACGCGCATCCCGCCCAAACCGAACAGCTTGGAAAAAGTGCGGGTCATCACCACGTTGGGGCGCGACGCGGCAAGCTCTGCCCCACCCTCATAGCCTTCGGCGTATTCCTCATAGGCACCGTCAATCACCAGCACCGCCTGCGCGGGCATGGCATTGGCCAGACGCTCCAGTTCGGACACGGGGATAAAGGTGCCCGTAGGGTTGCCGGGGTTGGTGACAAAGATCACTCGGGTCTTGTCGGTGCAGGCCGCCAGAATATTGTCCACATCGACCACACGCTGGTTTTCGGGGACGACCACAGGGGTCGCGCCAGAGGCCAAGGCGCAGATGCGATACATGGAAAATCCATGCTCGGTATAGATAACCTCATCGCCGGGGCCAGCATAGCCATTGCAGATATTCGACAGGATCTCATCCGAGCCGACACCAAGGGCGATACGATCCGCATCCAGATCGTAATGGGCGGCAAGCGCCGCACGCAGGGACGCGCCATCAATCTCTGGATAGCGATGCATCTGGTGCGCAGCGACCGCCACGGCCTTGACCGCAGCTTCGGACGGGCCGAACGGGTTCTCGTTCGACGACAGTTTGACGACATTGGACACGCCAGGCGCGCTGGAAGCGCCGCCCTGATACAGAGCGATGTCCAGAATACCAGGCTGAGGAATGGGTTTCGTCATCTTTGTCTCCTTCAACGCGCCTTCCATAGCTTGGCAACCGCGAAGGGAAAAGACTGCAAAACCGCCCTATACATGGAAAAATCATGCTGCAACGCAGGATCACAACGCAAAACGCCGCCCCAAGGGGC
>JAYZYX010000204.1:0-16097 GCA_036139795.1 Pseudomonadota bacterium | reverse complement strand
ACGCCCGCCACCTCTGGCACCCTTATACAAATGTCTGCGCCCCCGGTCCGATGCATCTCATCACCGAAGCGAACGGCGTCTGGCTCACCCGCGATGACGGCGGTCAGATGATCGATGCTATGTCCTCGTGGTGGTGCACGGTGCACGGCCATCGCCACCCTGCCATCACCGGCGCGATGAAGCGCCAGCTCGATCACCTGCCGCATGTGATGTTCGGCGGGCTGACGCATGAACCCGCCGCCCGTCTGGGTCGGCGCCTCTTAGGTCTCTTGCCCGCGCCGCTTGAGCGGATTTTCTACTGTGACAGCGGCTCTGTCTCGGTCGAAGTGGCGATGAAAATGGCGGTGCAATATCAGCGCGCCATGGGAGGAGACAACAGGGTCCAGTTCGCCACGATCCGGGGCGGCTACCATGGCGATACGTGGAAGGCGATGAGCGTCTGCGACCCCATCACCGGGATGCACGGCCTGTTTCAGGGCGCATTGTCGATCCAACATTTCCTGCCGCGCCCGCCGGTCGGCTTTCACGCTCCTTGGCCGGACGATCCCGCGCAAAACGGGGTCGCGGCGCTTGAGGCTCTGTTCGCGGCCAAGGGACAGGAGATCGCCGCGCTGATCCTCGAACCCGTGGTGCAGGGCGCGGGCGGGATGTATTTCTATCACCCCGCCTATCTTCGGGCCGCGCGACGGCTTTGTGACACCTATGGCATACTGTTAATCTTTGACGAAATTGCCACCGGCTTTGGCCGCACGGGCAAATTGTTTGGCATGGGTCATGCGGGCGTCACCCCCGATATTCTCTGCCTTGGCAAGGCGCTCACCGGCGGGCATATCTCCTTTGCCGCGACGGTGACCACGGACCGCGTGGCGCGCGGGATCGGCGACAGCGAGGTGGGCGTGTTCATGCATGGGCCGACCTATATGGCCAACCCTCTGGCCTGCGCGGCGGGGGCGGCGAGCCTTGATCTCATCGCGACGGGGGCCTGGGCCAATCAGGTCGCCGCCATCGAGATGCAGCTCACGCACGAACTTACCCCGGCCCGGGAGATGGCCGGCGTGCGCGATGTGCGCGTGTTGGGCGCGATCGGTGTGATCGAGATGGAAGACGAGGTAGACCCCGAGATCGCCCACCACCTTGCGCCAGAAACCGGGGTCTGGCTCCGTCCCTTTGCGCGCAAGATCTACACCATGCCGCCCTATGTCATCACCGGCGACGAGCTCAGCCGTGTCACCGCCGCGATGCTCTCTCTGGTCGAGCGTTTGAGATGAGGGTTCAGTGGCTTCAGAGGCGCGGGGGATCGGCTCTGAAGCTGGTGTTCGGTGGATGGGCGCTTGGCCCCGGCCCGTTTGCTGATCTGGTGGGAGAGGCGGACGTGCTGTTCGTCGACGACTACCGCAACCTTGAAACGCCGATTGCGGCCTGTGACGATTACGATGAGCTGCGCCTCTTTGCATTTTCCTTTGGCGTCGCCGCGGCGGCGCATTGGATGGCGCGGACCGGCACGCAAGTGTCGCGCCGCGTCGCCCTCAGTGGGACACTCTATCCGGCTGAGCGCGCGCGCGGCATCGCGCCCGAGACGGTGCGCGCTACGGCAGAGGGGCTTACAACCCAAAGCTTTGCCAAATTTTGCACCCGTGCAGGCCTTAGAGGCCCCGCGCCAGAAATCGATCTCACGGCTGCGCGCGACGAACTTTTGGCCGTGATTGCGCGGGGGCCGGCCCCGGAGACACGGTTTGATCGCATCTGGATTCCGGAGAGGGACCGGATCATTCCGACAGCCGCGCAAGAGTGCGCCTGGCAAGGGCAGACAGAGGCCGTGCGCCGGGTGTCCGGCCCGCATTTGCCCGTCAAAGCCGGAGAGACTTGGGACAGGTGGCTGTCATGAAGCCTGTCGCCTCCACCCGCGTCGAGCGCAGCTTTTCACGCAGTTTTGCGGCCTATCACGACGCCGCCCGACAACAGGCGCGCTCTGCGCAGAAGTTGGTCGACACCTTGGCAACAACTGGCGCCCCAGCGCGATTTCAGAGGGTTTTGGAGCTTGGCTGTGGCACCGGGCATCTGACGCACGCGCTCACAGAGGGTTTTGAGATCGACGTGCTAAGCCTCAACGACATCTCGCCCAAAGCCGAGGCGACGGCGACGGCCTTTGGGGCCAGTTTTCTCTGTGGCGATGCAGCGCGGATCGACTGGCCGGAGACGCCCGATCTTATTGCCTCCGCCTCAATGATCCAATGGCTGCCCGATCCCGCCCCGCTTTTGTCTCGCGCGGTCGAGGCGCTTGGCCCCGGTGGCTATCTCGCCCTCTCGGGATTTGGCCCGCGCCAATATGAGGAGCTGACCGCGCTCGGTTCCACCGCCGCCGCGCCGGGGCTATGTACGGCAGAACGACTGGCCGAGAGAGTGCGTGGTCCGCTCGACATCGTAGCGACGGGCGAAGAGATACAGCCCATACGCTTTGTCACGCCCCGCGACGTCCTCACCCATCTGAGACAGACCGGGGTGAACGGGCGGGCGCAAAAGGGATGGACCAAAGCCAAGCTGCGACAATTTTCTGAGGACTACCACGCCCGTTTTGGGACCGCAGAGGGCGTGTCTCTGACCTATCATCCGGTCTGGATCATCGCCCGTAAACCGCTGGCCGCGTCATGACATCCGCGACAGGTGGCGTTGCATCACGGCGCGGGCCAGCTCGGCATCGCCCGCCTTGGCCGCCTTTAAGAGTGCGGCATGGTCCGGATCGTCGCGTTTGCGCCAGCGCGTGGTGTGACGCGCACTGAAATGCCACATGTAGAGCCGTTGCAAATTGTCGACCTCGGCAATCAGGCGCGGCATGTTGCAGGCGGAAATCAGCGCCATGTGAAACCGCCGATTGGCCTCTTCCCAGGCCTCCGAGGTCTGCGCATCGTTGCAGGCCTCGTTCAGCGCTTCGATCTCGGCGATCTGGTCACGCGTCAAATTCGGCACAGAACGCAAAACTGCCACAGGTTCCAACGCCGTGCGCATCACGCGCAATTCCTCAACGGCGGTCTGATCGACGGGAGAGACACAGACCCCCCGGCGCGGTTGACTGGTCGCAAGTCCCGTGGACACCACATGCAACAGCGCCTCGCGAACCGTCACCTGTGACACGCCGAATTCACGGGCGATGAGGTCCTGACGCAGCTTGTCGCCGGGCTCGAACCCGCCATGTGCAATCCGGTCCAAAAGCTTGTTCGCAATGTCATCGGATTTTTTTAACTGTTGCTGTGACACCTGTCCGCCGTCCGTTTCGTACAAGAAAAACCTGATGAGATACGCATAGTGCCATGTCCGGTGTGGGGCAACCAAAGGCGCGCGTTCCCGCAGCATACTGGACCGCGACAGGGCCTGCGCGCCAGACTGAAACGATACCGATTGACTTTGATCGCGGCTATCCCGATAGTGCCGCTACGTCAGGGGAGTCCCGCCGAGGGGACTGAGAGGCAGACAGGGGGCAACCCCGGTGACGCGACCCTTAGAACCTGACCCAGTTGACACTGGCGTAGGAAGACCGAAGGGCATCTCCGCAGTCTTGATCCTGAGGGCGGTCCTTTCGGGCCGTATGGCCCTATTGCGTATGCGCATGGGCGGCGGTCCATGTCTGCTACCCGTTTCACTTGGGTCTCATCGTTTGAGGAGACCGAAATGAAAGACACTATTCCCACGATCACAACCGGCGCCTTGCCCGCATCCCAGAAAATCTATGTGCATGGCAACATGCATGAGCTGCGCGTGCCCTTGCGAGAAATCGCGGTAACGGGCGAGGCGCCTCTGCGGGTCTATGACAGCTCCGGCCCCTACACCGACCCGGCAGCGGAGATCGACATTGCCAAGGGCCTGCCCGATGTGCGCGGCGGCTGGCAACAGGCGCGCGGCGACATCGAGGAATATCAGGGCCGCGCCGTGACTGAGGCAGACAATGGCTTTGCAACCGGCGAGCGCCTTACCCCCGCCTTTCCGCATCAACGTGCTCTCCTGCGCGCCGTGGGGGACCGAGCGGTGACACAGCTTGCCTATGCCAAGGCCGGGATCATCACGCCGGAGATGGAATTCGTCGCGATCCGCGAAAACGAGGGGCGTCTGTCGGGCGCGAAAACCGATGGCGAAGCCTTTGGCGCCACCCTGCCCGATCTGGTCACGCCCGAATTTATCCGCAAAGAGATCGCCGAAGGCCGGGCGATCATTCCCGGAAACATCAACCACCGCGAATTGGAGCCGATGATCATCGGGCGCAATTTCAAGGTGAAGATCAACGCCAATATCGGCAACTCCGCCGTCACGTCCTCAATGGAGGAAGAAGTGGAGAAAATGGTTTGGGCAATCCGTTGGGGGGCCGATACGGTGATGGATCTTTCGACGGGGCGCAACATTCATAACATTCGCGACTGGATCATCCGGAACGCACCCGTCCCCATTGGGACCGTGCCTCTTTATCAGGCGCTCGAGAAGGTTGGCGGGATTGCCGAAGACCTCACTTGGGAGGTGTTCCGCGACACGTTGATCGAGCAGGCGGAACAGGGCGTCGATTACTTCACCATCCACGCTGGCGTGCGGCTGCACATGATCCCGATGACGGCCAAGCGCGTCACTGGCATCGTGTCGCGCGGCGGCTCGATCATGGCGAAATGGTGTTTGCATCACCATCGCGAAAGCTTTCTTTACGAGCATTTCGACGAGATCTGCGATATCTGCCGCCGTTATGATGTGTCCTTTTCTTTGGGCGACGGTCTACGCCCCGGCTCGATTGCGGATGCGAATGACGAGGCGCAATTCGCCGAGTTGCGCACGCTGGGCGAACTGACGAAAATCGCTTGGGCCAAGGATTGCCAGGTGATGATCGAAGGCCCCGGCCATGTGCCGATGCATAAGATCAAAGAGAACATGGACGAGCAGTTGAAACACTGCCACGAAGCGCCGTTCTATACGCTTGGGCCGCTAACCACCGATATCGCGCCGGGCTACGACCACATCACCAGCGCCATCGGCGCGGCGATGATTGGCTGGTTCGGCACGGCGATGCTTTGCTATGTGACGCCCAAGGAACACCTTGGCCTGCCTGACCGCGACGACGTGAAAACCGGGGTGATCACCTACAAACTCGCCGCCCATGCCGCCGATCTCGCCAAGGGCCATCCGGGCGCGCAGCGGCGTGACGACGCGCTGTCCCGTGCGCGGTTTGAATTCCGCTGGGAGGATCAGTTCAACCTTGGTCTCGACCCCGACACTGCGCGCGAGATGCATGACGAAACCATGCCGAAAGAGGCGCATAAGGTGGCGCATTTCTGCTCCATGTGCGGACCGAAATTCTGCTCGATGCGGATCAGCCAAGACATCCGCGCAGAGGCGGAAAAGCAGGATGGCATGGCCTCCATGGCGCAGAAATTCCGCGAGGGCGGGGCGTTGTGTATTCCCGCCGAAGAGCCAGCAGAGTGATTTCGGCCCATGGAACAGGCGGGGCTGTGTGCCGCCACCGCCTGCCTTCCGTTGGCAGGCGGGATGCTCGCGCCGTTCTCCGAAGGCAAAAGCGCGCCTGCGGTGATCGTCACGCGGGGATAGGCCGCGATTGACTGGTGGGCCGCGCATACGACGGTTCACGCGCGGCACCCTCCTTGTCGACCCGCCGCGCGATAACGCCGAGCTTGACCGTTTCGCCCATGCCAGCCGGTCACATCGCTCGGGTCAGACCGCATTGATTTCCCTGTGAGGGCGTGATTCACGGTTCGAAAAACGAGCGGTAACATAAGCGATCTTTTCTGGCCGACGGATGCGCAGATGGTGCGTCTGGAGCCCTTCTTGCTGACGTCCCACGGCAAGCGGCGCGTCGATAACAGGCACGTTTTCAGCGGGATTATCTCTATCAATCGCAATGGCTTGCGGTGGCGCGATGCCCACACCGCCTGCGGCCCGCACAAGACGCTCTAAAACCGTTGGAAACGACAGAGCAACAAGGGTATCTTCGT
Source organism: Pseudomonadota bacterium (assembly GCA_036139795.1). Lineage (GTDB taxonomy): Bacteria > Pseudomonadota > Alphaproteobacteria > Rhodobacterales > Rhodobacteraceae > Donghicola. The sequence goes on along the minus strand of JAYZYX010000204.1, from coordinate 10,119 downwards.
GCAAATGATGGCCGGTCTGGCAGCCAAACTCGGCGAGACGAAGACCGTGATGATCGATGCCACCTACCTGAAGGCCCACCGCTCGACCTCTTCGTGACCGCCGGACAAGTCAGCGACGACATTGGCGCACGGGCGCTGCCGGGCCGTCTGCCAAATGTCAATTGGCTGCTCCGAAGCACGGCATGCCGGAAGGCAGCTTCTACAACTGGAAGGCCAAGTTTGGCAGCATGACGGTGTCAGAAGCAAAGCGGCTAAGGGCGCTCGAGGATGAGAATGCCAAGCTAATGAAGCTTTTTTCTGAGCAGATGTTGGATCTGGCTGCCATAAAGGATCTGGTTTCAAAAAATCGGTAGGGCCCGCCGTAAAGCGTGAAGCCGTCGCGTATCTCCGGGCCGAACATGGCCTGTCAGAACGGCGGGTCTTCCACTTTGTGCGGGCAGATCGCACAATGATCTGCTATCACTCTCAGCGTGCGCCGGACACGGTGCTGCGCGGACGGTTGTGTGACCAGGCCAATGAGCGCCGGCGGTTCGGCCATCGGCGGCTCTTCGTCCTGCTGCGCCGCGAGGGCGGGCCTTCGGGGATCAACCGGATCTATAGGCTCTACCGCGAAGAAGGTCTCACTGTCCGCAAGTGAAAGGCCCGGCGCAAGGCTGCCGGGACACGAGCTCCGATCCTGGTTGACGACGTCACCCGTGCATACCTCGCTGCGATCGCGGACACCTCGATCTCAGGGCGCCGTGTTGCGCGTGAACTGACGACCCTGATTGAGCGCCGCGGCAAGCCCGGCATGATTGTCAGCGACAACGGAACGGAACTGACCAGTGACGCCATCCTGCGATGGTGTTCCGAGCACCGAATCGAATGGCATTACATCGCGCCGGCAAAGCCCATGCAGAACGGTCTCGTCGAGAGTTTTAACGGTCGGACGCGCGATGAACTGCTCAACGAGACCATGTTCCGCACCTAGGCTCACGCGCGCGTTGTGATCGGGGTTTGGGCGGGCGATTGCTCAACCTGCGCCAATCGGCGTAAACACCAACTGGGCACCAGTTGCGGCTGGATGAAAAATCAGTGGCAGGTCAGACGCGTTGAGAGATTTTTTGTAAGATCTAAGTGCCGGATCGCCGTTTGCGTTGTTGATGGAGACAAGCGGATCGGCCCCGCTTCGCTTGAGTTCCTGAAGAAAGCGATATTGCACCCAAAACTGCGAGATCAACACCATCAAGTTTTCTTTGATAAAGGACTCTTCTCGTCCGAAGGCAAAGCAAAAAGAACCGCTGCAGAATTAATGCCTTGGACGCTTGAACAATTCACATTGAACTGCTCTGCTGCCCAACTTTGCATCGCCTGGAACCGGATTTTTCCGGCTCTGTCACGATGACGTGCTGGTAGCGCCATCGGGATAATGCATGGCAATTGGGACGTTGTATCCGATCGCGCTGTGAGGTCTGTCTTCGATATAGTGTGTTCGCCACTCCTCCAACTTTTCGCGGGCATCCGCAAGGCTCATAAACCAGTGCGCGTTCAGACATTCCGCCCTGAGCTTGCTGTTGAACGCTTTGATGAAGCCGTTGTCCGTAGGTTTCCCGGGCCGTGAGAAGTCCAGCGTGATGTCAGTGGCATAGACCCAAAGATCGAGGTCGCGAGAGATAAACTCGCTGCCTTTACCAACTCTGATCGTCCTCGGACAGCCGATCCGCCCACAGACCCGTTCGAGCGTCTGTACGACGTCTTCGCCTCGATAGCTGAACCGCGGATGGGCCGCCGCGCAGAGCCGGGAATGGGTGTCGACGACGGTCAAGACACGGAGCTTTTTGCCCAAGGTGAGTTGGTCGTGGACAAAATCCATCGCCCAGACATCGTTTAGCCCAACAGCCTCCTGTCGGTTTTCCCGCTGCCTGGCCTTCACCCGCCGCTTCGGCGGCTTGTTCCTCAACTGCAGGCCCAACTCGTTGTAAAATCTGCGGGTCTTATTCATGTTGATTAACCGTCCCTCGCGCCGCAACAGCACGTGGACGCGCCTGTAACCGTAGCGCACACGCGTCTCTGCGATCTCCTTGATCCGCCTCTCGACGGCAGCCTGGTCCGTCCGCCGGGACTTGTAGTGAAGGTAGAGGTATCGAAGCCGATGGCCGCACAAGCCTTCCGGTTCGACACGCCCCAGTCGACGCACATCCCGGTCACGATCTCGCGCAAACGCCCAGGCTTCAAAGCTTTCGGCGAATGACGTCCTGCAGCATCTCCCAGTCCAACGTCAGGTCGGCCACGATCTTCTTCAGCCGGGTGTTCTCGTCTTCGAGCGCCTTCAGTCGGCGCATCTCGTCGGGTAATAGGCCACCGTACTTCTTCTTCCAATTGAAGTAGATCGCCTGGCTGATCCCGGCTTTACGACAGATCTCTGTGACAGGCGTACCTTGCTCGCCTTGCATCAGGATGAAGGCCTTCTGCGCCTCCGTGAACTTCGATGCTCTCGTGCGATCCCGCTCCGTTTCCATCCAGGAAAACCTAGCGGAAAACTCCAACTTCAAACGATCCCGCTTCCCGCGGGGCATAGCAAGCTGTGCGTAGGCTCTACGTCGCGGTGAGGGATTTCACTGGAGGCAGGTCAGATCAAAAGCGGCGACTACGCCAGCCAAATTCACATGCATTCACGATAGCGTGTGATCCCGTTGCCCGAAATTAAACCTGTGATAAGAACGCGAGACGAGCCAAGGGGCGACCTTTTAGCCAGACAGTATCTTTCAATTGCTGAATCTGGGGTTTGACATGCTCGCTCATCATCATAGACATTTTTGTCTCGTTCCATTGGTTGCGCTTTATGCAACGACTGCGCTGTCGCAGGAGGAATCGGGCGCTCTTCTCTTGGAACCGATTGTAATAAAAGGGGAATTACAGGATCACGAACTGCTTGGAACGCTGACATCAGTGGCGGTAGAGCGGGGAGAGGATCTGGAGCGACGCGGCGATACTGATGTGTACGACGTGATTGAGCGGACACCGGGGGTTTCATCCACGGCTGGGGATCGGGGCTTTGCAATCCGTGGAATTGATCGCGGTGGGATTATCGGACGTGGGCTGTTGATTAGCACGCAGGTGGATGGTGTCGCCTTGCCCAACCAGCAGGCAACAATTTTTGGACCTTATTCGGCTTGGGATCTGGAACAGGTAGAACTCCTGCGAGGACCGCAGTCTACGCAACAGGGACGTAATTCTCTGGCCGGAGCTGTCATCGTCCGATCCAATGACCCGACCTATGAACAATTAACCAAAGCCCATCTTGAGTATGGATCGCGCAATACCAGACGTTATGCGTTCACGTTAAATCAGCCGATCATTGAGGATCGCCTCGCCTTTCGGTTTTCCGCCGAGAGTTTCGAAAACGACGGTGACATTACAAACGATACAACAGGGTCCACGGATTACGATGGCCACACATCGAACACCTATCGTGCGAAACTGCGGTGGGATGCAACGGATCGTTTAAACTTTGTTTTCTCCCTAAGCCATTCCGATAGTTCGGCAGGAGAAGATTTTATCGAAGAGAGTCTGTTCCCGGATCGACGCGTCACTCTGTCCAACGCGGACGCGCTTGAGGCAGCGCGCCACAATATCGCAAGCCTCAAGAGCACCTATGAGTTTGACTCAAACCTGACCCTGGAATCGACCACCAGCCTTTATGATCTGGACTATCGCCGCATCGAAGATCGCGATTTCTCTGCCACCGATGCAGAGCTGTTTGACAGAACGAATGACGCGCGGACCTTTTCCCAGGACCTGAGACTGCGTTTTGAAACGGGGAGCGGCATAACCGGCGCAGTGGGTTTGTTCTATACAAGCGTGGATGACACGGTGAATGACTTTCGCAGGCTCGACGCCGCGGTTAGTGGCGGCGCGCCCGTGCCTCCGGGCGCGGTGTCGTTCAATAGTGTAACGCGTGAGGTCTACGACGAGCAAAACATCGCTTTCTACGGCGAGGCAGAGTTCCCGGCCGACCGCTGGCTGTCTGGCCTCAGCTTTACCGTTGGTGCACGCTATGACTATGAAACTGTCGACTTCAGGTCCAGCCGCGTGACCGATCCCTCGACACCGCAGTTGCCGGATTTTGATACCAGTTCCAGCACCAGTTTCGAAGCGTTTCTACCCAAGTTCGGCGCGGCTTATGATTTCGCCGAAGGTCAAACGATTGGCCTTACTCTGCAACGTGGTTACCGAGCGGGCGGGTCGCAAGTCAATTTTGTGACCGGTGAGATCAACGAATATGACCCCGAATTCGCAGACACGGTTGAACTTGCTTATCGTGGGAGTTTTAGGGGAGACACGCTACGCGTTGCCGCAAATGCCTTTTATACCAATTGGACGGATCAACAGGTTTTGGTTGATGGCGCCTCTGGTGTGAACTTTGACCAAAATATCGAGAACGTCGGGGAATCCGAGTTGTTTGGTGCAGAGCTTCAGATCGAGAATGATTTCAGCGACAACTTCAGCCTGTTCGCATCGGCAGCCTATGTAAGAACCGAATACAAAGACTTTGTCAGCAATGGTCAGGACTTTTCAGGAAATAGCTTTGTTTTCGCACCAGAGCTGACGGCCAGCATCGGTGGGAGCTATCGCTGGGATAATGGCGTGACCTTGGGAGTCGATGCATCTTACACCGATAGCGCATTTGGGAATGTTGAAAACACCGCCGACGAAGCCACGGACAGTCGGTTCCTGATTAATGCCCAGTTGACCTATGATGCGCCCGGAGGATGGACCGCAGGGATTTACGCGCGCAACCTTCTTGACGAAGATTATGCCACGGCTCGCCTGCCGTTGACCTCTGTAAATAGTGGTGGAACTGCCGCTGAACAACGGAACTTTCTACGAGCGGGGGAGCCGCGTACGCTTGGTATTTTCTTGACCAAAACGTTCTAACGGAATCGCCAAACCATCTGCCCCACTGTGGAAATCCGTCTGGTTCAGATCAAAAGGCCATAGGGCGTTAACATCCCCTCATAGGCCAATTGCATCTGATTGGATGCGGCGCAAGAGATCGCGGCGGGGCAGGTCAGAATCATTAACCTAACATTCTGGGTGTTCACAGAGTAAACGGATCAATCAATCGGATTTGATCTCGCATTTGCCACGATTACACAGTGAAGTCGTTGACAAATACAGTAGGGAATAAAAGAGTACTGCTCAAGTAAGCGTTTTGTTTATTCCGTTTACCCGCACGAGCCAGATCGCGACGACTGCGTCGAAATTCGATCCAGCCATTTCCCTTTTTCAAACCAGCCCCCAACACATGGTTGTTGGTGCGGCGACGTGGAGATCCTATGGCTTGGCGATTGGCAGTGAGCGCGGTTTTTGTATTGTGGCAGGGGGCTGCCGTTTATGCCCAAGCACAGGATGTGACGCCCTTTGCCTCAACAGTGGATAGCGCAGCACCGGACCTGACTGCGCCCGGCACGAAACAGCCAGACGTGACAGCCCCGTCGCTCGGCACGCCCTCTCTTTCCGAGCCGACGCTGACACCGACCTCTGATCTAACGCCGCGTGCCGAGCCGGTAACGGCAGCACCGGTGGCGACTGCGACACCCGCCCAAGCCGTCCCTGTGGATTTGGCCGACCGGACCAGCGCGGCGTTTCAGACCGTATACGACTTTTTGCAAGAGGGCGGGTCGTCGATTTGGGCCATTGCCGCCCTTGCCGTGGTCACGTTGGCTTTGATCCTGTGGAAGATTTGGCGTCTGGCCCTGATGGGTGCCTGGTCCAAGGGCAAAGCTTGGCGGGCTGTTGCGGCCTTTGAGGCTGGGGCGCAGGATGTGGCCGCTAAAATCGTCGACCGGCGTCGGGGCGTGCGATCTAAGGTGGTGGCCGCCGCCGTCGCGGCGCGATCGCAACTGCCCGACGCCAAAGCCCGCGAAGAAGTCGCACGCGTGGCCAAAAATGAGCTGGCCCAAGCCCGCGTCGGTCTTGGTGCGCTTGAACTGATCTCAACCATCGCGCCGCTTTTGGGTTTGCTGGGGACGGTTCTTGGCATGATTACGGCATTTCAGGCCTTACAGGCCGCAGGCTCCAAGGCAGACCCGGCCTTGCTTGCGGGCGGCATCTGGGAAGCGCTGTTGACCACGGCTGCGGGAATGGCAGTGGCGATCCCTGCCTCAGCTGCGTTGACATGGTTTGAAGCGGTGATCGATCGCATCCGTGGCGATGTCGAAGACGCGGCGGTGCGCCTGTTTGTGGCCCCTGCGCCCGAACCCAGACTGCGTATGGCCGCCGAGTAGCCGGAATGGAATTCGCCGCCCCTGTCCGCAGACGTCGCAAACCCAGTTTGACACCGATGATCGACGTCGTATTCCTGCTGTTGGTGTTTTTTATGCTGGCGTCGCGCTTTGGCATGGAGGCGGTCGTGCCTCTGCCCTTGGCCGTCCAGGGCGGCACGTATGAAGGACCGCCGCGATTGATCGATGTGTCTCCTGCGTCCTTGGCGCTCAATGGTCGCCCGACCGGCGATTTGATTGCCGCCGTTGCGCCGCTGATGTCACAACCAAAGGATATGTTGATTTTACGCGGACGTGACGGGGCCAGCCTGCAGCGGATTGTCGAGGTGACCGAAGTTTTGGACAAAGCAGGCTTTACCTCCATCGTGTTGGTGGAATAGGGCCATGGATTTCTCCCCTCCGCCAAAACGACCGCACGGTGAAAGCATTGTGCCGATGATCAACGTGGTTTTTCTGCTGTTGATTTTCTTTTTGATGACATCGCATCTGGCCAAACCGGAACCGTTTGATGTTGCTCTGCCAACCACGTCCTCACAGAGGGAGCCCAAGGCGGATCGGGTGCTTTATGCGGACAGGGACGGGCAACTGGCCTTTGGCGCGCTGCGCGCGGAGGCGGCTATTGCGGGGGTGGCAGCGGCAGCAAGCCCAGACACCCCGATACAGCTGCGCGCGGACGGCGCGATGGAGGCGGTTGCCGTTGCCAACCTGTTGCGCCGTTTGGCCGAGGCCGGATTGACCCGAGTAGAGCTGGTGGTCGCGCCGAAATGAAACGGGTGATCGAAGCAACGGTGTTTTCCGGTCTGGCGGTCCTGCTGTTGGTTGGTGGTTTTGCCCTCACGCCCAGAGAGGGCGGTGAGGCTGGCGGTGAAGGCGGTGACAGTCTGATTTCCTTGGCTGCGGCCTCGCCAGCGGTGGTGGAACTGGTCAAAAGCTGGGAGCGACAGATCACCGCCGAACCACAACCCGTCGTCGATCCGGCGCCGATTGAGCAGATCCAAGCGGACCTTGCGCCGCCGCCGCAAATTGAATTGCCTCTGGCCCCGATCCTGTCCTCAGAGCCGCGCCTGTTTCAACCAAAGGCGCAGGAAGATCGTGTTGTCGATCCAATCGCACCGCCCCTTCCACCTGAGCCCTTGCCTGAGCCAGAACCTGAGCCCTTGCCTGAGCCAGAACCTGAGCTCGTGCCTGAGCCAGAGCCAGAACCTGAGCCCGTGCCTGAACCTGAGCCTGAACCGCCCTCAGAGCCCGACCCCGTGGTCGAACCGATCCCCGCGCCGGAACCGGTTGCGGATCCTGCACCCGTGCCCAAACCAAAGCCAAGGCCCGAACCCGTACCAGTGACCAAAGCTGAACCCGCTCCAGACCCAAAACAGGTCGTGACCGCGCAGGAAAATTCGGCAGCTCGGGCCGAAGAACGGGCCGCAAACAGCGGCGGGCGGCCGGAGGCGGGTCGCGACGGGTCTGCACAAGCGGCCGCCAGCGCGAATGGGCAGCAACAGAATTTATTGACCGTATGGGGCGCAAAAGTGCGCGACAGCGTTGCACGCCGCAAGCGCAGCCCACGCGGTCAAGAAGGCCCCGCAACCGTCACCCTCCGGTTTCAGATTTCACGTGAAGGACAGCTGTTGTCCCATAAAATTGTACAGTCTTCGGGCAATGCAGTTTTCGATCAAGCGGCTTTGAAGGCGGTGACGGATGTGCGCCGCTTTCCAAAAGCTCCGAAAGATCTGCAGTTGGACAGCTATACGTTCACCCTTCCGTTGCTGTTCGAGTGACGGGATGTTTCGTCCGAACCCATGCGCGAACCGCCGCACAGAGAGGCATTTTCCCCGATGACAGAACAGGTTACCAGCAAGGGTGCCATCCCGCCGCGCCTTCGCCTGATCGCGAAATGGAACATGCGCCCGCGGCGCACGCGTTGGATTTCAGCAGGGCCTTTGGCCTTTGCGATGGCCATTTTGTCAATGGCAAGCCTGCCACATGGTTTGCCTGCCGGAGCAGGCGGGGTTGATCATCTGGTGATGCCGGTGGTTCTGTTCCCTTTATTGTGGGCCGTTTTGATTGTGCTGCCTGTGCTACCGGAACATCCCGGTGGAGTGCAGGCGGCCTATGCCGCGACGATCTTTGTGGAATGTGCGCTGATCCTCGCCGGAATGTGGGGTTAGCGAATGAGGGGTCCATCCAACCAGGCCGTCAAACGCATGATTTCCCTGCATGGCTGGAGCGGTACGGTCTTGTCGATCTTCCTTTATGCGGTGGTGCTGACGGGCACGGTTTCTGTGCTTCGCGATGAGATCGCCCGCTGGTCCGATGCGGAGCGCCATAGTGTACACCCGTTTGAACAGCCCATTCACGCCACCGTTGAACAGCTTTCTGCGCAGGTCCCTGCGGCGTTGCGCGCCCAAGTCCGTGTTGATCATGCAAGGGACGGTTCTCTGCGCGTGTTCTTCTACGAAAAACGCAATACCCCAAGACGCAGCACGCCCGATTTTGGGTGGGATTATCTACTGGATCCTGAAACTCATGCCATACTGGCTGCTGATCAAGGGTTTGCGCCGTTTCAGCCGGTGGACAGTCGGGCTCATGCGCTTTCGCGCTTTATTGTCGACCTGCACGCGCGGCTGTTGGTTCCCGGTCGTCTGGGCCTATATGCAACCGGGTTGCTGGGGGTGTTTTTACTGGTGGCCGTGATCACTGGGATCCTGATCCACCGCCATATCCTGCGTGATCTTTTTGTGACCGAACGCCCCGGCGGAAGAGTGGTGTCTTTGCGCGACCGCCACAGTCTGGCCTCTGTTTGGAGCCTGCCGTTTTCGATTGTTCTGGCCTTTTCCGGCACTTTCCTCAGTTTTTCAACCAGTCTCGGTTTACCGATTGTCGCGATGTCTGCCTTTGGCGGGAACGTTGAACAGGCCTTTGCAGCGGTCACCACTGCGACCAAGATCGAAAACGCCACACCCGCCGATCTGGCGAACTTGGATGACATTTTGGCCGATGCGGTGCGGATCGCGGGCACATATCCGCGTCTTTTGTCGATTGAGGACGCTGGTCGCAAGGACGCACGGATCGTCACATCGCACCCCAATGGCGGAAATGGGGCGGTGGGACCGCATGTTCTGGAATTTGACGGCACCACCGGTGCGTTTCTGCGCGATCGCCCTCTGGTAGGGCGAGAACCCTCGGTCGGATCGGCAACGGTCGCCCTGATGGCCCCGTTGCATTACGGTGATTTCTCGGGGCTGATGTCGCGCGCTGTCTGGCTGGCATTGGGGACTGTAATGACCCTTTCCGTTGTCAGCGGCATGCAACTGTGGCTGAAACGGCGCCAAGACGATCCGGTCTGGCACAACTGCCAAAAGCTGTTTGCCGCGGTTGTCTGGGGTTTGCCCTTGATGCTGTCCGGCGCGGCCTACGGGTTCTTTTTGTCGATATTGGGCAATGATGTACATCGCGGCACAGTGGCGGGATTTCTGGTCTCCGGATTTGTGGTGCTGGTTCTCTACCTGCGTCGGGCAAGCGCGCCGGACCTGTCCCACCTTTTGTGCCGCGTGTTTGCATGGTCCGTTCTTATGCTGCCTTTGTTGCGCTTGCAGACCGGCGGCGTGTCATGGGGAGAGGCGATCGTGCAAAATATCTGGCAGGTTTTGCTGATTGACGCGCTGTGCCTGATGATGGCGGCTACGTTACTGATACGTCAACGGGCACAGGACCGCGCGGCGCAAACTGTCCTGAAACCGACGGAGTGAAGTTTTGCTGGCCTTGATTGCAACTGTGACGTCGATTGGTGCGCTGGCCGCATTGGTTCAGCAAGATCCCAAACGGGCACGGGTGTTTCATAAAAAAGCGCGCAGGA
>JAYZYX010000203.1:0-16959 GCA_036139795.1 Pseudomonadota bacterium | reverse complement strand
GGCCTGCGCCACCCGTCTGTCCGACCGCCTGAAGGCGAACTTTATTCCTTTGTCCGCGCCCGCTATCGTCAGTTCCGACCAAGCGCGGCAGATGTTGGAAGCGGAACCTGTCATCGCCGAGCAACTGTCCCATCACACCCGCATGAACCGCGTGTTTCTGGGTGTCTCCAGTCTGCGGCAGAATTCGACCATCCACACCAGCGGCTTCTTTGAGCCGGGCTTGCAATCGTCATACGCGGCGGGGGTCGGCAGCATTCTGGGGCGGGTGATCGATGCCCAGGGCGATGAGGTGGACGGCCCCCTGAAAGACCGCACCATCGGCATGGGGCTGGATCAGTTGCGGCAGGTCGCTACCCGCGTTCTGGTCGCGGGGGGCTATGACAAGATCCCCGCCATTCTTGCCGCCATGCGCGGCGGTTATGTGAGCGAGTTGATCACCGATCTGGACACCGCCGAAGGCATCTTGCGGGCGGATGGCGTGGAAATCGACACTCTGCGCCCCGCCAAAACGCCGAAAGCCAAACCCAGCGACGACAGTACTGAGGCCACCCGCAGCCGGATCAAGAAATTCATCAACGCGCCCGACACCATCGTAACCCAAGCGATGGAGGGGGCCTTTGCCGCCCATCCCGATCTGATCGCGCCGATTGACGGCTCGCTTCGGGCGGTGCGCTCGGTTGCAGAAAAGCCTGCGGGGAAGGTGGGCATTGTGATCGGGGGCGGCGCGGGCCACGAACCCAGCTTTATCGGCTTTGCGGGGCAAGGGCTGGCGGATGCAGTGGCGGTGGGGAACATCTTTGCCTCGCCCCCGCCCGACCGGATTCTGACCTGCACGCAGGACGTGGATCGGGGTGCGGGGGTGCTGTACATCTACGGCAATTACACCGGCGACGTGATGAACTTTGACATGGCCTCAGAGCTTGCACGCCTTGACGGGATCGAGGTGCGCACGGTTGTCACCACAGACGATATCGCCTCGGCCCCATTGGACAGCCGCCGCACGCGGCGCGGGACGGGCGGAAATATCTTTACCTTCAAGGTCGCAGGGGCTGCCAGTGCCCGCATGATGGATTTGAATGACTGCACGCGTCTGGCGCAAAAGGCCAATGACGCCTGCCTGACCGTGGGCGTCGCGCTGGAATCCTGCGCCATGCCTGACACCATGCGCCCCAGTTTCCTGATCCCCGATGACGAGATCGAATTCGGCGTCGGCGTTCATGGCGAGCCGGGCATGACCCGCCTGCCCCTTGCCCCCGCCGACCGGATCGTGGACCGCATTTGCGACAAAATCTTTGACGAGATGCACCTGACCACTGGCCAGCGCGTGGCGGTGCTGGTCAACTCGCTTGGCGCGACCCCGCAGATGGAACTGTTCGTCCTGAACCGTCGCCTGAATGAACGGCTTGCCGCCCGCGGTGCGAAGGTGGTGAAGACGTTGGTCGGGAACTACTGCACCTCGCTTGATATGGTGGGGGCGTCGATCACGATCATGGCGCTGGATGCAGAGCTTGAGGATTTGCTGGCCGATCCCTGTCACGGCTTTGGCTGGCAGCAGACGCGGGCCTAGCCCCGTCTGAGATGCGCGATCCGGACGAAATGGCGGATCGCGCGAAAGGTGCATTCCCCTAGCTGGCTGCCGCCTTTGGCTGGTCTTCTCTCTGGTCCTGCGACCGCTCGGAGGCGCGGGACAAAAGCTCTTCAACGAAATAACTAACAAATTGCGGATGTCCCGCCACATTGGCCTTGCTGTAAATACTGGCCAACTGGGCACGAATGGTGCCCGCAGCGCGACCGCGCAGCTCTGCGATTTCGCGGATGTCGCAGCCTTTGAGGGCCAGAAAGCCCACATCGCGTTCCGCGTCGGTCAGGGACCAACTGTCGAACTGGCGTTCGATGAACCGCACGAAATCACCCGAGGCCACCTCAAGCGCGCGGCCCTGCATCTCCATCTCGCGCAGGGTCCAGCGCAGTTGCGCCACCGATAGGACGATCCCGATCAGCAGGACGCTGGTCACCAGTGCCTCAAGCACCGAATGGGCCCCCAGTGCTGTGGTCCAGAGGTCTGCGGTCACGTCGGCCACAAAGAACAGGGCCGCAACTGCCTGCAAAACGATGAACGACGCAAGGGCGATCGGGAAGGATCGCCCTTTTGCCGGTAGTGTGACGGGCCAGCGCATCAGGACCGGCCCCGTATCATCGGCCGGACAAGATTGCGCTTCAGCGCCATGCTTTCCACGACCACGCCGGCCACATGGACGACTGCCAGAACCAGCATCAGGTTCGCGGCCAGTTCATGGACCTGTTTGATCAAGCGGCTCAAAGACATATCCTCCGAATGCTCGTCGCTCTCAGTGGCGTTGTTCACCAGAACAGACCAGTCTCCGGCGGCGACGGCGGCTTTTTCCTCGCTGATCGTAACGGGGTTTTTCCACTCTGTCATTTGCAACCCTGTCGCAATCACAAGGGCCAGCGATAGCCAGAGCGCATAGACCATGATCGCCCCCGCCGGATTGTGCGAGGGGTGTTCGCGCACCCTACCCCGCAGCAGCGATAGCAGATGCGCCACCGCCCGTCGGGGATCAGGCAGAAAAGACGCAAATCGCGCCTCTCGCGGGCCGACAAAGCCCCAAAGAACGCGCAGGGCCAGTACCACCAGCGCGATCCAGCCAATCCACACGTGGACCGTCCCGCCAGGTTTCGAGATCAACCCGTTCCACAGCACCGCACCCGCAATCACCCAATGGGTGACCCGCACGAGTGGATCCCAGGGATCAGGAGGGGCAATCTTTGCCCCTCCCTGTGCGTCCTGTTTCTCGGACAGATCAATCATTGTCCTTGATCTCGGCAACGGCGCCCGATTTCGGGTCGATGTAGACTTCCCACTCTTTGCCGGCCTCGTCTTTGCACTTTGCTTCGATCTTGCCGCCTTCGGCCTCGAAATCGTGGACAGCGCAGCCCTTTTCGGCCAGCGCAGCGGTGGCGTCGGTGGGGTTGGTGCCAACAACGTCACCCACGACGGGCATCGCGAATGCGCTGATGGGGGCAACGGTCAGGGTCAGGGCAAGCAGCAGTTTCTTGGACATCAGATTTCCTTTCCAGAATGTCGTGTCACCAATGCGGCGACATGAGGAAAGGAATGGCGATGCACTAACCGTAAAACCATTGAACAAACGCGTAATTTTGACCGCATAAGCGGCTGCTTATCCGGTTAAACTATTGTTGATGCATAGATATCTTTTAAATGTCCCTTACGCCCGAAGGGAGGTTGCATATCTCGGGGTCAGCGAAGACGTGCAGGAGCGGTTGGGGGGCGCCGCCGCCCCCCAGTTGTTTACGCATGGGTGGCCTGCCCGCAGGGTCAGGCCGGTTGCGGAGCCAAACCTTTTGCCTTTTCAACGGCTCTGGCCTGATCGCCCACCGGATCGGGCGTCAGCAGCGAGGGCTGGAACCGCAGCGCCTTCACCTCGGTCACGCCGATGAAGTCCAGCCACCAGCTGAGATAGGTCGAGTGGAAATCCATCCCGTATTTCGCAGGAGCCCCCGGCGCATAGACCCCCGAGGTGAAAAAGACCCGCGCGCTCTTGCCTTCCAACAGGCCGAAATATCCCTTGTCGGGGTCAAAGCCGAACAGCAGGCCGGGCTGGGTGATGATGTCGATATAGTGCTTCAGTTTATAGGGAACGCCACCATTCCACATGGGAACAGACAGAACATATTCGTCTGCATCGGTGAATCGCTGGGTAATCGCGACGATCTGGTCCCATGCGCTTTGCCGCGTGGCGTCCATTTCACCGACCCCGAAAAAGGTCATCTTGGCAGCCGCCTTGTCGCCGTCGAACTCCGGCAAGTCGGCGCGCCACAGATCAAGGCGGTCAACGGTCAGATTTGGCTCGGCGGCTTGGCGGGCGGCCAGATAGGCCTCGGCCAGTTTGCCGGATTGGGACATCTCGGCCCGCGGCGAGGCGGCGATGTAGAGAATTCGGGTCATATGTTTGGTCCTTTCTAGGTTGGGAGGAAAAAGACGTGGATCACTGGCCCATCGTCGCCAGAATGGCCGCGCCGATTTCGTCGGCATGGGTTTCCAGCGCGAAATGGCCCGCGTCATAAAGATGGGTGGCCGCATCAGGCAGCAGGTTTTGCAGCCCCTTCACCGCCTCAAGCGTGAAGAAGGGATCGTTCCGGCCCCAGACAATCAGCGTTTCAGGTCGGGTGCTGGCCAGATAGTCCTGCCAGTCTGGATAGGCGGCGACGTTGTCCTGGTAGCTCCAAAGGTAGTCCAGCTGGATCGCGTCATTTCCGTCCCGATCCAGTCCTGCCTGATCATGGGTCCACGCGTCGGGGCTGAGGCGCGCAAGGTCGGTGCTGCCTTGCTCATACTGCCAGCGGGTGGTTTGCGGATGCAGGAACTGCCGCAAAGGGGCCTCGGTCTGGGGCGTGCGTTCGGCCCAGAAAGGTGCGAATTGGGCCACCACATCGGGCGACCAGCCTTCCACATGGATAGTGGCGTTCTGGAAAATCAGGCCAGAGACGCGTTCGGGGTGCGCCACGGCCAGCCGCATACCCACGGGGCCGCCATAGTCCTGCATGTAAAGGGTGTATTCCGTCAGCCCTAAGCCTTCGGTGAAGGTCTGCATGGTCTGCGCCAAGGTCCGAAAGTCGTAGTCATAGCCCGCCGCATCGGGCGCATCTGACTGGCCAAAGCCCGGATAGTCAGGGGCAATCACGTGGAACCGTTTGGACAGGATCGGGATCAGGTCGCGGTACATGTGGGATGAGGACGGAAACCCGTGCAGCAGCAACATGACAGGGGCATCGGGGGCGCCCGCCTCTCGGTAGAAGATGGACAGGCCATCAACTTGTTGGCGGTGATAGGTGACGGCTTCGGTTGCGCCAGCGGCATAGGCTGAGGTGGCAAGACCCGCCAGCGCAAGCGCGGCGAAGGGTAAGGATTGCATCGGCTGCGCTTTCTCTGAGTAACTGTTGAAAAGTAATTTAGACAGTGACTGAGTAACTTTTAAAAATCTACTTAGCCAGTTACTTTAATGTGAGCATCTGTGTGATAAGGTAACTGGCAAACGCGCCCGATAGGGGTTATCGACAGAAGGTTGCGGCCCCATTCCAGATCGGAGTTCCCATGACCCGAGAGACCAGACCTGCCCCATTCTTTGTCGGTGAGCATCCGGCACTGGACCTTTTGAACTCGGTCGCGACGCCGCACGCGACGCGGTTCGACTGGCTAGAGACTGGCGCGGATTTGCTGGATTGGATGATCGCGGCCAAACTGGCCTCAGAGGCTGAACTGGCCCCGTTCCGCGACCCCGCCTGCGCCGATGGGCTAGAGGCGGCGCGGCAACGGATCGTCACCTTTCGTGAGGATTTTCGCACCTTTATCGAAGGGGCTTGCGGGACTCCGTTAAGCGCTTCGGATCATCCGATGATCGGGCGGATCAACGGTATTCTGGCCAAGGGTGCGCGTTATTTGCAGATCACAAAGACAGGCCCTGAGCAGACCTTTGCCCTAACGGACCGGCACCGGCTTGATGCCGCTGATGATCTGATCATGCCCATCGCCGCCGCCGCCGCCCATCTGATCTGCGAGGGGGATTTTCGCTATATCCGCAACTGCGAAGGGCCCACATGCACACTGTATTTTCTGGACGTGAGCAAGAACCACAAACGGCGCTGGTGCTCGATGGAGGTGTGCGGCAATCGGGCCAAAGCGGCCGCCTATCGCAACCGCTAAGCCTTGGCGGGCCACAGGCGATAGGCCGCGACGCAGCCCACCGCCGCCAGTGCAGATAGCCCCAGCAACGCAGGCAGCGTACCGAAGGCGGTCATCAACCAGCCTGACAGGGGATAGCTGACCAGCCAGCACGCATGGCTCAGGGCGAATTGCGCGGCGAACAGGGCCGGACGGTCCTCGGGCGGGGCCGAGCGGCGGATAAGCCGGCCCGAAGGAGTTTGGACGCTGGCATACCCAAGGCCCATAGCAAACCAGACCGCCAGCAAGATCGGCCAATGCAGACCGACGCTACGGATCGTTCCGGCCAAGGCCAGCAGCGCAAGGATCATCAGCGTGGCGCCAGCGATCATAACGGGGCGGTCCTGCAACCGCGATAACAGACGCGGCAAGGTAAAGGCTGCGGTCATGGATCCAGAGCCATAGGCGAACATCGTCCAGGCCACGGCGCCTTCGTCCAGTCCCAACTGCCCGCGCACCAGCACGACCGTATTGATCAGCACCATCGCGCCAGCGCTTGCCGCCGCCACATTCAGGGCCAGCAAACCGCGCAGACGCGGGGTAGCCAGATAAAGGCGGATGCCCCGCGTTGTCCGGTCATAGACCCCTCTGGGCGCGGCATCCTTGGGGCTGGGAAGGACCACCGACACCACCAACAGCGCCGATCCCAGAAAGCCCGCGGCTGTCCCTAGAAATAGGGTGTTGGACGCCACAACTGCCAGCAGCAGCGCCGCAAGGGTCGGGCTGATGATATTCTCAAGGTCATAGGCCAGCCGCGACAGGGACAAGGCACGGGTGTAGCGGTCCTCATCCGGCAGAACATCGGGAATGGTCGCCTGAAACGTCGGCGTAAAAGCGGCCGAGGCCGATTGCAGCAGGAAGATCAGCCCATAGACCTGCCAGACCTCGGTGACGAAGGGCAGGCAGACGGCAGCGAAGGCCCGCACCAGATCCAGCGCAACCAGCAGCGACCGGCGGTTCACACGGTCAGCAAACGCCCCTGCAACCGGCGCTATGCCCACATAGGCCACCATTTTGATGGTGAAGATGGTGCCCAACACCATCGCCGCATTCTGTCCGGCCAGATCATAGGCCAGAAGCCCCAAAGCCACGGTTGCCAGACCTGTCCCGATCAGCGCCACCACCTGCGCCAACAGCAGGTGACGATATGTGCGATCGGCAAGGATTTGGAACACGCGCGTCTCCAAAGGTCGAAACGGATTGCGACCGGCTGGAATGCGCCCGAAACTCGGGGCACTGTCGCATTTCGTCAGGTGATAAATTCAGCCTAACGGAGTGCCATTCAATCCCGCAAGTGGCCCGTACCATTGCGGTGGCGGGTGCAGCGGATCAGTGCTAAATCAAGGGCAACTTACGAAAAAAGGAATACGGGCATGATCAAGCCGACCCCATCGTTCAAGGATAATCTGGCTTTGCTGCCCGCCATCGACGGGGTTGCCTCGATCGAGCTGCTGGATGCCGCAGGCGCCGTTGTTGATACGATTCCGAACCAGCCCGGCAAAAAGGGCTCGGTCGCGGTGTATCAGTATCTGCATCAGACCTTTGGCACCCTGAACGCTGAGGCTGCCACCCACGGGATGGCGGTCTTTGCCGAACATACCGCCGACGCCGAGGCCCACCCCGGCGCCCATCCGAACATCGACCGCCTGATGGTGATCGCGAACGGTGGGGCGCCGCTGACGGTACGTGTTATCGCGGCGTAATTTCCTCAGACCCGCAGCGCTGGCAGACCAACGCCGGTGCTATCAAAGCCGCCATCCGCCGCCACGACCTGACCCGTCACATAGCTGGCGCGGTCCGAGCAGAGGAACACGATCACCTCGGCAATCTCGCGCTCGGACCCATAGCGGTTCAGCGGGATTGCGTCGTGATAGGCGGCGATAATCTCGGGCGAGTGAACGGCCATTGCCAGTTTGGTGCGCACGGGGCCGGGGCAGACGCAGTTGGCGCGGATGCCATGTTCGCCCAGTTCTGCCGCCTGCTGTTTGGTCAGCTGGATCACCGCCGCCTTTGAGGTGCCATAGGCCACCCGCAGGGTCGAGGCCCGCAGCCCCGAGATTGAGGCGATGTTCACCAGCGCGCCTTTGGTTTCTTTCAGTGCGGGTGTGGTGGCCTGCGAGACGAGGAAGACGCCGTCCAGATTGGTCTCCATCACGCGGCGCCAGCGGGCAAAGTCGGTTTCGGCAATCGGGCCAAAGTCCGCGACACCGGCGTTGTTCACCACTGCATCAATCCGGCCGAAGGCGGCGGTCACTTCCGCGACCATCTGGTCCACCTGTTCGGGGATCGAGACATCAAAGACAAAGGCCTGCGCCTGATCCAGATCCTTGGCGGCAACGGCCAGTTCGTCCCCGTCGCGGTCGATCATCGCGACCTTCCAGCCTTCTTCGATAAACAGTTTGGTGGTGGCCAAACCGATGCCACGGGCCGCGCCCGTGACCAGTGCAACTTTCTGCGTCATGCGTCTTTCCTGTTAAGCTGACGTTCCCATCAAGGTTCCCATACCGCCATCGACCCGCAGATCGACGCCGGTGATAAATCCTGCCGCGTCCGAGGCCAGAAACAGTGCGGCCTCGGCGATATCCCATGCGGTGCCTTGCCGTTTCAGCGGCACCTGCGCGGCGCGTCCTTCCCGCACGGCCTGCATATCCTGACCGGGGGCAATCATGGCCGCCACATGGGGCGTGTCAATCATGCCGGGCACCACCGTATTGGCGCGGATGCCGCGCGGGGCATATTCCACCGCTACACTGCGGGCGAACCTTTGCAGCGCGGCCTTTGAGGTCTCATACCCGATATAGCGATAGGGGCCGTTGTTCAGCCCCGCAAGGCTAGAGATATAGACCAGCGCCCCGCCCTGCCCCATTAGCGGCACACAGGCTTTGGTGGCGTGGAAGGCCGCATCCAGATTGACGCTAAAGACCTTGTTCCAGTCGTCAAAGCCGGTCTCTTCCAGCCCGCCTTTCACACTGGTGCCGATGTTGAAATGCATCACGTCCAGCCCGCCCATCTGGGACTTGGCCGCGCCCGCCATCGCGGTGGCGGCAAGGGGATCAGTCATCTCGCCTGCAAAGGTGTGGGCGGTGCCGCCTTCGGTCGTGATCCTGGCGGCGGTCTCGGCGGCGGCGGACAGGCTGCGATCTACACACAGCACCTGCGCCCCTTCGCGGGCGTATAGCACTGCTGCGGCCTTGCCGTTGCCCCAGCCCTCGCCCACCGAACCCGCGCCGATCACGATGACGCGCTTTCCTGCCATGCGCCCGCTCATTGGAACACCTGATCGGGCAGCCAGAGGGCGACGCTGGGATAGGCGATGGTGATCCCCAGCAGGATCAACTGCAGGATCACAAAGGGGATGAT
The DNA here is from genome assembly GCA_036139795.1 of Pseudomonadota bacterium. Classification (GTDB taxonomy): domain Bacteria; phylum Pseudomonadota; class Alphaproteobacteria; order Rhodobacterales; family Rhodobacteraceae; genus Donghicola. The sequence continues at coordinate 7,838 of JAYZYX010000203.1, read as the reverse complement.
GCCCCGATAGATGTCATGGATTGTTAGGTGATCCGCCGCCGCGCCTTTCAGATAGAACAGGGCAAAGCCGAAGGGTGGCGTTAAGAAGGATGTTTGCAGGTTTAAAGACACCAGAATGGCGAACCAGTAGATCATCTGCCCCTGCGGCACATGCCCGCCAAGGTCCATTAGCGCCACCACAGGGGCGAAGATTGGTAGCATGATCAGGGTGATCTCAATCCAGTCAAAGAAGAAACCCATGACAAAGATCATACCCATCATCGCAAACAGCAGGCCCCAATCGCCAAAGGGCAAGGCGCGGGCGGTCTCGACGATGAAATGCTCGCCGCCCACTTTGCGGAAGATGTAGGAGAACGCCGTCGCGCCCACGAAGATGAAGAACAGCATCCCCAGCTGCTTGACCGATCCGTCCATACTGTCGCGCAGGACGGACATGTTCAGACGCCCCCGCACCAGACCCAGCAGCAGGGCGGCAAAGACGCCGACGCCAGAGGCCTCGGTCGGGGTGGCGATGCCCCCAAGGATCGAGCCCAGAACAGCGACGATCATCACCAACGGGGCCAGCACGGATTTCAAGGTCTCAAGCCACAGACCATCCCGTTCATGGGGCGCGGGCTTGGGCGCTTTGGGCGCCAGATCCGGTTGCAGCGCGCTGCGGATCACGATGTAGGCCACGTAGAGACCCGACAGCAGCAAGCCCGGCAGCAGCGCCGCCACGAAAAGCCGCCCGAGCGAGATACTTAGCAGATCGCCCATAAACACCAACATGACCGAGGGCGGGATCAGAATGCCCAAAGTACCGGCCGAGGCGACAGTGCCCGCAGCAAGCCCCTTGTCATAGCCGCGCTCGACCATCGTGGGGATTGCCAGCATGGCCAGCATCACTACCGATGCGCCGATAATACCGGTGGCCGCCGCCAGAATGGTGCCCATCAGCACCACCGCCAGCGCAAGGCCCCCGGGAATAACCCGCATCAGGCGCTGCAAGGTCAGCAGCAGGTCTTCGGCGATGCGGGTTTTCTCCATGATGATGCCCATGAAGATAAACATGGGGGCAGCGACCAGAACGGCGTTTTCAATCGTGCCGGAGAAGATGCGGTTGGGCAGCAAGGTGGCCTGCGCGGCCCGCATGTCGCCAGTCCATAGGGCCAGAAGGCCAAAAACCAGCGAAATGCCGATCAGCATGATCGCCACCGGCGCGCCAGAAAACAGCGCGATCACCAGCGATAGGAACATGAGGCCGGGCAGCGAGGAAGAGAGAAGCTCGATCATACCAGCTCCTCGACCAGATCAGGGCGTTTCAGGGCAACAATGGCCCGTAGCATCACTGACAGCCCGCCAAAGATGGTCAGCACTGCGCCCAAGGGGATGGCGGATTTGATGATCCAGCGGTTGGACAGGCCCACCCCGCCTGGGCTGCCTTCGGCGCGGGTAAAGCTGCGCCATGTGAAATCGCTGCCATACCAGACCAGCAGCGCCATAAAGGGGATCAGGAACAGGGCGATGGCCAGAATTTCGATCCAGAGGCGGGTGTTGCGGTTCATCTTCTGCGAAAACAGATCGATCCGAACATGGGCGTTTTCCGTATAGGCATAGCCGAAACACAGAACCGCAATCGCCCCGTGCAGGTGCCATTCCAGCTCTTGCAGCTTGAACGAGCCGGTCGAGAAAAAGCGCCGCCCGATCACGTCATACAAAATAACCGCCATCAGCACCAGCAGCAGCCAGCCGCACAAACGCGCCACCAGACGGCACGGCCCCGCCAAGCGGTCCGAGACCGCAAGCCATCGTTCCATCACCCTTGATCCCTTATGGAAAAGCGGAAAAGGGGCGGCATATGCGCCGCCCGCTTAACCCTTACTTGATGTAGGCCAGATCCGCCCATTTGGCGAAGCCTTCGCGGAAGTCCGACAGGCTGGTCCAAGCCTTGGCAAAGTTCTCGTCCGCGGCGACCTGCTCGGCCACGACTTCGTCCCAAGCGGTGCGGAAGGCACCCATCATCTCATCGTTCCATGTGTGAACGGTGACGCCTGCGGCCTCTAGTTCAGCCAGCGGCTGAAGCTGTTTGGCCTCGCCCTGCGCGGCGGTATAAGCGACGTTGGCCGCACAAGCGGTCTGGATCGCGAAACGCTGCTGTTCTTCCAGACCGTCCCAGACGTCCTGATTGGCGATGAAAGTGATCAGCGAGGTCTGCTGGTGCCAGCCGGGGAAATAGTAGTGGCTGGCGTATTCGTTCATGCCGACCGCCTTGTCGATCAGGGGGAACGAGACCTCTGCCGCGTCAATCGTGCCAAGACGCAGACCGGTCAGTGTGTCAGCCACGGGCATCGACTGCGCCTCTGCGCCCAGTTTCTGCATGACCTGCGCGCCAAGGCCGAACACTCGCATCTTCAGACCCTTCAGGTCGTCGGGGGTGTTGATCTCTTTGGCGAACCAGCCCGAGGCTTCGGGAACCAGAATGGCGCATAGCTCGGTGTGGATGTTGTAGGGTTCGGTGATCTCGGCCCAGATGTCCTTGCCGCCACCTTCATACCACCATGCGGTGTAGGCGCGGATGTCCGGCCCGAACGGAACCGAGGTAAAGATCGCCGCCGACGGGATAATGCCCTGCGCGAAACCGGGGCTGTACCAGCCCGCATCCACCGCACCGGTCGAGATAGCATCCCACATCTCGTTGCCGCCGACAATTGCGCCCGGTTCGTTGAACTCGATCGTCAGCGAGCCGCCGGTCAGGGTCTCGACCTGTTTGGTCAGGTTCACGCCGCTGTCGCCTAGCAGGGGCAAGGACGACGGATAGACGCTTTGCATGATCAGAGTTTCCGCATTCGCAGCACTGGCCAGCAGGGTCGCGGCCAGCGCGACCTTTCCAAAAGTCTTCATAGATATTCCTCCCTTTAAAGCCTCTGCGCTGGACCTCCCAATCCGGCTGCAAAAGCACACTATCCACAATATGGATGTTAACATGCGATCTCATGATACGAGTGGTTTTTCGATCCTGTAAACTAAAAATCGAAAAAACTTGCCATGGTCGCGGCAATCGCTCAGCATAGGCTGGGAAGAGGAGAATATATGTCCATAATGTGGATACTTAAATGACCGTGCAGCAGCCAGAATCGGGCGGCGCGCAAAGCGTGGACCGCGCCTTGTCGCTGCTATCTTTGGTTGCGCGGGGCGGCGGGGAAGAGGTGCCGATTACCGCCCTGACCGACCTGTCTGGCCTAAGCCGTCCGACGGTTCGGCGGATGCTTTTGGCGTTGATGCGGGCCGGTCTGGTCGAGCAAAATCCCAAGACGCGGAACTACGCCTTGGGGCCGGAAAGCTATGTGGTGGGCCTCATGGCGCAGCGGCGCTTTGACCTGCTGGATTTCGCTATGGACAGCCTCAAGGATTTGGCCGCCGAAAGCGGCGATAGCAGCTTTATTTCCATGCGGCGCGGGGCCTATTCGGTCTGCCTGCACCGAGAAGAGGGCTCATACCCGATCCGCACGCAAGCGTTGCAAGTGGGTTATCGCCACCCCTTGGGTGTCGGCGCGGGCGCGATGGCTATTCTGGCTGCCCTACCCGATGACGAACTGGCCCTGATGCGCGAAGAGATCACGCCGCTCTTGGCCAAGGGCTATGACCGCTACACGCCCGACATTGTGGACAAATCCATCGCCCAATGCCGCCGCGACGGATGGGCCCTGAATCCGGGCCTCTATCTGGCGAACTCTTGGGCCATTGGCGTGGCGATCAAGGCACCCACGGGCGACGTGCTGGGGGCGCTGTCCATCGCCGCCATCGATTCCCGCATGGGCGAAGACAGACAGAAAGATTTGGCCAAGATGCTGCTGCGCGAGGCCGGAAAGATCGAATCCAAGCTGCGCCGCAAGCTTGGCTACACCTGACATCGGTTCAAGGGGGAGGAGACCCATGGAACACCCGCAGATCGTCGGCTGGTCACACAGCAAGTTCGGCAAAGCGCCTGAAGACACCCTGATCGAACTGATCGCCAGCGTCGTCCCAGATGCATTGACCCACGCGGGGGTGTCCACCGCAGATGTGGATGGCATTTACGTGGGCGTCTACAACAACGGCTTTTCCCCGCAGGCGTTTGAAGGCTCGTTGGTGGGCATGGCCGTGCCGGAACTGGCCCATGTGCCTGCCATGCATCTTGAGAATGCCTGCGCCACCGGATCAGCGGCGCTCTATGCGGCAATGGATTTCATCGCGGCCGGTCGGGGCAAGATCGCGCTGGTGGTAGGCGCGGAAAAGATGACCACGACCCCCACCGCAAAGGCCGGTGACATCATGCTGACCGCCTCGTACCGCGCCGAGGAAGGCGAATCCGAGAACGGCTTTGCAGGTGTCTTCGGCCAGATCGCCAGCAGCTATTTTCAGGCCAACGGGGATCATAGCCGCGAACTGGCGATGATCTCGTCCAAGAACCACGCCCACGGGATGCTGAATCCCTATGCCCATATGCACAAGGATTTCAGCGTCGAGTTCTGTAACACCGTCAGCGACAAGAACCCGCTGGTGGCGGGGCCGCTGCGCCGCACGGATTGCTCGTTGATTTCAGACGGGGCGGCGGCCTTGGTCATTGCTCATCCCGATGTGGCGGCGGATCTGGAGCGGGCAATTGCCTTCCGCGCCCGTAATCAGGTGAATGACGTTCTGGCATTGTCGCGCCGTGATCCCACGGAATTTGCTGGCGCACGGGGCGCTTGGGCGAAGTCCTTGGAAGAGGCAGGCGTCACGCTGGACGATCTGAGCCTTGTCGAGACCCACGACTGCTTCACCATCGCTGAGCTGCTGGAATATGAGGCGATGGGCCTAGCCCCCCGCGGCAAAGGAGGCCGCGTGATCCGTGAAGGCATCACCCACCGGACCGGCAAACTGCCGGTGAACCCCTCGGGCGGGTTGAAATCGCGGGGCCATCCGCTGGGGGCGACGGGGGTATCCCAGCATGTGATGTCCGCGATGCAATTGGCGGGCGATGCGGGAGCCATGCAGATCGACGGCGCTACGATGGCGGGCGTCTTCAACATGGGCGGCGCTGCCGTGGCCAACTATGTCTCGATCATGGAGCGGGTGAAATGAGCGCAACCTTGAACCGCGATCCCAAGCTGCCTTGGAGCACCCGCACCACCAATCTAGCCCATTTCCTGACCCGCAACGCCGCCCGTCTGGGGGATCGGCCTGCGATCATTTGGGATGATCTGACCATCACTTGGGCCGAGTTGGACGCCCGCGTCAGTGCCTTGGCTGCCGCGATGAAAGACCGCTTTGGCATCCAGCATGGCGACCGCGTGCTGGTGCAATCCCCCAATAACAACCAGATCACCGAGGTCATGCTGGCCTGCTGGCGGGTCGGTGCGGTCTGGGTGCCATCCAACTTTCGCCAGCGCGCGGATGAAGTTGCCTATCTGGGCCAAAAGGCCGATGTGTCCTTGATGGTTTGCGAGCAGGGTTTTGAAGGTCACGCGTCGGCCTGCATTGAGGCCGCACCCAAGCTGGAACAGGTGATCTGCATCGGCAGCGGCTTTGGCACCGAATATGAGGCGCTGATCGCGGATTATATGGGCCAAGACGTGCCGAACGCCGATGTTGAGCGCGATGATCCGTGCTGGCTGTTCTTCACCTCAGGATCAACCGGACGGCCCAAGGCGGTGGTGCTGACCCACGGGCAACTGGGGTTCACAACGCTAAACCACCTGAATGACCTGATGCCCGCGACCACCTCTGATGACGTCAGCCTTGTAGTCGCGCCCCTGTCCCACGGGGCGGGCATGCACCAACTGGTGCAGATTGCGGCGGGGGCGGCCAGTGTTCTGGTCCCTGCTGGCAAGTTCGATCCCGATGCGGCGTGGGAACTGGTGCAGCGCTACAAGGTGACCAACATGTTCACCGTGCCGACCATCGTTAAAATGCTGACCGAGCATCCGGCGGTGGATGCCTATGACCATAGCTCGCTGCGCTATGTGATCTACGCAGGCGCACCCATGTACCGAGAGGATCAAAAGCACGCCCTGCGCAAGCTGGGGCATGTGCTGGTGCAATACTTCGGCCTTGGCGAAGTCACCGGCGCGATCACCGTCCTGCCCCGTCATGATCACCACGTTGAAGATGGCCCAGAGGCCCGCGTTGGCACTTGCGGGATTGAGCGCACCGGCCTGCATGTGACCATTCAGGACGACGACGGCAATATCCTTGGCCCCAATGAAACGGGCGAGATTTGCGTGGCCGGTCCCGCCGTTTGCGCGGGCTATTACATGGACGATGGCGCGAACGGAAAAGCCTTTCGCAACGGCTGGTTCCGCACTGGCGATCTGGGGCATCTGGATGCGCAGCGGTATCTCTACATTACGGGGCGGGCCTCGGACATGTATATCTCGGGTGGCTCGAACGTGTACCCGCGCGAGATTGAAGAGCTGCTGCTGACTCACCCCGCTATTTCTGAGGTCGCGATCCTTGGCTGTCCGCACCGCACATGGGGCGAGGTTGGGCTGGCCGTGTGCGTGTTGGAACAGGGTCACGCGGTGGATGAGGGCGATCTGAATGCGCTGCTGGCGGCGAAGCTGGCCAAGTACAAACTGCCAAGCCAGTACATCTACCTGACCGAGATGCCCAAGACCGGCTACGGCAAGATCACCAAAAAACTGGTCCGCGAAGAGCTTGAAGCCCGTGGCCTTTGGCCCGGTGAGTTGTCATGACCGGACGGGATGCGATCCGTCACCCCGGCCCTGCCGCCATCGCGCCCTATAGCGTGGCGCGGGGCACGGCGCGGCGGGTGCAGGTGACGCTGCCGAAAGGCGCGGTGCTGATGCAGGCGGTCAGCGATGCGATGGATGCTGTTGGGTGTGACAGCGGGATCATGGTGTTCGACGGGCTGGCCCTTGGGGCTTTTGATTTCGTCATGCCCGGCCCATCGAATGATGGCGTCCATGCGGCTTGGTACAGTGCCACCCACAGCCGCGCTTCTGGAACTATCACCGATGGTACCGCGATCGTCGGTAAACGGGACGGGGCGTGGTGGCTGCATTGTCACGCGGTCTGGACCTCTGAGAACGGGCGAGAGATCGGCCACCTGCTGCCTGATGCGGTGACGCTGGCGGCTGACTGCACCGTGACCTTGGTCGCCTTTGATGGCGGCGCGTTTGACGTGTCGATGAACGAAGAGACCCTGTTCCCGATCTTTCACCCCACTGGCGGGACTGCGACCGGCAACGCGGTCATCGCCAAGCTGAACCCACATGTGGACGCCCATGACGCGATCACGCGCATCCTCAGCCAAACCGGCTTTGCCCGCGCGACGGTCTACGGCATCGGCAGTTTGATCGGTGCGCATTTTGCGGATGCGCCGTCGATGGCCTCGCCCATTTCAGAGGTACTGATCGCCCCGCAGGCCACTTGGGACGGGGCGCTGACCCTGCCGATGATCTGCGTTGATCCCGCAGGCCAGCAATTCGCGGGGGAACTGACGCCCGGCACCTCGCCCGTCTGCGTCACGTTTGAGCTGCTGGTGATCGAGGAAAGCTAAGCACCTGATTGGGTAAGAAAAAAGGCGACACACAAGGGAGGAGAAGATGTGCGCCGCCTGAATTTTCAGATGGCATCAGGGAGGAGGAGAGACACCATCTATACATACAGAATGACGTATCCCCCTTCCTCCGACAACAAGAGATGCCGCAATGCAGCGTTTGCTATGTCGCAAACTAAGGTTTTCGATTAATTTTTAGGCAGATCAGCTTGGCGCGCTGCCGTTGGGTCACCCAAGATGCGCCGCGTGCGAACAAATTGGCCCCATATCAGATTGATTTTGAAAGAAAATGTCTCAAGTCGGGCCTCACCTTTTG
>JAYZYX010000202.1:0-3825 GCA_036139795.1 Pseudomonadota bacterium | reverse complement strand
CCGATAAAGGCTGATCTCGCCGCGCCGGAATATCCGCGGCCTCGGGTTTTGTCTGCGTCTGATCGCGTGTTTGTCGATGACCGTCTGGCAGCGTTGTGGATTGTTCCGTTTCGGTGACATTAGGGGGCGCTGCCCCCTTTTGGCCTTTGGCCAATTCACCCCCGAGGTATTTTCCCCAAGCTGAAAGCAAAACCGCCAGCGTTTAAGGGCTGGCGGTTTTTCTATTTACGCTTTGAAGCCGCGGGCTTTGACGACTTGCAGGAGTTGCATGACGTTGCCCATATCCGGGCCGCTGCTTTGGCCGGTGACGGCGCGGCGAAGCGGCATGAAGAGGCCTTTGCCTTTGCGGCCGGTCTTTTCTTTGACCGCCGAGGTCCAGTTGGACCATGTTTGCGCATCGAAGTCGCCTTCGGGCAGCAGGGTCATTGCCTCTTCGATGAAGGCACGGTCTTCGTCCTCGACCACCGGATCGGCGCCGTCGCGGAAGAGGGTCCACCAGCCTTCGAGGTCAGCAAGGGTGGTGATGTTTTCGCGGGTGACCGTCCAGAAGAGTTCGGCCTTATCCGCAGGCACCCCCAGAGCGTTGATCTGTTCGGCAACCTCTGCGTAGGCCTTTGCACCGTTGATGCGGGCGGTCAGCGGGAAGAGGTCATTGCTGTCGAATTTGGTCGGCGCCGCACCGAAGCGGTTGATGTCGAAGCCCTCGATCAGTTCGGACATATCGCTGCGCAGTTCCACCGGATCGGACGAGCCGAGACGGGCCATGAGCGACAAGAGCGCCATCGGCTGGACGCCAGCGGCGCGCAGATCGCGGATCGACAGCACGCCGAGACGCTTGGACAGCGCCTCGCCCTGGGGGCCGGTCAGCAGTGAGTGATGCGCGAAGGAAGGCGGGGTGAAGCCAAGCGCCTGGATCATCTGGATCTGGGTGGCGGTGTTGGTCACGTGGTCCGAGCCGCGCACCACATGGGTCACGCCCATGTCGGTGTCATCGACCACAGAGGCCAGCGTGTAGAGCACCTGACCGTCGCCGCGGATCAGAACGGGGTCCGAGACCGATGCTGCGTCAATCGACAGATCGCCAAGGATGCCATCGGTCCATTCGATGCGCTGCTGGTCCAGCTTGAAGCGCCAGTGGCCGTTGCCACGTTCGGCCCGCAGCTTTTCCTTTTCCGCGTCGGAGAGGTTCAGGGCCGCGCGGTCGTAGACCGGAGGCTTGCCCATGTTGAGCTGTTTCTTGCGCTTGAGGTCCAGCTCGGTCGGGGTCTCGAAGCATTCGTAGAAACGGCCCATCTCGCGCAGCTTGGTGGCAGCGTCTTCATAGCGGTCCAGACGTTCGGACTGGCGTTCGACCTTGTCCCAGGTCAGGCCAAGCCATTCCAGATCCTGCTTGATGGCATCGACGTATTCCTGCTTGGACCGCTCGGGGTCGGTGTCGTCGATACGCAGGATGAAGGTACCGCCGGCTTTGCGGGCGATCAGATAGTTCATCAGCGCAGTGCGCAGGTTGCCCACGTGAATATAACCGGTGGGCGAAGGGGCGAAACGGGTGGTCGTCATAGCGTTCTCCTGTTGCCCCGACCTCTTTCACAGAGGCGCGAAAATGTCCATATGAGCCTTATGACAGAGCCTGTGCGCAGCCCCGAAATCGAAGAAATTGCCCAACGGACACTGGAACGCCTGCCTGCTGCGTTCCAAGCGGCGGCGCGTGAGATCACCCTATTGGTGATAGAGCATGCACCCCGCGATGTGCTGGAAGACTTTGGCATGAGTGATCCGCTGGAATTGACCGGCCTCTATTGCGGCGTGCCCCTGACCGAGCGCAGCTTTGACGGCGGCCCTTATGGGCCTGCGGAAATTCACCTGTATCGCGCAGCCATTGAGGCAGAAATGCGCGATCGGGGGAATGTGTCGCTAGAGGAACTGGTGGCCCATATCACCGTCCATGAAATGGCCCATCATCTGGGCTGGAGCGATGACGACATTGCCGCCATCGACCCTTGGTGGGAATAGTGCCTTAGCGCAGCTTCGGCGGTTTGGTCGGGTCCATACCGGGGGCCGCGCCGGGGACTTCGCGCTTTTCGGGCTCGGGCAGGTCAAAGCGCAGACCGACCTTGGCCAGTTGCGCCGAAACCGGATCAGAGGGGCGGAAGAAAGCGACATCGATCATGCCAGCCTCAATGCCTGAAAACGTCAGCGCCGCATGAACAGCACGGGCGATGGCAGGCTCGGCGCCCGGCACGGGATCGACGACACCCAGCATATGCCCTTGTGCGCCGCCTTCATATTTCACCGCCACCAGATAGGCGAATTTCGCCAGACCGGCGGCCGAGGCCAGACGGGCGTCCAGCGACACCAACAGATTTTCGGGCAGGCCGCGCGGGGGCTGCACCTCTTCGATGCGGGCCTCAGTCTCATCGGGGGCCGAAGACAGGGTATCGGTTAGCCATGACACCGCATCAGGGGGCAGCAGCATTTCAGACGGGGCGACGGTCAGGTTCACCCCAAGACCAATCCCCTGCCCGTCCAGCATCTGGGCCAGAACACGGCCCGAAAGGGCAGCATAAGGGGCCTCACCTTCGGCAAAATGGGCCAGTCGGGCCTCAGTGTCGAAGACCAGCGCGAAAGTCTGGTCCTCAACGGGGAAGAGACGGGGTTTGATCGTGTCGCCCTCGGGCTCTTCTTCCAGCAGCAGATAGACCTCAGAACCGGAAAGCACATCGTAGAACCGCAGACGCGCTGCGCTGTCTTCGGGCGCGGCCTCCATTGCGGCGTGGGCGTGATCAAGCGGCGTGTCCGGTGTCATCTGTGTCATCTAGAACCTCTTTCACCTTGGCACGCAGGACCGGCAGTACGTCCGACTCGAACCAGGGGTTTCGTTTCAACCATCCGGTATTGCGCCAAGACGGATGAGGCAAGGGCATGAGGCCCTGATCCACATATCTGCGCCAGTCCGCCACGGCTTCCGAAACCGGCGCCGCGGTGCCCAAGTGCCATTTCTGAGCATAGCCACCGACCAAAATTGTAAACCTAACCTTCGGAAGCGCCGAGATAATCTCCTTGCGCCACGTTCGGGCGCAGACCGAGGGCGGCGGCAAATCGGCCCCCTTCGCGTTGTAGCCCGGAAAGCAAAAGGCCATCGGCACTATCGCCACCTTATCGCGATCATAGAACCTTTCCGCATCCAGCCCCAGCCAGTCGCGCAGACGATCCCCTGACGGGTCGGTGAAGGGCTGGCCGCTTTGATGCACTCTTGCCCCTGGCGCTTGCCCAGCTATCAGCAAACGCGCCGTGTCACGCATCCATAAAACTGGCCTTGGATTGTGCTTTGTGGCGGTTTTGGCAAAGCGATCGGCACAAATCCTGCAGTCTCGGACCTGTGACAGGATTTCGTCCAACTCATCTTGTGCTTTGTTGCTGAATTTGGACATAATTCCTGCAAATTTAGCGGTTAGTTTTAAGTTAACCCCAATCCGTGACAGTAAAGATCACACCACCTGAGGCAAGGCATGCTGGAATTCCGAAATGTCAGCAAGTCGTTCTGGACCGGAACGCAGCACAAGGTCATCCTGGACCGCGCATCTTTCCGCGTTGACCTCGGAGAGTCGCTGGGAATTCTTGCGCCTAATGGTACCGGCAAAACCACTGTCGTCAACATGATGGCAGGGCTGGAAAAACCCGATGAGGGTGAGATCATCCGCGATTGCCGGATCTCTTTCCCGCTGGGATTTATGGGCGGCGTGATCGGCCGTCTATCCGCGATGGAGAACGCCCGCTACATCGCCCGCCTCTACGGTCTGGACCCCGATTATGTCGAGGCGTTCT
>JAYZYX010000201.1:0-59221 GCA_036139795.1 Pseudomonadota bacterium | reverse complement strand
ACTTCATCTTGGTAAAAATACCTCGGGGGAGCCCGCATCGCGGGCGGGGGCAGCGCCCCCAACCCAACGTTTCAAAAGGGAACTGTCATGTCTGTCGATTACCAGAGCCTTGCCAAAACCATCCGCTCCCTGACCGAAGGGGAAACCGATACGGTCGCTCTGATGGCGACGCTGGCCTGCGAAATCCACTATTCGGATGACCGTTTCGACTGGACCGGCTTTTACCGCGTAACCGAACCCGAGGTTCTGAAAATCGGCCCTTACCAAGGGGGGCACGGCTGTCTGGTGATCCCTTTCAGCCGCGGCGTGTGCGGTGCGGCAGCGCGGACGCGGCAGACGCAATTGGTGCCTGACGTGGACGCCTTTCCTGGCCATATCGCCTGTGCCTCCAGCACTCGGTCCGAGATCGTGTTGCCGGTTTTCAACAAAGACGATCAGGTCATCGCGGTGCTGGATATCGACAGCAACCAGCCTGATGCCTTCACCCAAGAGGATGCAGATGCGCTGACGGCAATCCTCGCAGAGACCTTCGGACATCTGGCATGAACGAGGCCTACAACCCTCCCACCGACCCGATCGAGATCCTTCATGAGGATGCCCATATCGTGGTGGTCAACAAGCCTTCAGGGCTGTTGTCTGTCCCCGGTCGGGGCGAACATCTGGCGGATTGCCTGATCGAACGTCTGCGGCAGGCTTTCCCGCAAATCCTTCTGGTGCATCGGCTGGATCGGGACACCTCGGGCGTGATGATCTTTGCCCAAACCCCTGCCGCGCAGCGTCATTTGGGGCAGCAGTTTGAAAACCGTCAGACCAAGAAAACCTATGTGGCCCGCGTGTGGGGCCAGATCGCGGAAAAGGAAGGCACCGTTGATCTGCCGTTGATCGTGGACTGGCCCAACCGTCCCAAGCAGATGGTCTGCCACGACACTGGCAAGCCCGCGATCACCGACTGGAAGGTTGTCAAACGCGAGGAAACCGAGACCCGCGTCCGTCTGATGCCCCGCACGGGTCGTAGCCACCAGTTGCGGGTGCATATGCTGGCTTTGGGCCACCCCATTCTGGGCGATCCGTTTTATGCCAGCGGTGCGGCGCTAGAGTATCCGCGCCTGATGCTTCATTCCGAAGAACTAAGGGTGAAGCACCCTGACACCGGCATCGGCATGAAGTTCCGCGCCAAGGCGGATTTCTAGGCTTCAGGTGCCGCGCAGGGTCCGGTCGGTCAGGTTCAGGCGCTGATCGACAATTGCCCGTAGAACAGGGCGCAGGCGGTCGTTTTGGGCCATCAGTTGCTCAAGTTCGTCCACCCGGTTCATCGCCACCAGTTGCAGCACGTCTTCACGTACCTCGCCCGCTTCATCGCGGGGCAGGGCGGCGACGGCTTGGATCAGCTCGATCCGCTTTTCGGGCAGCAGGCCGCGAACCATTTCTTGCGTCAGGTCGGTCTCGACAAACCCATAAAGGCCAACGCCGCGTGCGGGCAGCGCGTAGGTCGCCAGTGCCACTCCGTCGATACGGGGATGGGATAACAGCTCTTCCCGCAGTGCGGGGCCTTCCAGCGCGATCCGATTCTCGGTGCCTTCGCCATCTGACCAATTCATCAGGCGGCGGGTGATGAAGTTATAAAGCGGCTTGGCGGTTGCCATCCACAGACGGGACGGGGCACTGCGCCTCTCCAGCATCCGCTTTTCGCTAGGGGTCAGCAGGTGCTTGGCGAACTTGCGCTTTTGCTTCAGCAAGTGGCGCAGGTCTTCATAGGCCATCGTGCGGTAGATCGCGCCGCGCCGCTTATGCACGCTGGCCAACTGGAAATCGATGACCGAGGCTTTGCCGTCCGGCGTCATCAGCCAGTTCTGCGGTTTCGCTAGATCGTTGTGGGTCACGCCCCGTCGGCGCATCTGGCGCAGCAGGCGTTTGGCATCGCGATACCATTCGGCATCACGGGGTTTGGCCAGTTGCAGCGGCGTGCCGTGGCTCCAAGTCCGCAGGATGCCTTCGCGGTCCACGCGGATCAGTTGCGGGGTGCCTTCGATGCCTGCAACGGCCTTGAGCCCGCGAATCTCTTTGCGGGCCAGCGCCCATCCCAGCCAGCGCGACCACAAGGGCAGGCTGCCAAGGCGGCGCATCACCAGCTTTTCGTCAGGCGCATGGGCGGCGTGACCCGACACGGTTTCCGAGAAAGGGTCACGCTTGTGTACAGTTTCCTGCACGAATTGGGTCGAGGCGGGCAAATCAGTCATAAGCCGATGACTAGGCCCGCCGCGCGCTTCCTGCAAGCAGGCTTAGTCCGCATAGGCGGTAATTACCTTAACCTCGCAGAAGTCCTCGATCCCCAAGGCACCGCCTTCGCGACCATTGCCCGAGGCCTTTACCCCGCCAAAGGGGCTGCCCTTGGCCATACCATTGTAGTTGGTCTGGATCATGCCCGCGTGCAGACGGCGGGCGACGCGCATGCGCTTGGTGTCGTCTTCGGATTGCACATAGTGGGTCAGGCCGTAGGGCGAGTCATTGGCGATCGCGATGGCCTCTTCTTCGGTGTCGAAGGGGATCATCGCTAGCACGGGGCCAAAGATTTCGGTCTGGGCGATGGTCATGTCGTTGGTCACATCGGCAAAGACGGTGGGGCGCACGTAGTAGCCACGGTTGAAGCCTTCGGGACGGCCAAGGCCACCAGCCACCAGACGGGCGCCTTCATCGATGCCTTTCTGGATCAGGTCCTGGATCTTGTTGTACTGCAACTCGCTGACCACGGGGCCGATGTGGCGGCCATGATCGTGGCCCGAGCCCACACCGCGGGTGTTCGCGGCCTCTGCGGCCTCTTCCACGGCTTGGTCATAGCGGCTGCGTTCCACCAGCATACGGGTGGGCGCGTTGCACGACTGGCCCGAGTTGTTGAAACAGCCGTTCGCGCCGCGTTTCACGGCCTTTTCGTTGGCATCCGCAAAGATGATATTCGCACCCTTGCCGCCCAGTTCCAGACTGACGCGTTTCAGGGTGTCAGCGGCGGCTTTGCTGATCGCAATGCCTGCGCGGGTGCTACCGGTAAAGCTGATCATCGCCACGTCGGGGTGGACCGACAACTGGCTGCCCACACCGGGGCCATCGCCGTTCACAAGGTTGAAGACGCCCGCAGGCACGCCCGCCTCATGCAGCATCTCTGCGAACAGCAGGGCCGACAGGGGCGCGATCTCTGACGGTTTCAGAACCATCGTGCAGCCTGCCGCCAGCGCGGGAATGACCTTCAGGCAAATCTGGTTCATCGGCCAGTTCCAAGGGGTGATCAGGCCGACAACGCCGATGGGGTCCAGCACATGCATTTCGGTGGCGGTGTAGCGGTGTTCGAACTCAAAGGTTTCCAGCGCTTCCAGAAAGCCCTCGGTGTGCCACGTGCCCGCGCCAACCTGTTCCGACAGCGACCAGTCCTTGGGCGCGCCCATCTCGCAGGTCATGGCATCTGCCATCTCTTGCGCACGGGCTTTATAAATTTCGAGGAATTTTTTGATCAGATTTACGCGCTCTGCCAGCGGCGTTTGCGACCAGCTGGGGAAGGCGGCCTTTGCGGCAGCAACGGCGGCGTCGGTATCCGCCTGATCACCCAGAGAAATAACGGCTGTTACCTCTTCGGTCGACGGGTCGATCACGTCGAAATCACGGGCCTGCGCGGGGGCGACCCATTTACCGTCAATGTAGAATTCGCGTTTTTTGATCATGTTATTTCTCCCCTGAGATAGCGTCACTCTGTCACTCTGTCCTCTCCGAAGCAAGAGAGGGGGTGACGTTCCGCTCTGGAATTCATACCTATGACGCGAAGTTCCATTTTAATGACCTAAGGAGGTTTCCCATGGGCCTGCGTATCAATGACACTGTTCCCAATCTGACCCTGAAAACCGATCAGGGCGAATTCGCCTTCCATGACTGGATCGGTGACAGCTGGGCCATCCTCTTCTCGCACCCCAAAGACTTTACCCCCGTCTGCACCACCGAGTTCGGCGCAGTGGCCCAACTGGCCGACGAATGGGAAAAGCGCGGCGTGAAGGTCATCGGCCTGTCGGTGGACGGCGTCGAAGAGCACAAAGCATGGAAAGGCGACATCGAGAGCTACTCGGGCGCGAAAGCCAGCTTCCCGATCATCGCCGATGAGGATCTGGAAGTGTCGAAAGCTTTCGACATGCTGCCCGCAGACGCCTATCTGCCCGATGGCCGCACTGCGGCTGACTCGGCGTCGGTCCGTTCGGTCTTCATCATTGCGCCGAACAAAAAGCTGCAACTGTCGATGACCTACCCGATGTCGGTTGGCCGTAACTTCGCCGAAGTTCTGCGCGCCGTGGACGGTCTGCAAAAGACCTACGGTGTGCCGCTGGCAACCCCTGCCAACTGGACCGAAGGTCAGGACGTGATCATCGCCCTGTCGCTGAACGACGAGCAGGCGAAAGAGAAATTCGGCGCGTTCGAGCAAAAGCTGCCCTACCTGCGCACCACCAAAGCCTGATCCGGTCCCAAGCCGTATCTCGTCGGGCGTCCCATCAGGGGCGCCCTTTTTCTTTGCTGCTGCCGACAGGTAGCAGAGGCCAAAAGAAAAAGGCCCCGTGCGCGACGGGGCCTTTCCTAATCTCAGAAGAGGGGCAGATTATTCTGCGCTTTCTTCTTCTTTTTTGGCTTCTTCGCCGGTTTCCTGATCGACAACTTTCATCGACAGGCGAACCTTGCCGCGATCGTCAAAACCAAGCAGCTTGACCCAAACTTCCTGACCTTCCTTCAGAACATCCGAGGGGTGGTTCAGGCGGCGGTTCTCGATCTGGCTGACGTGCACCAGACCATCGCGCTTGCCAAAGAAGTTCACGAAGGCGCCGAAATCGACGATCTTCACGACCTTACCTTTGTAGATCGCACCTTCTTCGGGCTCTGCCACGATCGAGTAGATCATGTCGTAGGCCTTCTTGATCGAGTCAGCGTTTGCCGATGCGATCTTGACGGTGCCGTCGTCATTGATGTCGACCTTCGCGCCCGACACTTCGACGATTTCACGGATGACCTTACCGCCCGAGCCGATCACTTCACGGATCTTGTCGGTGGGAACCTGCATGGTCTCGATGCGCGGTGCGTGGACCGAGAACTCGCTGGCCGAGGTCAGGGCTTTCGCCATCTCGCCCAGAATGTGCAGACGGCCGTCTTTCGCCTGAGCCAGAGCCTGCTTCATGATCTCGGCGGTGATGCCTGCAACCTTGATGTCCATCTGCAGCGAGGTGATGCCGTTTTCGGTACCTGCTACTTTGAAGTCCATGTCGCCAAGGTGGTCTTCGTCGCCCAGAATGTCGGTCAGAACCGCAAAGCGGCCGTCTTCTTCCAGGATCAGACCCATTGCAACGCCAGCCACGGGGGCGGTCAGCGGAACACCTGCGTCCATCATCGATAGCGAACCGCCACAGACCGACGCCATCGACGACGAGCCGTTCGATTCAGTGATCTCGGACACTACGCGGATGGTGTAGGGGAAGTCGGTTGCCGCGGGCAGAACCGCCTGCAGCGCACGCCATGCCAGCTTGCCGTGGCCGATTTCGCGGCGACCGGGTGAACCAACGCGGCCAACTTCACCAACCGAGTAGGGGGGGAAGTTGTAGTGCAGCAGGAAGTTGCTGCGCGAGTTGCCGTGCAGGGCGTCGATGATCTGCTCGTCGTCGCCGGTGCCCAGAGTGGTCACAACCAGACCCTGAGTTTCACCACGGGTGAACAGAGCCGAACCGTGGGTGCGGGGCAGGATACCAACTTCCGAAACGATCGCGCGAACGTCGGTGTTGCTGCGACCGTCGATACGAGCGCCACCGTTGATCACGTCACCACGCAGGATGCTGCTTTCCAGTTTCTTGAAGGCCGAACCCAGATTGCTGTCTTCCAGCTCTTCTTCGGTCAGGGCGGCTTTGATCGCGTCGCGGGCAGCAGAAACGGCGTTCACACGCTCTTGCTTGTCCTTGATTGCGAAGGCAGCGCGCATCTGCTCTTCACCAGCGGCTTTCACCTTGGCGTACAGCTCGCTGTAGTCGGGCGCGACAAAGTTGAAGGGCTCTTTCGCCGCTTCTTCTGCCAGATCGATGATCAGGTCGATCACCGGCTTGATGGCGTCGTGGCCGAACTGGACAGCACCCAGCATTTCTTCTTCGGTCAGCTCGTAAGCTTCCGATTCCACCATCATCACGGCGTCTTTGGTGCCGGCGATGACCAGATCCAGACGCTGCTCGGGGTTGTTGCGCAGGTGATCCATGTCCTCGACGCTGGGGTTCAGCACGTATTCACCGTTGCTGAAGCCAACGCGGGCACCGGCGATCGGGCCCATGAACGGAACGACCGAGATGGTCAGCGCAGCCGAAGCAGCGATCATTGCAACGACGTCGGGGTCGTTGACCAGATCGTGGCTCAGCACGGTGCACATCACCAGAACTTCATGCTTGAAGCCCGAGACGAACAGGGGGCGGATCGGACGGTCGATCAGACGCGCGGTCAGGGTCTCTTTTTCCGAGGGACGCGCTTCGCGTTTGAAGAAGCCACCGGGGATCTTACCGGCTGCGTAGTATTTTTCCTGATAGTGGACGGTCAGGGGGAAGAAGTCCTGACCCGGCTTTGCCTCTTTGGCAAAGGTCACGTTCGCCATAACCGAGGTTTCACCCAGGGTGGCGATCACGGTACCGTCTGCCTGGCGGGCAACCTTACCGGTTTCCAGAGTGAGGGTTTCTTCGCCCCACTGCATCGATTTCTTGGTTTCGTTAAACATAGGCGTATCCTAGTTGGGAGCCCTCCCGAGCGTTCTCGGGGCTCCCGTTTGCATGGCGGCCCCATTGCCGCCGACCCCATCATCATTCTCTTTCACAGCGCGGGGGCCTGCGCGCCACGTCTCAGATGGCGCCGCCATACACGAAAAGCAGCGTTGGGGAAAGGATATTACGCAAAGGTCGCAGGGTCTGCGGTTCGGAACGGTTAGCCTTCCAGCGCCATGCGTGCGCGGCGGGCAAGTTCAGCCTTGCTCGGGGTTTCCATCGCGAAACTGCCGGTATCCACAGCGCCATCCACATCATATGTCGCGATGATCACACCTGTCTGGCTGACCTGATGGTTTGCCAGCGTCATCCTGTGATCCCGCGTTTTGACGTCGATCATCCGTTTGCCTTGCCCCAGAATGATCGGGAAGGTCAGGACGAACAGCCGGTCCAGCAGGCCTTCGGCCAGCAATTGCGGATAAAGCGTGGTGCTGCCTTGGATCAGCAGGTCGGGACCGTCGGTGTCCTTCAGGGCACGCACGGCGTCCATATCCGCCAGCGCATGGCTGTTTTCCCAGCCAAGATCGGTTTTGTCGGGCTCTGAGGTCACAACGTATTTGTTGGTGGCCGTAAACATCTGACCCATCTCGGCCTCGGGGCCTTCCACATAAGGCCAGTGGGCTGCGAAAATCTCGTAGGTTTTGCGCCCTAGCAGCAGTTCAAACGGGGTGCTGAACAGACCGCCCATGGCCTGACCCATTGTCTCGTCAAAAAAGGGGGCGACCCAGCCGCCAAATGGGAATTCCCGAGTGGGGTCTTCGTTTGGTCCGCCCGGTGCCTGCATGACCCCGTCAAGGCTTTGAAACACGCCACCTACAATCTTTCGCATACCGGTCTCTCCTCCCCGCTATACGTGTATTAGGCGCCTGATTGTTTCCGCTGTCCATAGATGAAACCGCAGGGGCTGAAATGCAAAACGCCCGCGCGGAAGGCACGGGCGTTTCAGGTATTCCGAAGATCGGTCGCTGATTAGCGACGGATGCCCAGACGAGCGATCAGAGCGGTGTAACGCGCTTCTTCTTTGGCCTTCAGGTAGTCCAGCAGCTTACGGCGCTGAGCAACCATCATCAAAAGACCACGACGCGAGTGGTTGTCTTTCTTGTGGGTTTTGAAGTGCTCGGTCAGGGTGGTGATACGCGAGGTCAGGATTGCAACCTGTACTTCGGGCGAACCGGTGTCGCCTTCTTTGGTTGCGAATTCTTTCAGCAGGCGTGCTTTTTCTTCTACGGTGATCGACATCGGGGTCTCCTATCTGTCTAAGGGTTAAGGCAACAAGCCGGGATGTCGTCCAGCAGGGCCCATGGAGATATCCGCAGAGCGGATGCGTGCGCTTACGCGATTCCCGCCAAAAAGAAAAGGGTTTTGCGCGGGGCCTTAGGCAAAGGCCTGTAGCCCCATCGCGGCGGCCTCGGTTGCGCTGATCAGAGTGATCATGGCGGGGTCCAGCCCGTCAGCCTCATTGATCTGGGCGATGACGGTGCCATCCATCCGCAAATCCACAAGGCCGGTTTCCGGATCGGCTGGGTCCAGCGTCAGTTCGGGGGTGCTTGCATCCAAGCTGTCATCATAAAGGACATAAAGCTGGTCTTCGTGGGGCTGATAGTCCTGAAGAACCGCTGGCGTGCTGTCGCCGCCAACCTCGGGCGAGATATCAAGGGCAAAGCTGTCCTCGCCCGCGCCCCCGTGCAGCCAGTCGCCCGCTCCGCCAACCAGCGTGTCATTCCCCGCGCCGCCGTTCAGGAAATCCTCGGTCAGGTCATCCGAGCCGATCACCACGTCGTCGCCATCACCGCCGAACATGGCATCCAGACCTTCGCCGCCCGTCAGAGTGTCGTTGCCAAGTCCCCCTTGCAGGGCGTCATAGCCTTCGCCCCCTGACAGCAGGTCATCGCCTGGCCCGCCGTTCAGGCTGTCGTTGCCGTCATCGCCAAGCAGCACGTCGCCACCTGCCGCGCCCGACAGATCGTCCGCATCGCTGCCGCCGTCCAGAACGTCCTGACCGAAGCCACCGTTCAGAGTGTCGGAACCTGCGTCCCCCGACAGCAGATCATCGCCGTCCTGACCCAGCAGCAGATCGTCATTACCGCCCCCAAGCAGGGTATCCGCGCCGTCGCCGCCGACCAGTTGTTCGCTGTCCTCATTCCCGATCAGCAGATCGTCTTCGTCCGATCCTTGCAGGATATCGGCGGGCGCATCATTCATGCTCAGGATATCGCCCGAGGCAGTCTCTAGCTGCGCCTCTTCGGGCGTATCTGTGTCGTCTTCTTGGGACGCATCGCCCATCTCGATTTCGGTGTCATGGGTAAACACGCTGGTGGCCCCGAGCATCAGGGCACCGAACAGGCTGGCCAACATCAGCATCACTATTCTCCTACTGGAATCACCCAGAGGATAGCAGTGAACCCTTTGAAAACGCGCTGAAATCTGAAGAAGCAGTTAACTGCGCGTTTACTGTCCGCTGGCGGGTGTTTCCGGATCGGCCTGAGGCAGTTCCTGCATGATCTCTTCGGCCAGTGCGGCGGCCCAGTCGCCGATCAGGGGGATGAACTCGATCTGTGACAGCCAGAAACCGACCAGCGAGACCACGACAGTCGCCCCCAGCACCGAGCCGAGACCGAACGAGATGCCCCGCAGCAGCTGGTAGAACATCATCTTCAGGTAGCTGTCATGGATGCGGAAGTATTTGTGATCGTTCAGCTTGTGAATGGCGTTCGACAGCTGTTCGATCTCGCTTTTGCTCAGGTCAGTCATGCGGGGCTCCATTCCAGCGGTTCCACCGCGTAGCCGATGTATAGCGGGTGCTTGGGGTGGCCATCTTTGGTCAGTCCCAGATGATGCAGGGGACGGCCCGTCCCACGCAAGAGCGCTTCGACAGCGGGACCTCGATCCAGATGGGCCCCGTGGGTGCCCCAAGCACATACGATTCTGTCCGCAGCAGCGGTTCCTGCCAGAATGGCGGCGTCATTCTCAGGGCCAACGGGGTCTGTTGCCGCACGCATCGCGCGGGGGTCCGTGTCGCGCCACGCAAAGATATTCGTGACCTCAAAGCTGCCAAAGCCAAGGGCACGGGCGCGGCGTTCGCAGCGTTCGACGGTGGGATCGTTCTGCACTTCGGTCGCGGTCGAAGGGTTCAGCATGACGAACAGAACCCGCTTACCTGTAGGGTCCCATGTGCGCACCAACGAATAGCGATACCGTTCGCAATCGCTGTAGGTCGCGGTCGAGGGCGCATCGTCTTTGATATGGGTTCGGGTCAGCATAAGCCCTGAAATCATAGGTCTGCGGGTGTTGGCAAGGCCGCGATACACCCTTTCGTTCCACAGACATATACCACGGTGAGGCAGAAATCCTCTGCGCGATATACTAAATTGCAACACCAATGTGACGTTAGTGAAGGTTACGCGATAGAATCGCGCGGAGATCGAATATGAGTCTTTGGATGCTCCTCAGTCTGGGGGGCGCGATATCAAGTCTTGTCCTCGGCATGGAGCGTTTCACTCTTGCCGGACTGGCTCAGAAAGCACTGAGCGGGTCACAGGGAGACTCCGAGTCCGCCAGAGACCCCACCGACATCTATGATTCAGGCACCGCACCCGAGGAAGAAGAGGTTGTTGTCGGTCAGGAGCTGACACTTGTGTCGCTGGCTGACTTCATCGGGACATCTGAAGACGACTCGCTGTATGTTGAACTGCCTGAAAGCACTGATCCCACATGGCATCTGGCAGAGCGCACAGGTCTGGAGAATTTGATTGCCGGTCATGACGGTGACTTGGCGTGGTTCCACCCCGATGAGGCGCGTTCAGATCCTGAAGCCGGTATCGAAGATGCCCGCCTGACCGATGGCGTGATGTATCTGGACGCAGGCGCTGGCGATGACTTCATCTCGATCAACGGGCCGGGGGCCATTGATCTCTACACTGGCGAAGGCGCTGATACGGTCGTGGTTGGCGAGGGCACGGGCTACATCGCCCTGCACGCCAATAGTGGCGACTCTGTTTATCTGGCTGATGACTATGAGGGGCAGGTTTGGGTCAGTGGTGAGGCCAGCGTTCAGGGCGGTGCCGGTCGTGATATGGTTCACATCGATGCGAACAGCGCTGGCGCATGGATTCACACGGGCGGCGGAGATGACTGCCTGATCACCGACGGTGGCGGCATTCTGAACGGAAACGATGGTAATGACACCATCAAAGGCTTTGGCAGCGATGCGGTTCTGCGCGGCGGCCGTGGTGATGATGTCATCCTGTCTTACGGATCAAACATGTCCGTGGGCGGCGATGGTGCCGATGAAATCTACCTTGGCGAAGGCTATATTCAGTATGAATATGCCGGCTCGGGCGAGGGGATGAGTACCTTCACGCGTCTGGACACCCATGCCTTTGCCACCAATGAGGCGGCTGATTCTGTTTTTGGCGGCGAAGGGGATGACGTCATCCACTATATCGGCGCGGGCGATTGGGTCTCGGGTGGGAGTGGCGCGGACTACTTTGACGTGGTCGGCGATGGCCGCGCGGTCATCGATGACTTTGAAGTGGGGCAGGACTTCCTGAACCTTTCCGCGACAGGTGGCACCTTGATCGAGCATGGGGATGCGACGATTGCCGGTGAACTGACCTCTGCTGAACTGGATACGTTGCTGCAAAACGATGCCAGCTACCAGTTGGACAACCGCGTCACCCTTGTGAAGAACACCTTTGACGAAAAGACGCTAATCGCGATCGATAACCAGATCGTGGTTGAGCTGACGGGCCTGCACAACGTCACTGTCGGTTATCGCAATGGCGGGGATGATACGCTCTACGATCTGACCGGCGCTGCCATTTTAGAGGCAGATGCGGATGTGATCGTGCAGGTGTACCAGAATATCCGGACGGTCAGTCTGGTGGGCTAAGGCCCTTGCCGCTGAAACGAAACAGGGCGCCCGTGGGCGCCCTTTGTGTTTGCGGGGGTGGCTGGGCGTCAGTCCAGATTGAACACGCGCACAGGGTGCAGGTTGCCTGCCTTGAAGGTGCCAACGGCCAAGGGCTTGCCATCCACAGCGACCCAGCATTCCTCGCCGTACTCAAGCCCTGAGGCGATCACCATGCCGGGGTTGCCGTTGCGCAGGCGCACGGTGCCTTCGGGGGTGGGCTGGACTTCGGGCAGATCGGCCAGACCGATTTCCACGGGCAGCAGCAGATCATCCAGTTCCGGTGTGCGGGCCAGTTCGTTGATCTGGTCAAGGCTGACGCCGTTCTCGACCTCAAAGGGGCCGGACCAGATGCGGCGCAGTTCGCGGACGTGGCCGTAGCAGCCCAGTTTCTCGCCCAGATCGCGGGCAATGCTGCGGACATAGCCGCCTTTGCCGCAGGTCATTTCCAGCGTCAAATGGTCCGCATCGGGGCGGTCCAGCATCAGCAGCTCTTCCACCCATAGGGGGCGGGCGGCCAGTTCCACGTCTTCACCGTCGCGGGCCAGCTTATAGGCGCGCTGGCCGTCGATCTTGACGGCGCTGAACTTGGGCGGGACCTGCATGATGTCACCGACAAAGCCGAAAAGCGCCTCTTTGATCTCATCATCGCTGGGACGTGTGTCCGAGGTCTTGATGATCTCGCCTTCCGCATCATCGGTGTTGGTCGCCGCACCAAGGGTCACGGTAAACTCATAGGCTTTGTTGGCGTCGGTGATATAGGGAACGGTCTTTGTGGCCTCGCCCAAGGCGACGGCCAGAACGCCGGTGGCATCGGGATCAAGAGTGCCTGCGTGACCGGCTTTATTGGCGTTGAACGCCCATTTGACCTTGTTCACCACAGCGGTCGAGGTGATGCCCGCGGGCTTGTCGATCACGATCCAGCCAGAGATATCCCGACCCTTGCGCTTGCGTCCCATAACGCCCCCATCTGTCTGCTGAGAGGGGCGACCTAACCCAGCTAGGAAGGGGGGTCAATTGGTCATCGGGGTAACGGTACCGACGATTGGTCCCATCGGAAAGCCGCCGTCGTGACGGTTCAAGTCTGGCGCGTAAAGCCTGCTAATATTCCCGTCGAAATAGAGTGCATTCGGTGTCTTCAGACGATCGCGGAACAGCGAGGCGAATTCGTAGAACGTGACCGTGTTGTTCGAGATCGCAAAATAGGCTGTGCGCCCGTCTTCGGAAACGCCCACGCCGTTGCGAATATAGCGCGAGGTGGAATCCTTCAGAAAACGGGGGTGCAGCTTGCCGTCGATCACCAACATGGGGCCAGACTGGCTGGCGTCGCGGCACGCGGGCTGGGCGGCGTTGTAGGCCAGTGTCTCGATCACGCTTGCCTCGCCGCTGTTCAGGCACAGAACCCCATTGGGCAGCATCCCAAAATTACCCGGCCCCGCGTTGGGGATCACGCGCATGACCTCTGCGCCGTTCTGGCGGTAGTGGCCCACGGGACTGCGGTCTTGGTGATACATGCCAGCGTTCATGGCAAAGCCGAGCTGCTGGCCTTGGGCCTGCAACGCCTGATCCAGTTTGCGGAACTGGCCCCAAGGAGCGCCCTCACCGTCATAGAGGAAAAGGCGCAGGTCTTCGGAGGTCAGGTTGACCTGACACACCGTATAGCTGTTTTCCTGATACTCAAGATCATAGCAGTCGGCGGCGGCCGCTGGGGCTGCCCAAAGCATCAATGCCAAGGCCGCCCACAGACGCATCAGTCGTCCTGATCCTGATCGTCGGCGTCCAGATCGCGGCGCACGTCGTCCTGATCGAACAGGCGACGGGTTTCATCCAGCTGGTCGAAGGTCTCGTCCAGACGGAAGCGCAGATCCGGCGTGTATTTCAGGTTGGTGACCTTACCGATCATGCGGCGCAACTCGTTCTTGTTGCGGGCCAGCAGATCGACCGCCTGATCGCGACCCTGACCGCCAAGCGGCATGATGTATGCCGTGGCGATTTTCAGGTCGGGCGACGTGCGGACTTCGCCCACGCTGATCGACAGGCGGTTCAGGTCGGGGTCGTGGATATCGCCCCGTTGTAGCACCTCGGACAAGGTGCGTCGGATGAGTTCGCCCACGCGCAGCTGACGCTGCGAAGGTCCGGGGCCTTCGGAGAATTTGTTCTTAGCCATAATGCGCATCTAATCCTTTGTCCGCACCGTGCCAAGCAGGCTTTGCCAATCCTGCAACAGTCGGCTACTCAGTGCCAACCATATCAGAAAGGAACAGGTCATGGGCGAGAGCATCGGGATTGTCATTACGGGCGCATCGGGCCGTATGGGCCAGATGCTGATCAAGACAGTGATCGAGCGTGAGGGCGTGACCCTTGCGGGCGCTGTTGAACGTCCGGGCCACGACTGGGTTGGCAAGGATCTGGGCGTGCTGATGGGCGGCACCGAAAGCGGTGTGATCGTCAGCGATGACCCCGCAGCGGCCTTTGCGGGCGCAGGCGCCGTGATCGACTTTACCGCCCCTGCGGCCACGATTTCCTTTGCAAAAGCGGCTGCCAGCACTGGAACCGCCCATATCATCGGCACCACCGGTTTCACCGAAGAGGACCTTGCCGCTCTGAAAGAAGCAGGCGCAGGCAACGTCACCGTCCGCGCAGGCAACATGAGCCTTGGGGTCAATCTGCTGGTCCAGCTAACCAAAAAGGTCGCCGAAGCGCTGGACGAGGATTACGACATCGAAGTGATCGAGGCGCACCACCGCCGCAAGGTCGATGCCCCCTCGGGCACCGCCCTGATGCTGGGTGAGGCCGCTGCCGAAGGGCGCGGTGTGGCGCTGAAGGATGTGGAAGATCGTGCCCGTGACGGCATCACCGGTGCCCGTGAACGGGGTGCCATCGGGTTCTCGGTGATTCGCGGCGGCGATATCATTGGCGAGCATGACGTGATGTTCGCAGCCGATGGCGAGCGGATCACTCTGCGCCATGTGGCCAGCGACCGGTCGGTCTTTGCGCGGGGCGCGGTGAAGGCCGCGCTGTGGGCGCAGGGGAAAGATGCAGGCGCATATGATATGATGGATGTGCTGGGGCTCTGAGTCGCGCGCTACATCTCACTGCACTGTGATCTAGGGTGCGTGATCTAAAGTAGGCTCCGGCGCGTTACTTCCCTGAAGTAATCCGGAGCTTGCCTGATGAGATACGCGATTTTCTTAACTGCATTGCTGGCTGGAACCGCCGCCAACGCTGACGCGCTGGATGTGGTCGATAGCAAATCCAATTTCATGCAGATCGTGAAGGGCAAAGACCTGACGCGGATGGGTATGACCCTGCAAGTCACTGAAAACGGTCAGATAACTGGCCGCGCCTTTGGCAAGGATGTCTCTGGCGAGTGGCGCTGGCAGGACGGATATTTCTGCCGCAGTCTTTACTGGGGTAGCCGTGATCTGGGGGACAATTGCCAGCAGGTCGCCATAGATGATGGCGATATCCGGTTCACCTCGGATCGGGGTAAGGGGCAGCACGCGAACTTTGATCTGCGCTGATCCCCTAGGATTTCACGTCATGGCATCGGGTCAGAAATCGACCGCGATGCCTTTCTTTTCCCAGTCGCCAAAGCGCACAGGCTCTGGGCCATCACGGCCGCCAAGCTCGGTCGGCATCTGGACTTTTTCCGCGTTTTTGCGACGCTCTTCGGCTTCGGCCAAGGCGCGCAGGGCGGCGGGGGGAAGGTCACGCTTGTCTTCTTCGCTCATGTCGGTTCCTTTCCGGCTTGCGTCTTGATATACGCGCGCTCTGCCTGCGGGCAAGATGACGGAGTGTTACACATGGATCAAAGCGGCCTCGCCCCGCGCCGGACGGCGCTGTACCTTCTGGACCAGATCACCGGTGAAGGCCGGCTGATGGCTGAGTTGATCGCCAATGGCGTGCTGGAACGTCTGGCCCCCGAGGATCGCGCACGTGCGCAAAGTCTGGTCATGGACACTCTGCGCGGGATGGAGCGTGCCGACCGTCTGCTGCAAAAGAACCTGAACCGCCAGCCCGGCCTGACTGTGATGAACGCTCTGCGTCTTGGTGTGACCGAGATTTGCGGGCGCAAAGAGGCGGCCTATGGCGTGGTGAACAGCTATGTCGAGATCATCGCCCGCAACAAGCGCGCCGGTCAGATGAAGGGTCTGGTGAACGCGGTTCTGCGCAAATACGCCGATGACGGCGCCGAGGCATGGGACAAGCTGCGTACCCCCCGTACGCCGAAATGGCTGCGCGATCCTCTGGGTGAGGCATGGGGCGCAAAGGTCATGACCGCGATGGAAGAGGCGCATTTCAAAGGCGCTCCGCTGGATTTGACTGCCAAGGGCGATGCCGCCGCGTTGGCGGAACGGCTGGGGGGCGAGTTGCTGCCAACCGGTTCCGTGCGTTTGCAAGACCCCGGTCAGGTGACTGCGCTGGATGGCTATGAAGCGGGCGACTGGTGGGTTCAGGACGCGGCCGCCGCGATTCCTGCCCGCCTGCTGAATGCCCAGAAGGGCGAGGACGTGCTGGACCTGTGTTCTGCGCCGGGGGGCAAGACGCTGCAAATGGCGGCGGCAGGGGCGAATGTGACTGCGCTTGATATCTCGGAAGAGCGTCTGAAGCGCGTCCATGAAAACCTTGAGCGTTGCGGCCTGACAGCCAATGCCATCCAAGGGGACGCTCTGGAACACGAAGGCCGGTATGACGCGATTCTCTTGGACGCGCCTTGCTCGGCCACGGGCACCATCCGTCGTCACCCTGATTTGCCCTACGCCAAGGACGGCAGCGGCTTTTTCGCGCTGATGGAGCTGCAAGAGGTTATGATTGACCGCGCCCTAAGCCTGCTGAAACCGGGTGGCCGTTTGGTCTATTGCACCTGCTCGCTGCTGCCTGATGAGGGCGAGGTTCAGATCGAAGAATTGCTGGACCGTAACCCCAATGTACGAGTCGATAGCAGTATTCAGAACCTGCCTTGGGTCGATCCCGCGTGGCGCAGCCCCGAGGGCGGATTGCGCCTGCGGCCCGATTTCTGGCCTGAACGGGGCGGGATGGACGGCTTTTACATGGCGGTCCTGCGTCCTACTGCGTGACTTTTCCGGAATTCCGGCGTAAAATCCCTGCCAAAGAGCAGAGCCTGCAACGACGGGCAATTGGCAGGGCAGACTAACAGATGGCAGAGATGCTTGACTGGAGCGAGCGGCGTACCCGCGCGTTCAACCGCTTTCATGCGCGGGCCGGAATTTGGGGCTCAAAGGCCACAGGCTTTACCACAACGCCTGAACCTTTAACCATTGGCACCTACGCCAAGGGGCGTCAGTTGGTGCATGGCAACTACCTTTTCGCTGGCTATCTGGTCGAGGCTGCGGGCATGTCCATTTGGGACGTGACGCCTCCTGACAGCCGTTTCACTGCCGAAATTCACGGATGTGCATGGCTGGACGATCTGGCCGCCGCAGGGGACCCGCAAGCGCGGGAACTGGCGCGGACGTGGGTCTTTGACTGGATTCGCCGTTTTGACAGTGGCAAAGGGCCCGGCTGGGTGCCTGAGCTGACAGGCCGCCGCCTGATCCGCTGGATCAACCACGCGCTCTTTATCCTTCGCGGCGCATCGCCCGAGGAATCCGCGACGTTCTTTCGCGCACTGGCCCGCCAGCACGCCTTTCTGGTGCGCCGCTGGCGTGTGGCCGTCGAGGGGATGCCCCGCTTCGAGGCGCTGACCGGTCTGATCTATGCGGGCATCGCGCTGGAGGGGCTGGATGAAAGCGTGGGCAGCGCCGCTGCCGCACTGGCCAAGGATTGCGACCGGCAGGTTGATGCTTCGGGGGGTATCCCCACGCGCAATCCCGAAGAATTGCTGGATGTGTTCAACCTGTTGCTCTGGGCTCGTATGGCGCTGGAACAATCGGGTCATCCGGTTCCAGAGGCTTTGACAGGGGCGATCCAGCGGATCGTGCCTACCTTGCGCGCGCTGCGCCATTCGGATGGCGGTCTTGCGCGGTTCCACGGGGGCGGGCGTGGGCGTCCGGGCCAGTTGGATCGTGCCCTAGCCGATGCGCGGGTGAAAGAGCGCCCCGGTCGCGGGTTGCACATGGGCTATGCCCGTATGTCCGCAGGCCGTACCAGCATCATCATCGATGCCGCGAAACTGCCCGAGGGGCGGGCCAGCGTGAACGCCAATGCCTCGACCCTTGCGTTTGAACTGACCTCTGGGCGGCGTCCTGTGGTGGTCAACAGCGGCTCTGGTGCGCCGTTCGGGCAGAAGTGGTGGCGGGCAGGGCGGGCAACGCCCTCGCAGTCCACGCTGGGTCTGGACGGGATCAGCCTTGCGCAACTGGCTCCGCCGCAGAAGATCGACGGCTTGATGCGCGAATTGCTGCAAGACGGCCCCAAGGACGTGCGTGCCCACCTTAGCCAATCGCCCGAGGGCATCCGGTTTGAGGGCGGCCATGACGCCTATGTGCCCGATTACGGTCTGACCCATGCGCGCATTCTGGACCTGTCGTTTGATGGACGCGCCTTCTCGGGCGAGGATTTGTTGGCTGTGCTGGATCGCCCCGCGCAGCGCCGTTTTGACGATGCGATTGATGAAACCGGCCTGCAAGGCATCCCCTTCAGCATCCGGTTCCACCTGCATCCTGACGTAGACGCCAGTCTGGACATGGGGGGTAGCGCGGTCTCGATCACACTTTTAAGTGGTGAGGTTTGGGTCTTCCGCCACGATAGCGTGGGTGATCTGACGATTCAGCCCAGTGCGTACCTGGAAAAAGGGCGACTAAAGCCCCGATCTGCGAAACAGATCGTTTTATCCGCCCGCGCTTTGGATTATGCGACCCGCATCCGCTGGTCTTTTGCCAAAGCACAGGATAGCGAGGGCGCCATCCGCGACCTGACCCCTGTTTTGGCCGAGATCGCCGACTGATGTGAACCGCCAGGAGACCCCCTCTATGCAAGACCTCGCCCCGCTGCGCCGCGCGCTCATCTCTGTTTCCGATAAAACCGGCCTGATCGATCTGGGCAAAGCTCTGGCCGCTCGCGGCGTCGAGCTGCTGTCCACCGGCGGCACCGCCAAGGCACTGCGCGAAGCAGGTCTGACCGTGAAGGACGTTTCCGAAGTCACCAACTTCCCCGAGATGATGGACGGCCGCGTTAAGACCCTGCACCCGATGGTGCACGGCGGTCTGCTGGCTCTGCGTGACAATGGCACCCACGTTCAGGCGATGCAGGAACATGGCATCCCCGAGATCGATCTGCTGATCGTCAACCTCTACCCGTTCGAAGCGGCTCTGGCCCGCGGTGCAGAATATGACGAGATGATCGAGAATATCGACATCGGCGGCCCCGCAATGATCCGCGCGGCAGCGAAGAACCACGGGTTTGTCACCACCATCGTTGACGTTGAGGACTACGATGCGCTGGTTGCCGAACTGGACGCGAACGACGGCAAAACCGGCTACAAGTTCCGCCAGAAGATGGCCCAGAACGCCTATGCCCGCACCGCTGCCTATGATGCAGCTGTGTCGAACTGGATGGCTGGCGCTGCCGAGGTTGAGACCCCCCGCCGCCGCGCCTTTGCCGGTCAGCTGAAGCAGACCCTGCGTTACGGTGAAAACCCGCACCAGTCGGCCTCGTTCTACGTGGATGGCGCGGACCGCCCCGGCGTTTCGAACTTTATCCAGCATCAGGGCAAGGAACTGAGCTACAACAACATCAACGACACCGACGCGGCGTTCGAACTGGTGTCGGAATTCCTGCCCACCGATGGTCCCGCTTGTGCGATCATCAAGCACGCCAACCCTTGCGGTGTGGCCCGTGGCGAGACCCTGACCGAAGCCTACCAGCGTGCGTTTGACTGTGACCGCACCAGCGCGTTCGGCGGCATTATTGCTCTGAACCAGACCTTGGACGCGGCCACTGCCGAAGCGATCTGCGAAATCTTCACCGAGGTCGTCATCGCCCCCGGCGCGGATGCAGCTGCTCAGGAAATCTTTGCGAAGAAGAAAAACCTGCGCCTACTGACCACCCCCGGCCTTGCGAACCCCGCAGCGGCCAGCGTGGCGTTCAAGCAGGTGTCGGGCGGTCTGCTGGTGCAGGACCGTGACAACGGCATGATGTCCATCGACAAGCTGGAAGTCGTGACCAAGCGCGCGCCCACCCAGCAGGAACTGGACGATCTGCTGTTCGCATGGACCGTTGCCAAGCACGTCAAATCGAACGCCATCATCTACGCAAAGAACCGTGCCACCGTTGGTATCGGCGCAGGCCAGATGAGCCGCGTGGACAGCACCCGTATCGCCGCCCGCAAGAGCGCCGACATGGCCGAGGTTCTGGGTCTGGCAAAGCCGACCGTTGACGGCTCGGTCGTGGCATCGGATGCGTTCTTCCCCTTCGCTGACGGTCTGCTGACCGCCGCTGAGGCAGGCGCAACGGCAGTGATCCAGCCCGGTGGCTCGATCCGTGACGAAGACGTGATCAAAGCGGCAGATGACGCCGGTCTGGCGATGGTGTTTACCCGTCAGCGTCATTTCCGTCACTAAGGAGCGCTGATGTCGCGGACGGCAGTACATATCTTCTGGCCCGCCTTCTGGGTCTTTCTGGCTGATCAGGCCAGCAAGTACGTCGTGGTTCATCTGATGGGCCTGATGACCAAGCTTCAGATTGATGTGCTGCCGCCGCTGCTGCAATTCCGCATGGCGTGGAATCGCGGCGTAAACTTTGGCCTGTTTCCGGCAGAGGCGGATGCAGGCCGCTGGTTTTTGATCGCCATCGCACTGGTGATCAGCCTTGGCGTGATTTTCTGGATGGTGCGCAGTCGCGCGTCCCGCTTGGCCTGCATTTCGGCAGGTCTTCTGGTGGGCGGCGCGTTGGGAAATGTGGTGGATCGGGTGCTTTACGGCGCGGTCGCGGATTTCCTGAACATGAGCTGCTGCGGCATCAATAACCCGTTTTCCTTCAATATTGCCGATATCGCGGTTTTTGCAGGCGCAATCGGGTTGGTTCTGTTCGATCCCAAGTCGGCCGAGAAAAAGGGTGCGTGACCTCGCTCCCAAGTTCCGGTATTCGTTGGCGAAAGTAGCGGAGGTTTTGTCGGCATGAAGCGTGTCGTGCTTATCATAGCAGCTCTGGCCGTATCGGCTTGTCAGGACGGCAACCCCGACCGGCTGTCGCGGGGGCCCGATGAATTTGCCATCGTGCCGCCCAAGGCGCTGGAGATGCCCGAAACCAACGAATTGCCGACCCCGACCCCCGGCTCTGCCAACCGCACGGATCAAACGCCGCTGGCGGATGGTATCGCGGCCCTTGGCGGTCGCGGCGCACCTTCGGGCGCAGGGATCCCTGCCGCTGACGGGGCATTGGTGAACTACGCATCGCGTGGGGGCGTCAGCCCCGATATCCGCGCCGTTCTACAGGCCGAGGATAAAGATTTCATTAAATCCCGCCGTCGTCTGCTGGGACCGCGTCTGCCCTATAGCGAGATGCGCCTTGATCCCTACACGGTTCTGGAAAGCTATCGCGCCCGTGGCTATCGGACCCCGTCCGCGCCGGTGCTTTCGGACGAATAATCCATCCTTTCCGGTCACACTGCCGTCAGCCCCCCTTGAAGCGGGCTGACGAACGCGTAGCTTCATCCCAAGCAGTTGAGGGAGACGTTATGCGCGCCAGATATTTAGCGCTGGGACTGATGGGGGGGCTTGCGGCCCCTGCTCTGGCCAGCTCTGACGGTGTCACCACATTCACTTTGGACAACGGCATGGATGTCGTGGTGATCGAGGATCACCGCTCGCCCGCTGTGACCCATATGGTCTGGTACAAGATCGGCGCGGCGGATGAACCCGCTGGCACCTCGGGCATCGCCCACTTCCTTGAGCATCTGATGTTCAAGGGCACCGACAAGATGGACGCGGGCGAATTTTCCGCCACGGTCTCGGCCAATGGCGGTACGGATAACGCCTTCACCAGCTATGATTATACGGCCTATTATCAACGGGTTGCAGCGGATCGTCTGGACCTGATGATGAAGATGGAGGCGGACCGGATGGTCAACCTTCAGATGACCGAACAGGATGTCGCGACCGAGCGTGATGTGATCATCGAAGAGCGCAACATGCGGGTGGAAAACAGCCCTCAGTCGATCTTCAGCGAACAGATGTCGGCGGCCCAGTACATGAACCATCCCTACGGCACGCCGGTGATCGGCTGGCAGCATGAGATGGCCGCGCTGACCCAAGACGACGCCCTGTCGTTCTACCGTGAATACTACGCCCCCAATAACGCGATTCTAGTGGTGGCAGGGGATGTGACCCCTGATCAGGTGCGCACCTTGGCGGACCAGACCTATGGTGTTTTGCCTGCCAATCCCGACCTTCCCGAACGCATCCGTCCGCAAGAGCCGCCCCAGTTGTCGGCCCGCCGGATGGAATATGAGGACCCGCGTATCAGCCAGCCCTATCTGGTCCGCACCTATTTGGCCCCAGAGCGTGACACCGGCGCACAGGATGAGGCGGCGGCCCTGACCCTGCTGGCGAACCTTCTGGGCGGGGATTCGACCACCTCGCATCTGGCGGAAGAGCTGCAATTCGATAGCGACGTCGCAGTTTATACCTCGGCCAGCTACAGCGGCGTGTCGATGGATGACACGACCTTCAGTCTGGTGGTGGTGCCCAAACAGGGGGTCACATTGGATGAGGCCGAGGCAGCAATGGATGCCTCGATCGCGCGGTTCATGGAACAAGGCCCGGATGCGGACGAATTGGCGCGCATTAAGACCCAGTTCCGCGCCAGCGAGATTTACGCCATGGACAACACCGAAGGCCGCGCCAACAGTTATGGCCGCGCTTTGGCTGTGGGTTTGACCCTTGAGGACATCGACAACTGGCTGCCGCTGGTTGAGGCCACCACGCCCGACCAGATCATGGAGGCGGCCCGCAAATTGTTTGATCCGCGCCGGTCTGTGACCGGATTTGTCGCGCCGCCGGCCAAAATTGAGGCCACGTTAACCGAATCGAGCAAAGGATAAGCGGGATGAGACATCTGATTGCGATTGCCGTTTTCCTGATCTCTGCCGTTCAAGCAATGGCAGCGGTGGATATCCAGCAGGTCACCAGCCCTGGCGGGATCAAAGCCTGGTTGGTGCAAGAGCCGACCATTCCCTTCGTGGCCCTTGAGATCAACTTTGAAGGGGGCGCAGCCACGGAACCTGCGGACAAGCGCGGCGTCACCAATTTGATGGCCGGTCTTCTGGAAGAGGGGACGGGTGACATGGACGCCCGGGCCTTTGCCAAGGCCCGCGATTCGCTGGCGGCCTCGTTCCGCTTTGATGCGGGACAGGACAACGTGACGGTCTCAGCCCGTTTTCTGACCGAAACCTCGGATCAGGCGATTGACCTGCTGCGGCAGGCGATTGTGGCCCCGAACTTTGACGATGTGGCCGTTGCCCGCGTGCGTGATCAGGTGCTGACCGGCTTGCGTAGTGATCTGACCGATCCTGACACCATCGCCAGCACCGCGCTTTCGGCAAAGATCTACGGCGATCATCCTTATGCATCGCCCTATGAGGGCTCGGTCGACAGCGTCACCGCCCTGACCCGCGACGATATTATTGCTGCCCACAAAAGCACCATGACCCGTGATCGGGTGTATGTGGGTGCGGTCGGTGATATCTCGGCCGAAGAGCTGGGGACGATGCTGGACAAGCTGCTGTTGGGCCTGCCTGAAACCGGCGCAGAGGTTCCTGAGGCTGCGACGATGGCCTTTGATGGATCGCAGCAGGTGATTCCTTTTGATACCCCTCAGTCCGTGGCCCTGTTCGCGCAGCCAGCCCTCAATTTCGACGATCCCGATTACTTTGCGGCCTATATCCTGAACCACATTCTGGGCGGTGCAGGGTTTGAAAGCCGCCTGATGACCGAAGTGCGGGAAAAGCGGGGGCTGACCTACGGGATCAGCAGCTTTATGATCAGCCGTGATCTGGCGGATGTCTGGATCGGTCAGGTGGCCAGCGCCAATGACCGCATGGCGGAAACCGTGCAGGTGGTGAAAGACGAATGGGCCCGCATGGCCCGCGATGGCGTCACCGCCGAGGAACTGGAGCAGGCCAAAACCTATCTGACTGGCGCCTATCCCCTGCGGTTCGACAGCAACGCGGCGATTGCCCGTATTCTGGTGGGCATGCAGTCCATCGGCCGCACCCCCGAATATATCGAGACGCGCAACGACAACATCAACGCCGTCACGCTAGAGCAGATCAACGCTTTGGCGGCCCGCTTGATGGATGTGAATAAGCTGGATTTCGTGATCGTCGGGCAGCCTGCCGGCCTTTGATCCCTGCTAGAGATTCGTAATTCTCCGTGCTAAGTCTTGGGGCATGAATGCTCTCGGCCCCAAGATATCCACAGATCGCCCTGTGATCCGCCAGTTGGACAGTGGCGCAATCAACCGCATCGCCGCTGGCGAAGTGGTCGAACGTCCTGCCTCGGCGGTTAAGGAACTGGTGGAAAACGCCATCGACGCTGGCGCCCGCCGGATTGAGGTTTGCGTGGCCGATGGGGGCAAGACCCTGATCCGTGTGACTGACGATGGCTGCGGCATGACTGCCGAAGATCTGCCGCTGGCGCTGTCCCGCCACGCGACCAGCAAGATTGACGGCTCTGACCTGCTGAACATTCACACCTTCGGCTTTCGGGGCGAGGCGCTGCCATCCCTTGGGGCGGTGGGGCGTTTGTCCATCACCTCGCGCGTTGAAGGGGGCGAGGCGGTGACGATCTCGGTCGCGGGGGGCGCGATGACGACGGTCAAACCTGCGGCCTTGTCGGGCGGGACCGTGGTTGAACTGCGCGATCTGTTCTACGCCACCCCTGCGCGATTGAAATTCATGCGCTCGGATCGGGCCGAGATGCAGGCGATCAGCGATGTGATCAAGCGTCTGGCGATGGCCGAGCCATCCGTCGGATTCACCCTGCGCGATGTGACGGGCGGCGGGGCAGGGCGCACCACGTTCCGCGCCGATGCGGAAACCGGAGATCTGTTCGATGCATTGCGCAGCCGCTTGGCACAGGTTTTGGGTGCCGAATTCACCGACAACGCGCTGGCGATTGATGCCGAACGCGAAGGCACCCGCCTGACCGGCTATGCCGCGTTGCCCACCTATTCGCGCGGCGCGGCGGTGGCGCAGTTTCTGTTCGTGAATGGCCGTCCGGTGAAGGACAAGCAGCTGATCGGGGCCTTGCGCGCTGCCTATATGGATTTTCTCAGTCGCGACCGTCATCCCGCCGCCGTGCTGTTTGTCGATTGCGAGCCAGAGCGCGTTGACGTGAACGTCCATCCCGCGAAATCCGAGGTCCGTTTTCGCGATGCAGGGATGGTGCGCGGCTTGATCGTGTCCAGCTTGCGCCATGCGCTGGCAGAGGCGGGGCATCGTGCCTCGACCACTGTGGCGGGGGCGACCTTGGGCGCGATGCGGCCTGAAACCCAGACGCCCTATCGTCCCGTTTACCAGATGGACCGCCCCAGCGCGGCGGCACGCTCGGCCAGTTATCTTGGGCAGTCGCCCGATTTCGTGCCCGCGCCAAGCTATGGCGAGACTGTAAGGCCGAAACCCGAAGGGTTCGCGGAATTCTCGGGGGCTTATAGCGGGCGGGTGGTTGAGACGCCCGAACCGCAAGAGGCTGCGCAACCTGCGCCGCAAAACCTGCCCTTGGGCGTGGCGCGTGGGCAGGTGCATGAGAACTACATCATCGCGCAAACCGCCGATGGCATGGTGATTGTCGATCAGCACGCCGCGCACGAACGCTTGGTCTACGAAAAGCTGAAACGCCAGATGGCCGAGAATGGCGTGGCCGCGCAGGCGCTGTTGATCCCCGAAGTGGTGGATCTGTCCGATGCCGATTGCGCCCGCCTGATGGATCACGCCGATGATCTGTCCCGCATGGGGCTGACGGTTGAACCCTTTGGCAGCGGCGCGATTGCCGTGCGCGAAACCCCAGCGATCTTGGGCAATGTGGATGCCAAGGCGATGATCCGCGACATTCTGGATGAGCTGTCGGATCAGGGCGAAAGCACCACTTTGCAGGCGCGGCTTGAGGCGATCCTGTCGCGGGTGGCCTGTCACGGCTCGGTCCGGTCGGGGCGACGGATGCAAGGGGAAGAGATGAACGCTCTGCTGCGCGAGATGGAGGCAACGCCCCATTCCGGCCAATGCAACCACGGTCGCCCCACCTATGTGGAGCTGAAACTTTCCGACATCGAAAGGCTGTTCGGACGCACATGACCCAAGAGACTGCCGATCTTCTGACCCTTCAGAACCCTGTGGTTCTGGGCGCTTTGGCCTTTGCTGCATTGGTCCTTATCCTGCTGTTCTCTGCTATGCGAGCGGCGGGAAAATCGGCGCAGATGCTAGAGCCTGTGGCGCGGCAGATGTGGGCGCTGGATCAGCGGGTGCAAAGCCTGTCGGACGGGCAGCAACAGTTGGCGGGCGGACTAAACCACGTGTCCGAGGCCCAAGCGGCCAGTCAGAAGCACATGCTGCAACTGATGGAGCAGCGTCTTGCCCATGTGACTGAACAGATGAATCTGAACCTGCATGGCAGTGCGCAACGCACAGCGCGGTCTTTGGGTGAATTGCAGCAGCGGCTGGCGACGATTGATAAGGCACAAGAGAACATCACCAAGCTTTCGGGCGATGTTCTAAGCTTGCAAGACATCCTGTCGAACAAGCAGACCCGCGGGGCCTTCGGGGAAATCCAGCTGACCGATATTGTCACCAAGGCGCTGCCCTCGGACAGTTATACCATGCAGGCGACGCTTTCGAACGGGCGGCGGGCGGACTGTCTGATCCATCTGCCCAACCCGCCGGGGCCGATTGTGATCGATAGCAAGTTCCCCTTGGAGGCCTATGAGGCCCTGCGTCGCGCCCAAACCCAGGCGGAATTGAATGAGGCGGCGCGGATGCTGCGCCAATCCGTGCGCACCCATATCCGCGCGATCTCTGAAAAATACATCCTTGAGGGCGAGACCGCTGACGGCGCGATCCTGTTCCTACCGTCCGAGGCCGTCTACGCCGAATTGCACGCCAATTTCCCCGAATTGGTGCGTGAAGGCTTTAGTGCGCGGGTCTGGATCGTTTCCCCGACGACGTGCATGGCGACGCTAAATACGATGCGTGCGATTCTGAAAGACGCCCGAATGCGGGAACAGGCGGGGGCCATCCGCAAGGAACTGGCCGCGCTTTATGGGGATGTGGATCGCCTTGGGGCGAGAGTCGAGAATCTGGATCGCCATTTCAATCAGGCGGCGCGGGATATTTCGGATATCAAAATCAGCGCCGAAAAGGCCGCAAAAAGAGCAAAACGCCTTGATAACTTCGATTTTGAGGAGCTTGCGCCAGAAAGCGCCGAGGCGTTAGGCGTCTCTCGGCAAGAATCCGGCAGCAGCTAGCGGACACCCGCTCACGGGTTTATTTCAGGCGTGACAGATGCCGTGAACCTGTGCTTTTTCTCTTCTTGCGGTAATGAGCCCACAAAAAACAATCAGGGCCGTGCTGCGCCGAAGGGACAGTGAAAGAGCGAAAATGATCAGAAAGACAGTCACGGCTTTGGCCGCAGGTTTGGTTTTATCATTAGCAGCGTGTGCAGATATCCCTACCGAGGTCGAAAATGGACCGGCATTTGTTGATTATGATGCACCTTTGTACCCCAACGAAACACCCGAACTGCGCGAATTGATCCTGAAATACGCGCAGGAATACGAAGTCCCGCCGGAATTGATCCAGCGTGTGGTGATCCGCGAAAGCACCCACCGCCCCGGCGCCCGCAACGGCCCTTATTATGGCCTGATGCAGATCCTGCCTGCCACAGCCCGCAGCATGGGCTTCCAAGGCAAGCCCGGTGATCTGCTGGATGCGGAAACCAACCTGAAATACGCCGTGAAATACCTGCGCGGTGCTTGGATGGTGTCTGATGGCGACGAAAGCGCAGCCGTCATGCACTACGCCCGTGGATATTATTACGAGGCCAAAAAGCGTGGCCTTCTTGATGAGACCGGCCTTCGCTGACTGATTGCCCCCCGCTCACGGAACAGCTTGGACGATTTCATAAAGTAAAGCCCGGTAGTGTGGGACTACCGGGCTTTATTCATTTCACCGTCCTGCAAACGTCAGATGCGCAGGAAACGCTGGGCCAGTCGCGGGATCAGGCTGTTGA
Organism: Pseudomonadota bacterium; assembly: GCA_036139795.1. GTDB lineage: Bacteria > Pseudomonadota > Alphaproteobacteria > Rhodobacterales > Rhodobacteraceae > Donghicola. The sequence continues at coordinate 31,325 of JAYZYX010000201.1, read as the reverse complement.
ACTTGAGCGGCGCATCGGTGGCGGCCAGACAGATACAGTCCCCCGAAATATCTGCGACAGGGGTGTGGTTCAGGTCTTCGTTCGCAACCTCAATGTCGCCGGGGCCAAATCGGTCTGTCTCGTCGCTGAAGGCACCGCGCAGAACCAGCGTCAGTTCGGTGCCACGGTGGCCGTGGTCAGGGACCGAGGTGCCAGCAGGAATATACAGAAGACGCGCGGTCGCTTTTCCGTCGGTCTCCAAGATCGCCTGTTTGACCCCCATCCCGATTGACCGCCAGCGTACGTCTTTCAAGCTGCCCCCGATGTAATCTGCCAGCGGAGATGGCACGTCCGAATTCAGCGGCGCTACCGGTTCTTGTGGTTCGGCCTCAATCGCTGTGATGCGGGCAAGGGTCTGTTCGAAACTTTCGTCACTGACCTGCACGGTGTCCACGTCTTCCAGAAGCGCGCCTCCGACGGCGTCCATACTGCCAAGTTGGGCACGGCATTCATCACACATGGCGATATGGGTGGCGATCGTCAGGTTGAACGCCTCGGGCATGTTACCTGCGGAGTAGGCCATCATCAGGCCATAGGGCAGGTGGTGCGTGATTTTTAACTGTTTCATACCGGTCATCTCATGTCGTGGCGCAAGCGTTCCAGCGCCAGTCTGATCCGCGACTTGATCGTTCCCAACGGAAGGCCGGTCGTTTCGGCGATTTCCGAGTGGCTGAGATCGCCAAAGTAGGCTTTCTCGACCAAGTCCCTTTGTTTGTCAGGAAGCGTCCCGAGTGCGGTCTTGAGGCGTGCGCTTTCTTGCTGCATCGCCATGACGTCCTCGGCCTGTGGCTCTTGCTCGGGGCCCCAGGTCAGCTCTTCCGGTTCTGGCCGTCTTTGCCGACGGACCATGTCAATCTTTCGGTTGCGGGCGATGGTGAAGATCCATGTGGCAACGCTTGCACGCGACGGATCAAAGCTATGGGCTTTGGTCCAGACCGTCGCCAGCACCTCTTGGGTGCATTCTTCGGCCATCTGCGCCTCGGTGCCGCCTTTCATCAGAAATGCTTTCACCCGTGGGGCGAAATGCCGGAACAGTTCGGCAAAAGCGGCCTGATCTTTGGACCCGGCGATGCGGGCCATGTGATCCACCCATAGGATGGACGGATTTGGGTCTGTGTTAGGCAAGCGGGTCTTTCCGTTTGGCGGCACGGTTTGTGCAACCAAGCTATCACGGCTTTCGACCCGTGACGACGCTTCTGCTTCGAAATTTGTTCCGCTGTCCAACATCATGCAGTGAATACGTGGCTATTTTGGAACCGGATCATTTTTGCCGGAGTTTTTTTCATCCGAACGGCTGCGGCCTGCGTAACCCCATGCAAACACGAACAGGAGACTGGGCATGCCCTTTGAGTTTGAAGCCGGCGCACGTCGGAAAATCGCGGTCATCGGCGGCGGCATTTCGGGCATGGGGGCCGCGTGGGCCCTGTCGGAACATAACGACGTCACCTTGATCGAGGCCGCGCCGCGCCTTGGAGGCCATGCGCGAACGAAACTTGCAGGTAAGCGTGGCAATCAGCCTGTGGATACGGGCTTTATCGTTTATAACCGCGTGAACTATCCCAACCTAGTGCGTTTCTTCGAGATGCTCAAAGTGCCGGTGGTCCCCAGCGATATGAGCTTTGGTGCCTCGATCGACGGAGGGCGGCTTGAGTTTAGCTTGGCCAACCTGCAGGGCATCTTCGCGCAGAAGCGGAATTTGGTGAATCTCCGCTATCTGGCAATGCTGCGCGATATCCTGCGTTTCAATGCTGGTGCCGAGGCCAGCGTGGCCGCCTATCCCGACCAGACTATTGGCCAGTTGATCCAGCGTATGGGCCTTAGCGACGGGTTCCGTGATTTCTATCTGGCGCCCATGTCCGGCGCGATCTGGTCAACGCCTGTAGACCGCATTCTGGATTTCCCTGCGCAGGCGATGATTACGTTTTTCAAAAACCACAATCTGTTGCAGGCCACGGGCCAGCACCAGTGGTACACGGTCGCGGGCGGCTCGGTGGAATATGTTAACCGCTTGGCAGAAGCTATGACGCGGCGCGGCGCAACGATCCGTCTTGGGGCCGCGGTGGCGGGGGTTCGCCGCTGGGGGCTTGGGTCCGAGGTCCGTTGTGCGGGCGGCGCCTGGGAGCGGTTTGATGATGTGGTCATGGCGACCCATTCGGACGACAGCTTGAAAATGCTGGTCGACCCTACTTTGCCCGAGCGCGAGATTCTGGGTGCGATCCGCTATCAGCCGAACACTGTCACACTGCACGCAGACGCATCACTGATGCCCAAACGCCGGTCGGCGTGGGCCAGCTGGGTCTATGCCGAGGACAAAGATGCGTCCGCAGACGGGATTGACCTGACCTACTGGATGAACAATCTGCAACCGATCCCCCATGATGACCTGCATCTGGTGACCCTGAACACCCGTCGCCCCATTCGCGAAGAACTGATCTACGATCAGACGGTCCTGCGCCATCCGGTCTATGATCTTGCGGCCTTGGCGGCGCAAAAGCGGCTGGCCGCAGTGAACGGCGCCCGCAACATCTGGTTCTGCGGTGCGTGGACAAAGAACGGCTTTCACGAAGACGGCCTGTCCAGCGGGTTGGAGGTTGCAGCGAGAATCGAACAGATGCGTGTTCGCTCGACGGCAGCGGCATGAACGCAGTTGTCGAACATCTAGATGCCCACACATGGCACGGGCGAAAAGGCGGGATCGAAAACGCCTTTCGCTATTCCATCGACTATGTGCTTCTAGAACCTGAGGTCCGGCAATCCGGCCCGACACTCTTCAGTCGCAACCGCTGGAACCTGTTTTCTGTGTCCGACCGCGAACATGGGGGCGCGCCACATCTGGGAAAAGGCGCCGCTTGGGCCCGCGATGTGCTGGCCAGCCATGGCCTGCCTGCGGGCGGACGGCTTTTGCTACTGACCCAGCCACGGGTTCTGGGGCATGTGTTCAATCCGGTCAGTTTCTGGCTGAGCTATGATGCCTCGGACAAGTTGCGTGTTGTGATTGCTGAGGTCACCAACACCTTCGGGCAACGCCACAGCTATCTGTGTCATCGCGATGATCTGGAGGTGATCGGGGCCGAGGATGTTCTGGAGGCGCGTAAGATCTTTCACGTCTCGCCCTTCCAGCCGATTGCGGGGGGCTATCGGTTCCGGTTTGACGTGCGTGACGACCGGATCGGCATCTGGATTGATCTGACCCACGGTGATGGTGGGGTGACCGCGACGCTCACGGGGCGCCGCGCGCCTTTGACCAACCGCACCATCCTGCGGGCCATGTGGCGCAGGCCGTTCGGCTCGCGCCGCGTGCTGACCCTGATCCACTGGCAGGCGTTGAAGCTGGCGGTGAAACGGGCCCGTTTCCGTTCGGCCCCTGACGCCCCCTTGGAGGAGGTCAGCCGGTGATAGCCCGTCAGGTCCCGTTGGGGGCCTACGCCTTGTTTGCGGCACTACTGGCCTCGGCGGGTCTGCCGATCTACATGCACGCGCCCAAATTTTATGTGGACACTTATGGCGTGGGCTTGCCCGCGCTGGGGGTGGTCCTGTTCGGCCTGCGTCTGGTGGATATGGTGCAAGACCCGCTGCTGGGAATGCTGGCAGGGCGCTTGCGGCACCGAGGGTTTGCTGCGGCTGTGGCGGCTGCACTGTTGGCGGCGGCGATGGTGGGCCTCTTTGCTGTGTCTCCGCCTGTCGCGCCGCTGCTGTGGTTTGCCCTGACGCTGGCGCTGCTGTTCTCGGCCTTCAGCTTTCTGACGATCCTGTTCTACGCGACCGGCGTGCAGCGGGCGCAGGACGTGCAAGGCAGCCACCTGCGGCTGGCAGCTTGGCGAGAGACCGGCGGGCTGATCGGCATCTGTCTATCGGCGGTCGCGCCGGTGGCCCTTGGGGCGTGGCTTTCCCAGCCCTTTGCGGGGTTCGCGGTGGGCTTTGTGATGTTGGCGGCTGTGGCGGGCGTTGCGATGCGCGGGGAATGGCAGGCGGCTGGCGCGGGGCCCGACACAGGCTTGAATGCATTGCGGCCTGTGCTGGCGGACGGACCTGCTCGGCGGCTGTTGCTGGTGGCGCTGATGAACGCTGCGCCCGTTGCCGTCAGCTCGACCTTATTTCTGTTCTTTGTGGACGCGCGCCTCAGCGCCGCAGGGTCCGAGGGACCATTGCTGCTACTTTTCTTCGCCTCAGCCGCCCTTGCCGCCCCGATCTGGAGCGCTCTGGCCCACAAGTTTGGTGCAAAGAAAATGCTGCTGACCGCCATGGGGCTGTCGATTGTGGCATTTGCGGGCGCAGTCACGTTGCAGGCGGGCGATGTGGCCTTGTTTGCGGTGATCTGCGCGGCCTCGGGCGCGGCTGTCGGGGCGGATATGACCCTGTTGCCTGCATTATTCGCCCACCGAATGGCGCAGATCGTGCCCGAGGCCAGCATTGGATTTGGCCTTTGGTCTTTTGTGAATAAGGCCGCTTTGGCCGTGGCGGCGATCGCGCTTTTGCCGTTGCTCGGGGCCTTTGGTTTTCAGTCAGGCTCTGAAAATACCGAAACCGCCCTGTGGGCGCTGACGGTGCTGTATGCCGCGCTACCTTGTGTGCTCAAGGCCTGTGCGGCGCTTCTGCTGATGGTGACTTCGTTAGAGGATATTCAAGATGTCTAGTGTTGTGTTCTTCTTGGCCGGTCTGTTTGTGGCCTTTGCGCTGGTATTGTTGGTTCAGCGCCTTGCCAGCTTTCGCGCCCAAACCCCCGATGATTATGCGGGCGGTGCGCAAACCTTTGATATTCGCGCCGCACTGAACGGCCCCATTGATTGTGAAGGGGTGATCTATGGGCCCATGGGCCGCGTGGCCTCGCGGTTTTGTGCGCAGATGAATGCGGAATGGCAGGGGAACAAGGGCCGGATGACCGAGTTATTCACCTACGACAGTGGCACCACGCAGAACCGTGAATGGCGTTTGTCGGTGGATAATCAGGGCCGCATCACCGCCGAGGCGGATGATCTGGTGGGCACCGGCACAGGTTGGCAAAGCGGGGACGCGGTGCAGCTGAAATACCGCATTCGCTTGCCGCAGGAATCGGGCGGGCATGTGCTGGATGTGACGGACTGGATGTACCTTGCCCCGAACGGCGCGGTCGTGAACCGCAGCCAGTTTCGCAAGTTCGGGATCAAGGTCGCGGAACTGGTGGCCACCATGCGCCGCAAGGAGGATATGTGAACGAGTGGACGGGTAAAACCTATTGGCTGATCGGCGCAAGCGAGGGGCTGGGACGGGCGCTGGCTCATCAGCTTAGCCGCGCTGGGTGCAAGGTTGTATTAAGCGCCCGCAGCGCGGATCGTCTGAACGAACTGGCCGGAGAATTGCCCAGCGAGGCGCAGGTTGTGCCGATGGATGTGACCGATGCGGACAGCGTTGCACAGGCCGCGCAGGCCGTGGGCGATGTGGACGGCATGGTCTATCTGGCGGGGGTCTACTGGCCGATGGATGCCAAGCAAGTGGACGCGGAAAAGCTGGCCACGATGGGCGAGATCAACTTCATCGGCGCGCTGCGCTGTGTGGGACAGGTGCTGCCGCGCATGATGGCGCGGGATCACGGTCATCTGGTGCTGACGGGTAGTCTTTCGGGCTTTCGAGGATTGCCGGGGGCTGTGGGCTATGGGGCCAGCAAAGCAGGCGTGATGTCTTTGGCCGAGACCCTGCACGCCGACACCCGCCGCACCGGCGTTCGGGTGCAACTGGTGAACCCCGGTTTCATCAAGACCCGCCTCACTGACAAGAATGATTTCAAGATGCCTTTCCTCATGACACCGGATCAGGCTGCGCGGGAAATTTTCGAACACATGAACGGGCGCAGCTTTGCGCGCAATTTCCCGACGTTGTTTTCATGGGTGTTCCGACTGTCTCGGTTCTTGCCGGACAGTCTTTATTACCGGATTGTCGGCTAACTGTCGTCTTGCTGTAGATCAAGGCGCACAAGGTCGAACACGCATCACACTGCCTGCCAGAACAGGTTTAACAAGGAACGCATCATGTTGCAGATATCCGCATCTAAGATTGCCCACATCGTTTCTCTGGCCCATGAAATGCGCATGACCGCCGAGGAATACGAAGTGCTGACCGAAGATTTGTCCGAGGATGAACAGGGGCAGCCGACCTCGATGGATGGTTCGGAACTGGCCGAGTTTATCGATGATCTGAATGAAGACGAGCAGATCGATCTGGTCTGTGTCGCTTGGATCGGCCGCGAGAGTTTTACCGCAGATGAGCTGGAAGAGGCCCGTGAGACTGCCCGGAACGAGGCGACCACCGCCACCAGCAGCTACCTGATGGGGATGCCCCATCTGGCGGACCATCTGGAAAACGGTCTGGATGCCTTGGGTCTTGAGGATGACGACGACGAATAAGCAAAGGCGCCCGAAAGAGGGCGCCTTTCGCTTTTTATGCGCCGGTTAGATCTTCGGCCAGCATCAGCGCGTTGCCGTCTGGATCGTAGAACGTGGCGGTCTTGACCATCCCCTCGACAACGTCCGTTTCCCCATCAAATTTGACGCTGGCCTGCTCTAGCTTTTGGCGGGCGGTGTCCAGATCACTCAGGCCGAAAACCGGCACGCAGTTGCCGGGCGCGGGTTTCGTGTGCTCGCCCAATCCAAGGGTGACGCCGGGCGTGTTGGTCTGAAGCTCGGACCAGCCGGCCTCATCCGCATGGTACAGCACCTCAAATCCCAGCATGGTCTTGTACCAACCGGCGCTGGCGTGCCGGTCTTTGACAGAGAGAGCGATGGTAATGTTCTGGTTCAGTGAAACAAGGCTCATGGACTTTCCAGCTTTCCAAATGTCTAATAATATACTAACTATACTTTATGGACATAAGAACGCTTGTCAACATTTCCTCTAGGGCTTGGGCCGTGCCCATTTTGTCCAGCCTGCATGCCGGTGTCGCCGGACGGCAAGCCCCCCTGTTGGCAGCAACAGGGGCCAGCAGAACGGCCTTTGCCCAAAGCATGGAGCACCTGATCAAGATCGGCTTGCTTGAGCGGAACCCCGGTTACGGCCACCCCTTGCGCCCCGAGTTTCGCCTGACCCAAGCGGGGATTGCGGCGGCGGCGATGGCCCATAAGGTCTATCAGAGCGCGAAAGAAGAAGACCGGCATTTGCTGCGCCGGTCGTGGACCTTGCCGGTGCTTAGTACCCTGCGCGTTCCAAGCCAGTTCAATGAGATCAAGCGGACCCTGCCAACGATCACGGATCGGGCATTGTCGCAGTCTTTGAAAACCATGGAGGAAAAGAACTGGGTAGAGCGCCGTGTTGACGGGGCATCGCGGCCGCCTCGGTCCATCTATCATGCGGTGAACGCGGGCGGTTTGATCAGTCAGATCACGGCACCGGACATTCGCCTAGACTAGCACGCCAGTTGGTTTCCGCAGACAGCGATCGGCTTTGTTCGACAGCCGTCTGCGGTTTTCGGTCAGGGCAGCGATTACCCGTTCAGCTCTGCGATGTGCTGCGCAAAGGTCGCACGGGCGCGGGACCAGACGCCGCCTTCGTCGCCGGACAACTGGCGCAGCCACGGCAGCAACTGCTCGGCATAGTCATCGGCAGACTCTAGGGGCAACAAGGACGGTAGGTTGTCGATGGCCACCACATCCAGCGGCGGGGTTTCGGTCACGCGCAGGGCAGGTTCGGCCCAAGTGGTGGCGCGGTGATAAATCGGCACGGGATTGTAATCGCTGTCCGGATCGCAGGCCACGTCCCCGATGACCGACAAGCTGCGCGGCAGATCAACGACGCTGCGGGGCACGAAGACCGGCGTTCCGGGACGGGCGAGGATGCAGTTCAGGAATAGATCATGCTCCATAATCGCGGGGAAGGGGCCGCCGTGCTGGGTTTCTTCGATGTCCCAGCGGGTGGTTTCCACGCCAAGCCGCTCGCACAGATCGGCGGCACCGGTGCCGACGCGGCCCAAAGCGCCGATGACGATGGCGCGGGGTTTGCCTTCGCTGGCGGCGGTCATGGCGCTCCGGATCTGGGTGATAAAGCTGTCCACGCTGGGGTGCGCCTGAATGGCGGGGCAGACAGTGCCTTGCTGTTGCGCGGCCCATGCCAGCAGCGACACACCCGCGCCCGCAAAACCGGCCCAATAGCCAAAGGCGGCCACGCGGCGACCGTCCGAATTCACCAGATATTCCAGATCCAGCAGCGTGCCGCCCCCTTGGGCAAAGCGTTTCAGCAGGCGCTGACCGGCGAACTGCCCTTTGAAGGCATGGCCGAACATGATGTGCGTGTGGATCAGGGGCGAGTCATCATCGGGTAGCTCTTTGAGGCCAAAGATGATCGCGTCCTTGGGGGCCTCGGGCCAGCTGCCTTCGGGTGCGATCTCAGCGCCCGTCGCTTGGTAGTCGCTGATCGGGATGATGCGCTGGTGGCTGTCTTCGACCGTCACGCGATAGCCCGCGTTGATCATGGCGGCAACGCCTGCGGGGGTGATGCCAACGCGCTGTTCATCGGGGCGGCTTTCGGCGCGGACCCAAAGGTGAAGGGGCTGAGACATAGCTGGGGACTTTCTTAAACGGGCTTAAACGTGGGTACGGGCGTGCAAACGGTCGGGGTGATCCAGGTGGGGCGTGGCGCCGAACTGGGTCAGGTGCAACTCATCGCCATGAAGCGAGAATTTGTGGATCGAGGTATGGGCCACGGCAAGGAACATCTTGACCCGTGCGGCGTCCTCTAGCCCCAGCGCGATCGCTGTCAGGGTCGAGATCACGCCGGTCGAGGTCACCAGCAAACACCGTTGCCCGCTATTTGCAGCGTCATGCAGGGCGCTGAAAATGCGGTCGTGAAAGTGGTCATAGGTCTCGGACAGGCCCTCAAGCGCGTTGTTGCGCCACGCGTCCAGCACTTGGGGGACGTGGGCGGCAAAATCTGCGGCGTTGGTGGGGATCGGAACGCCCGAATGCAGACGCAGGGCATCGGCCAGCCCGAAGTAGTCCAACTCATTCAGGCGGGGATCGGTGTTGTGGGGCAGTGCGCGGGTGTTCAGACCTTTGGCGGTGTCGATCTGGCGCTGCATCGCGCCGCTGATCACGCGGTCATAGGCAGGCAGCCCGTGCAAATAGTCCCCTAACCAGCGCGCCTGCTGGTGGCCCAGATCGGACAGGCGGTCATAGCTGGCCTCATCCTGTGCGCCGCTGTTGGCCTGTCCGTGGCGGACCAGAGTGATCTCGGTCATGGGGGCTCCTTTGATCTATTGGTCAAAGGACTACGCGCCGATCGGCGTGAGGGCAAGGCGCGGTTTACCGCCAGACCACATCGCCCAGAAAGATGTAGCCCGCCCCGTAGATTGTCTTGATGAGACGAGGGTTCTTGGGGTCTTCCTGCAACTTGGTCCTGAGGCGCGAGATGCGAACATCCATCGCGCGGTCAAAGCTCTCGCCCGCCGCGCCGCCCAAGGTTTCCTGCATATAGGCGCGGGTGATCAGGCGTTTCGGGCTTTCCAGAAACAGGCGCAAAACGGCCCCCTCGGCGTGGCTAAAGGGGGTCTCGGCACCGTTTTGGTCGACAAGGGTGAACTGGTCAAAATGTGCGGTCCAGCCTTCGAACTGGGCGGTATCGCCCGCAGATGCAGCGGCGCTTTTGCCTTTGCGCAGGCGGGCGCGGATGCGGGCCACGACCTCGGACGGGTCAAAGGGTTTGATGATGTAGTCATCGGCCCCCAACTCTAGCCCCGTGATCCGGTCTTGCACCTGCGCACGGCCCGAGATGATGATGACCGTCGCCCCTTGTTCCAGCGCCAGTCGGTGAACCAGTGTCAGACCGTCCTTGTCGGGCAAGGAAAGGTCCACAAGGCACAGATCGGGGGTGGTGGTTTTCAGGGCTGCCTCGAATTCCGTGGCGCGGCCAAAGGACAGCGTGCGAAAGCCCGCCTCTTCCAGCGTGTCGGACAGCAGGCGGCGGATATCGGGTTCGTCGTCTAGGATTGTGACCAGCGGCGCAGTCATCGTGTCATCTCCTGTGCCATGGCGGCGGTCAGCATGCGCTGGTCGAAAGGCTTTTTCAGCACTGTGCCGCCATCGCGGGCAGCAGCGTGCAAAGGGTGGGTTTCCGGCAGCGAGGTCATCAGCGTCACTGGCGTCGGGGTGTCCAAGTGCATCAGCGCGGCCCGCAGGTCCACCCCTGTCATTGTTCCGGCCAGCGAGATGTCGGACAGCACAAAGTCGATCTCGGACAGTTGGGCGGCCAAGGCCAGCGCCTCTTCGGCGGAAGTTGCCTCGATCACAGGAATGCCTTCGCTGGTTAGCATATCGCGCACGACGGCGCGGATGTCGGGGCTGTCTTCTGCCAACAGGACCATGCGCGGTGCCTTCGCGACAGGCGCGGCGCGGTAGGGCAGGCGGATGGTGACGCGCCCCCCTTGGGAAGTGTTGCCAAGGGTCACGGTGCCGCCTGCGGTTTTGGTCATGTCATATACCATCGACAGCCCAAGACCCGACCCTTCGCCGCCCTTGGTGGTGTAGAAAGGATCTAGCGCGTGGGTCAGGGCGGCCTCGGAGAAGCCGGGACCGGTGTCGCTGACCGAAAGCTCGACCCAAGTGTCCGCGATGGCCCGCAGGCGCAGAGTGATCCGGCCATGAGGCGCACTGGCATCGCGGGCGTTCAGCACAAGGTTCAGGGCCGCGTCTTGCAACAGACCCGCATCCAACAGCAGGGTGCAATCGTCCAGATCGTCCTGAACGGTCAGGTCCATCCCCTCGGGCAGGGCAGAGCGTGCCAGCGTGCCCAGATCGCGCAGGAAGTCCTGCATTTTCACGGGCAACAGATGCACCTCGCGGCCAGCGGTGATGCCTGCGATCTTGTCCAGCAACACACCGCCCCGTTTGGCGGCGTTGATGGTGGCGTTGATCAGGTCTTCGGCCTCGGCGGGCAGGGGCATACGGGCCAGCTTGAACTGCATCCCCAGAATGATCGTCAGAAGGTTCGAGAAATCATGGGCCAGACCACTGGTCAGCTGGGCGGCCATCTCGCGTTTTTTGGACTGTTGCAAGGCGACGCGGGCTTGGGTTTCCTCGGTCACGTCCATCGACAGGATGTTGACGCCGGAAATCTGGCCGGTGCTGAGATCGGGCGTGAAGGCTACGCGCAGGCGGCGGGAACTGGCGTCATGGGTGATCTCGAACGCGCTGGCCTTGCCTTGCAGGGCCTCGTCCAGATAGGGGCGGACCTTCGCATAGGTGCTGGTGCCCAATGCCTCGCGCATGTGGAGGCCAAGGATTTCCTTGGGGCGGCCCGGCATGACCCACGAAAGTTGCCGGTTCGAATAGGTATAACGCTGGTCCAGCCCCACATGGGCAATGTGGGCAGGCATCATTTCGGTGGTCAGGCGGATGCGCGCCTCGGCGGCGGTGACGCGGGCGGTCGCCTCTTCCAATGCGGCGTTGGTTGCGGCCAGTTCGCGGTTCGCGGCTGACAGGTCCTCGGCGTAGGAGAGAACCTGATCGTGCAACTCTTCGGACCGCGCACGCAAAAGCGCCTCTTGCCGTTTGGTCTGGGTGATGTCCGTGTAAACGGTGATCCAGCCCCCACCGGGCAGCGGGTTGCCTTCGACCGCAATGATACGACCGTTGGCACGGGTGCGCTCCATATAATGGGGGGCGAAAGTGCGGGCTTGCTCGACGCGGGTGGCGACGAAACCTTCCAGATCGTCCAGCGGTCCGTATTCACCGCGGGTGGCCAGATAGCGGATCACTTCTTCGAACGCGACGCCGGGGGTGACCAGTTCATCGGGCAGATCGAATAGTTCCTGCATCCGCCGGTTTGAGACCGCCAGCCGCAGGTCGGAATCAAAAATCGACAGCGCCTGCTGGATCAGGTTGAGCCCCGAAACCGTCATGGCATGAATAGCGTGTGTTGCGTCTGACATGGCTCCTCCGGTCATCATTTGGCGACAACCAAAAGGCGGGCGCAAGCGCCGTTTTTGCGCTGTTACAATTCGTTAGATTTCAGAAATCTTCAGGAAAAAGTTGACCACCAACCTCTACCCGTGACCCAATAGGTCCATGAATCGCGCAAGCGATTTGTCCGGAGGGGAGACCGGACATAGGGAGGAGATTAACGTGGTAAACACGCAGGCGTCAGCCGGCGCGTTGGAAAGCTTTCCAGCGCTGCTGGCACGGAATGCACAGCTGTATTCCGGCAAACCCGCGAATCGCGAAAAGGAATTCGGTATCTGGCAAACTTGGAGCTGGGCCGAAGCCGCTGTTGAAATTGAAAAGCTGGCCCTTGGCCTGATCAATCTGGGCATTCAGCCTGGTGACCACATCGCCATTATCGGCCGCAACCGTCCGTATCTGTACTGGTCGATGGTGGCAGCGCAGGCGGCGGGTGCCGTGCCGGTGCCGCTGTATCAGGACGCGAACGCGGAAGAGATGGCCTACGTGCTGGATCACTGCGGCGCGCGCTTCGTCATCGCGGGCGATCAGGAGCAAGTGGACAAGGTGATCGAGGTGCAGGAAACTCTGCATCAGTTCGAACACATGATCTATCTGGATCCTCGCGGGATGCGGAAATACGATCACACCCGCCTGCATGAATATAGCCACGTGCAAGAGCAGGGCTATGCGGCGCGGGACGAGCTGACACCGGAATTGAACCGTCGCCGTGATGCGCTGAATTACGACAGCACCTGTGTGATGCTGTATACCTCGGGCACCACCGGCAAGCCCAAGGGCGTGGTTCTGTCCAACCGCAACATGATTGAAACGGCCAAGAACAGCTCGGAGTTCGATCATCTGCGTGCGGGTGATGAGGTTCTGGCCTATCTGCCGATGGCGTGGGTGGGCGACTTTATCTTCTCGATCGGGCAGGCGTACTGGACGGGGTTCTGTGTGAACTGCCCCGAGAGCCCCGAGACGATGATGGCCGATCTGCGGGAAATCGGGCCGAGCTATTACTTTGCGCCTCCGCGGATTTTTGAAACCCAGCTGACCCAGACCATGATCCGCATGGAAGATGCTGGTAAAACCAAAAAGTGGCTGTTCGATCACTTTATGGCCCATGCCCGCAAGGTGGGTCCGGCCATTCTGGACGGCAAATCCGTGGGGATGATGGACCGCCTGAAATACGCCTTGGGCGAGTTTCTGGTCTATGGCCCGCTGAAGAACATGCTTGGCTTTGGTCAGGTGCGTGTGGGCTATACCGCTGGCGAGGCGATCGGGCCGGAAATCTTTGATTTCTATCGGGCTTTGGGCATCAACCTGAAGCAGTTGTACGGTCAGACCGAGGCCAGCGTGTTCATCACCCAGCAGCCTGACGGCGAAGTGCGCAGCGACACCGTAGGCGTGCCTTCGCCCGGTGTTGAGGTGCGGATCGCCGAGAGCGGCGAGGTTTTCTACCGCAGTCCCGGCACCTTTGTTGAGTACTACAAGAACCCTGAAAGCACCCGAGACACCAAGGATGCCGAAGGGTGGGTGGCCACAGGGGACGCGGGCTTCTTTGAACCCTCGACCGGGCATCTGCGGATTATCGACCGTGCCAAGGACGTGGGCCAGATGGCCGACGGTAGTCTGTTTGCGCCCAAGTACGTTGAGAACAAGCTGAAGTTCTTCCCGAATATTCTGGAAGCCGTGGTGTTCGGCGCGGGCAAGGATCGTTGCACGGCCTTCATCAACATTGACCTGACCGCGGTGGGTAACTGGGCCGAGCGCAACAACATCGCCTATGCCTCTTATCAGGAACTGGCCGGTCATCCGCAGGTTCTGGAGACCATCCAGAAGCACGTGGAAGAGGTGAACCGAAGCGTCGCGCAGGATGAGATGCTGTCGGGCTGCCAGATCCACCGCTTCCTTGTGCTGCACAAGGAACTGGACGCGGACGATGGTGAATTGACCCGTACCCGCAAGGTGCGCCGCAAGATCATCGCCGAGAAATTCGCTGATCTGGTGGGGGCGCTCTATGACGGCTCGCCTACGATCTACACCGAAACCGAAGTCACCTACGAGGATGGCCGTAAAGGCAAGATCCGCGCGACTTTGGAACTTCGCGATGCGGCCGTGGCACCGGTCGCCCATCAGAGGGTGGCAGCAGAATGAGCATCTTGGACCGTCGGCATGAGTATTTGGACAATCAGGAAGGAATGGGCCTGTGTTTGAAGGAGCGGACTCAGTGATGGACGCAGACGCAGGATACGTGACCGAGGACGGTCGCCAGATCGGCGGCGTCCTGATGGAGATGAAGAACATCACCCTGCGCTTTGGCGGTGTGGTGGCCATCAAGGACATCAGCTTTGACATCCGTGAGGGCGAGATCCGCGCGATCATCGGGCCGAACGGAGCGGGGAAGTCCTCGATGTTGAACATCATCTCGGGGTTCTACACTCCGAGTGAGGGGGCGGTTTGGTACAAGGGCGCGCCGCGTCCGGCCATGAAGCCCTATGAGGTGGCCCGCATGGGTGTGGCGCGGACGTTCCAGAACATCGCTTTGTTCGAGGGGATGACCGTTCTGGACAACGTCATGACCGGCCGTCTGACCCATATGAATGCAGGGATTGCCAGTCAGGCTCTGTGGTGGGGCAAGGCGCGCGACGAAGAGGTCGCGAACCGCGAGAAGGTTGAGGAAATCATCGACTTTCTGGAAATTCAGGCGATCCGCAAAACGCCCGTGGGGCGTCTGCCTTATGGTCTGAAAAAACGGGTCGAGCTGGCGCGGGCGCTGGCGGCAGAGCCGTCAATCCTGCTGCTGGACGAGCCGATGGCGGGCATGAACGTCGAGGAAAAAGAGGACATGAGCCGCTTTATTCTGGATGTGAACGATGAGTTCGGCACCACCATCGCCCTGATCGAGCATGACATGGGCGTAGTTATGGACCTGAGCGATCGGGTCGTCGTGATGGATTACGGCAAGAAGATCGGTGACGGCACGCCTGATGAGGTGCGCAACAATCAGGATGTGATCGACGCCTATCTTGGCGTGCAGCACTAAAGGGATGACGTAAATGGAATTGCTGAACAATATTTTGGTCAAACCCTTCGTCGATATGTTCGAGGCACCGGATTTTCTGATGCAGGTGCTGTGGGAAGGTCTGGTTTCGGGCATCCTTTACGCGCTGATTGCGCTGGGGTTCGTTCTGATCTTCCGCTCGAGCCGGATTTTCAACTTTGCGCAGGGGATCATGGTGGTGTTTGCCGCGCTCGCGCTGGTGGGGTTCCACCAGTTGGGCGTGCCCGCATGGATCTCTGTTATCTTGTCCCTTGGGGTGATGTTCGTGCTGGCTGTCAGCATTGAACGGGTTGTCCTCCGCCCGCTGGTGGGTCAGCCGGACATCATCCTGTTTATGGCAACCATCGGGATCACGCTGTTCCTGATCGGCTTTGGCGAGCTGATTTTCGGCGGCGAAAACAAGGTGATGATCACCGAAGAACTGGGCATTCCCACAGGCGAGTTCATCTTTGAACCCTTTGGCGGCTTTCTGCTGCTGGAGCAGAAGGACGTGACGGCGGTTGTTGTGGCGGCGGTTCTGGTGGTGGCCTTGCTATTGTTCCTGAACAAGACACGCATGGGCCGTGCGATCCGCGCTTTGGGTGACGATCACCAGGCCGCGTTGTCGGTGGGGATCAGCCTTCAGACCATCTGGGTTCTGGTGTGGTTCATCGCTGGTATCATCGCGCTGGTGACCGGTATTGCATGGGGTGCCCGTGCAGGCGTCAGCTTTGCCCTTGAGGTGATTGCCTATAAGGCGCTGCCGGTTCTGATGCTGGGGGGGCTTGAGTCCATCACCGGCGCTATCATCGGCGGTCTGATGATCGGTCTTCTGGAAAAGCTGTTCGAGATCTACTGGGGACAGCCCCTGCTGGGCGGCAATACCGAGACATGGTTTGCCTTTGTGCTGGCCCTCTTTGTCCTTCTGTTCCGTCCCCAAGGTCTCTTTGGCGAGCGGATCATCGAAAGGGTTTAGACATGGCAAAGCTGATTGCACTGATGAATGTGATTGCTTGGGGCGGGTTCTGGACCTTCGGATATCTGGCCCTGGCGGGGAACTCGGCGAATGGTCCGCAGATGGTGATCGCCATCCTGCTGGCCGCAGCGGGAGGCGCGGCGGGGATGCTCTGCCACCTCTGGCTGGTGCGCCATTCAGAACGCACTGGAATGGCGCGGCCGCCGAAATGGGCGGTCAAGGAAGACGACGCGCACGTAGTGCACTGATCCAACGCTAAACGGGAAAAGAGAATGCTTTATCGTACTTCGGGTCAGTTCAAGACCAGCTACACGGCGGATATGGCCCTGTTTCCGGTCCGTCAGGATGCCCTTCTGCTGGCCATCATTCTGGCCTTCGCTTGGGTGATCCTACCCCTGACCGCCAGCGAGTTTGCCTTTCAAACCCTGCTGATCCCCATTCTGATCTATTCGCTGACCGCGATGGGTCTGAATATCCTGACCGGTTATGCGGGCCAGCTAAGCCTTGGGACGGCGGCGTTCATGGGCGTCGGGGCCTATGCTTGTTACAAGCTGGTGACCATTATGCCCTGGATGAATCCGGTCGTGGCGATCCTGATGTCGGGCTTCTTCTCGGCAGGGGTGGGCGTGATGTTCGGTATCCCCAGCCTGCGGATCAAAGGGTTCTATCTGGCGATTGCGACCCTTGCGGCCCAGTTCTTTCTGGTCTGGCTGTTTGAAAAATGGGCGTGGCTCTACAACTACAACGCTTCGGGCGCGATTCAGGTGCCGAACCTTGATATGTTCGGTGTGACCGTCGCGGGTCCGACCGCAGACAGCATGACCCAGTACTATGTGGTTCTGGCGATCGTCAGCCTGATGACCATGCTGTGCATCAACCTGACACGGGGCACTCTGGGCCGGACGTGGAAGGCGACGCGCGATATGGATATTGCTGCCGAACTGATCGGCATCAACCTGATGAAGTCCAAACTGACTGCCTTTGCGATCAGCAGCTATATCATCGGCGTTTCGGGGGCACTGTTCGTGTTCATGTGGCGCGGTGCGGCCGAGCCGAACCTCTTTGATATTCCGCTGTCGTTCCGCATCCTGTTCATCGCCATCATCGGTGGTCTGGGTTCGATCCTTGGCAACTATCTGGGCGCGATCCTGATCGTTGGCCTGCCGGTGATCCTGAACACGCTGCCTCAGACATTCGGGCTGCCGATCAGCTCGGCCACGGTTGAGCATCTGAACATCATGATCGTCGGCAGCTTGATCATATTCTTTCTGATTATTGAGCCCCACGGGCTGGCGCGTCTATGGGCGCTGATCCGTGAAAAGCTCATGATTTGGCCGTTCCCGCACTAACGCGGGGCAGCCCAACCTTTGGTGCGCTCTTTGAGGAGAGGGGGCACCGAAATCCATCCACGTGATCCAAGGGAGGAGTCCGGATGAAATTGTGGAAGAAACTGGCAGCAGCCACTGCCCTGACCGTTGTCGGCGCAGGTGCCATGGCGGCAGAGCTTTACACCCCGAACCTGGCGTATCGCACAGGTCCGTTCGCAGCACTGGGTATCCCGCTGATGAACGGTCAGGCAGACTACATGACCCTGCTGAACGAGCGTGACGGCGGTATCGGTGGCCTCCCCGTGAACTTCGAGGAGTGCGAGACCGGCTATTCGACCGAAAAAGGTGTCGAGTGCTACGAGAAGACCAAAGGCGGTGCTCTGGTGACCCAGCCTTGGTCGACCGGCATCACCCTGCAGGTTCTGCCCAAGACCAACGTGGACCAGATCCCGATTCTGGCACCCGGTTACGGCTTTAGCCCCATGTCCGAAGGCGGCACGTTCCAGTGGGCCTATAACCCGCCCGCATCGTACTGGGATGGCGCTTATATGATCCTGTCGGACATCGCCGGCGGTGACATGGCGAACCTGAAAGGCAAGAAGATCGCCTTCCTGCATCTGGACCACCCCTTCGGCAAAGAGCCTCTGCCCCTCTTGGAGCAAATGGCAGCCGAGCATGGCTTTGAGCTGGTCCCGATCCCCGTTGGTCTGAAAGAAATGCAGAACCAGTCGGCCCAGTGGCTGCAGGTCCGCCGCGAGCGTCCGGACAATGTGATCATGTGGGGTTGGGGCGCGATGAACAGCGCGGCCATCGCCGAAGCTGTGAAGACCAAGTACCCCATGGACCAGTTCTATGGCGTGTGGTGGGCAGGTCATGATCCCGATCTGGCAGCCGTTGGCGCAGAGGGCAAAGGCTACAAGTCGATCAGCTGGTCGATGCCGCAGCCCGACAGCGCTCTGATGGCGGAAATCAAGGAAAAGGTCATCGCCAGCGGCAAGACCCAGACCACCGAGGACCAGCTGAGCAGCGTCTTCTACCAGCGTGGTCTGGTCATGTCGATGATCCTGGCTGAAGGCATCAAGGCCGCGCAGGCGCACACCGGCAATGCGGAAATCACGCCCGCCGATCTGCGTTGGGGTCTGGAGAATCTGGACATCACCGAAGAGAAACTGGCCGAGCTGGGTATGGCTGGCATGGTGCCGCCGTTCTCGACCTCGTGTGACAACCACACTGGTCACTCGGGTGGCTGGATTCTGGAATGGGACGGCGAAAAGTTCGTTCAGGCCAGCGATCTGCTGCAGGCTGACCAGTCGGTTATCGCACCGCTAGCAAAAGCCAAAGCTGCCGAATACGCCGAGGCCAACGCGCCCTGGCCGATCAATGAAAACTGCGGCGGCTAATCACGCCGGCTGAAACGGCTCCGGCGGCGCAGGTCGCTGCCGGAGTTCCCATTGAGTATTTATATCAAGAAGAAGAGCCATGCTGGACGCAGGACGGACCGGAGAGACTCTGCTCGAGGTCAACAATATCGAGGTGATCTACAACCACGTGATCCTTGTACTGAAAGGCGTCAGCCTGTCGGTGCCCAAGGGCGGGATTACGGCGCTGCTTGGCGGCAATGGTGCGGGCAAGACCACCACTTTGAAAGCGATCTCGAACCTGCTGCATTCCGAGCGGGGCGAGGTGACCAAAGGGTCAGTGATGTATAAAGGCGAGCGGGTGCAGGATCTGGACCCCGCGGCGCTGGTGAAAAAGGGTGTGATTCAGGTGATGGAGGGCCGTCACTGTTTCGAGCACCTGACCGTGGAAGAGAACCTGATGACCGGTGCCTACACGCGGCATGACGGGCGCGGGGCGATCGATGCGGATTTGCAGATGGTTTACGACTATTTCCCACGCTTGAAAGAGCGGCGGAAGTCGCAGGCGGGTTATACCTCGGGCGGCGAGCAGCAGATGGTGGCCATTGGCCGTGCGCTGATGTCCCGTCCCGAATGCGTGCTGCTGGATGAACCCAGCATGGGTCTGGCGCCCCAGCTGGTGGAGCAGATCTTCGAGATCGTGAAATCGGTGAACGAGAATGAAGGCGTGACCTTCCTTCTGGCCGAGCAGAATACCAACGTTGCGCTGCGCTATGCCCACCATGGCTACATTCTGGAATCGGGCCGTGTGGTGATGGACGGCTCTGCCGCCGACCTGCGCGAGAACCCTGATGTGAAAGAGTTCTATCTGGGCATGTCCGAAGAGGGACGGAAGAGCTTCCGCGATGTGCGTAGTTATCGCCGCCGTAAGCGTTGGCTGAGCTGAGGGGGAGTGGCATGAGCACTTATTTCGACGGACTAGAGACCCGCAGCGCCGACGAACGGATGGCCGCGCAGATGGATGCTTTGCGGGCGCAGTTGCGTCGCGCCAAAGAACTGCGGGGCTATTGTGATACACTGGCCTTTATTGATGCCTCGGAAGTGGACGGGATGGATGCCCTGTCGCACTTGCCGGTGCTGCGTAAGTCCGAGATCGGTCAGGCGCAGAAGTCTCTGTCGCCCTTGGGCGGGTTCGCGGCCAAGCCGGTCAGCGAATTTGCCCATATCTTCCAGTCGCCGGGCCCGATCTACGAGCCAGGGGGCGCGGATCACGACTGGTGGCGTGTGGGGCGTTTTCTGCATGCGGCAGGTATCGGGCGCGGCGATATCGTGCAGAACTGCTTTGCCTATCATCTTACCCCCGCCGGTATGATCTTTGAGAATGGCGCACGGGCTGTTGGGGCGGCTGTGCTGCCTGCGGGCGTGGGCCAGACAGAATTGCAGGTGCGGGCCGCAGCCGATGTGGGTACGACCGCCTATGCAGGCACCCCCGATTACCTGAAGGTGATTCTGGATAAGGCCGACGAGATGGGCGAGCGCCTTAAGATCACCAAGGCCGCTGTGGGCGGGGGCGCGTTGTTCCCCAGTCTGCGCAAGGAATATGCGGATCGTGGGATCTCCTGTCTGCAGTGCTATGCCACCGCTGATCTGGGCAACATCGCCTATGAAAGCCCCGCGATGGAGGGGATGATCGTGGATGAGGGCGTGATCGTTGAGATCGTGCGCCCCGGAACTGGCACGCCTGTTCCTGAAGGTGAAGTGGGCGAAGTTGTGGTGACGACCCTCAACCCCGATTACCCGCTGATCCGCTTTGCCACAGGCGATCTGAGCGCTGTGATGTCCGGCACCAGCCCTTGCGGCCGCACCAACCTGCGGATCAAAGGCTGGATGGGCCGTGCCGACCAGACCACCAAGATCAAAGGCATGTTCGTGCGCCCTGAACAGGTGGCGCAACTGGTGGCTAAACACCCCGAGGTGACCCGCGCCCGTGTTATCGCCCTGCGAGAGGGCGAGATGGACGTGATGCGGGTGCAGATCGAAGGGGGCTCGGACGCGGCGGCCTATGAAAAGTCGGTGACCGAGGTGTTGAAGATGAAAGGGGCCATCGAATGCGTCCCCGTGGGCAGCCTGCCCAATGATGGCAAGGTGATCGACGACCAGCGCGACTACAACTGAGCCGTCTGATTCTTACCGATTCTCGAACGCCTCCGCCTATGCGGGGGCGTTTTCTTTTGGCCGGTGCTTATGGAATAGGCAAAAGTTCCGGACTGTAGACAAAGAAAAAGCCGCCTAAAAAGGCGGCCTTTCCAAATCTGCTGCTCAGGTTGCGCTTAGCCCTGACGGGCTTTGAAGCGGCGCTGCGTCTTGTTGATGACGTAGACGCGGCCCTTACGGCGCACGACACGGCAATCGCGGTGACGCTGCTTGAGCGAGCGGAGCGAGTTCTTGACTTTCATCGTGATCTCTCCCATTTCGCGGCGCGCGTGCGCCTAGTTAGCAGTTGCCTCAAGATTGAGGCGGTGAATTCGATGGTGCGAACGACTGGGATCGAACCAGTGACCCCTACGATGTCAACGTAGTGCTCTACCGCTGAGCTACGCTCGCACATCCGAAACAAAAATCCGCGTCCTAGCGATGTAGGCCGCGGAGCTCCGCGTCGGTTGCAGTCCTATAAAAGGAGTCGCAGGGGGGTTCAAGGCCTTTTGACACTGTTTCTTTTCAGATTAGATTTTTCCTGAAGGAGACAGAATGAATCACTCGGTCTATGAGCTACGGCTGCCCCGCCAGCAAACCACCCCTGTGGTCTTTGCGTCCCCGCATAGCGGTCGCGAATACCCTGTCGCATTCCTTTCCAAGACGATTCTGGACAATCACACGGTGCGATCGTCCGAAGACGCCTTTGTGGACCAGCTTTTCGCAGGTGTGGTCGATCACGGCGCCAGTTTGCTCAGTGCGCGATTCCCGCGCGCCTATCTGGACCTGAACCGCTCGGCAGATGAATTGGACCCTGCGTTGATCGAAGGATTGCGCCGCCGCATCCATTCCCCTCGAATCGCGTCGGGGCTTGGGGTGGTGCCCCGTGTGGTGGCGGGCGGGCGCCAGATTTACCACGGCAAGATCACCATGTCCGAGGTCCAGCGCCGAATCGACGATTGCTGGGTGCCCTATCACAGCCAGTTGCAGCGCCTCTTGGATAACACCCGCGCCCAACTGGGCAGCGTTGCGCTGATTGATTGCCATTCCATGCCTCATGAGGCGGTCGAGACTCTGACCCGCGACGGCAACCGCCGCCCCGAAGTGGTGATCGGTGACAGATTCGGGGCATCGGCCTCTTCTGCGCTGGTGGACGGGATCGAAGCCGCCTTCCGGCGCGAAGGCCTTTATGTGACCCGCAACAGCCCCTTTGCCGGTGCTTACACGGTGCAGCACTACGGGCGTCCGGGCCGGAACCAGCACGCCATCCAGATCGAGATCGACCGCTCCCTTTATATGGACGAAAAAACCATCCGTCCCCGCGCTGACTTTGCAGACTTCCAAGCCATGATCACCCGCATCACCGCCGAGATCTGCGAGATCATGCGGCCCTCGATGCCGCTGGCGGCGGAATAATCAGCGCAAGGCGCGCCCTTTCAGAATCGCATCGGCCCCGAAGCGCCTGCGAATCTCGTCCGTGGCGCGCTCGGCCTTGGCGCGGGTGCCCGCCTGCGGGTCCAGCAGATCGCCGGACCGGTCTGCATCGTCGCTGGAGACCAGATCGCTGACCCCAACCCCCAACAGGCGGAACGGGCCGTCCCCTTGCACTTGATCCAGCAGACCACGCGCGGTGCGATAAATCCGGTCCGCCATCTGGGTGGCATCCCCAAGGGCCGCTTGCCTGCTGATTGACCGGAAATCGGATCGCTTCATCTTCAAACCAACAGTGCGTCCGGCGATATCCTTGGCCTTCAGGCGATCCGCCACTTTCTCGGACATGCGCCACAGATACCCGTCTAGCAGATCGGGGTCCGAGATATCCTCGTCAAAGGTGGTTTCGTTGCTAACGGATTTCACGCCCCGATCAGCCGAAACCTTCCGCCGGTCCTCGCCCCGCGCCAGATGATACAGGCGCTCGCCCATACTGCCGAAACGGGTGATCAGGTCCTCGCGTTCCCACCGCAGCAGGTCCGAGATATCCCGTATCCCCGCCCGCTCCAGCGCCGCCTGTGTCGCGGTTCCAACGCCCCAGATGATCCCCACCTTCTGACGGGCCAAAAACGCCTGCGTCTCTGCCTTCCCGATGACCGAGAACCCATGCGGCTTGTTCAGATCAGAGGCGATCTTGGCCAGAAACTTGTTGTGGGACAGCCCCACGGATCCGGTGATGCCTAAATCCCGCTTCATATCCCGCACCAACCGCGCCATCAGCACCGCTGGCGGCGCCCCGTGCAGCCGCGCCGTGCCCGTCAGGTCCACAAATGCCTCGTCCAGCGATAAAGGCTCCACAGCAGGCGTCAGTGCCTCCATGCGTAGACGGATTTCCTTCGAGACAGCTGCGTAGACCTCCATCCGCGGCTTGATGACCACCGCATCGGGACATAGCTCCAAGGCCTTGAACATGGGCATGGCCGAGCGCACCCCGCGAATCCGCGCCACATAGCACGCCGTGGAAACCACACCCCGCCGCCCGCCACCGATCACCACCGGCTTGGCAGCCAACTCGGGGCGGTCGCGCTTTTCCACGCTGGCGTAAAAAGCATCACAATCCATGTGGGCGATGGACAAGTCCCACAGTTCCCCATGGGCAACCACACGGGGAGAGCCGCACGCGCCGCAGCGCGGCCCGTGTTCCAATTCGGTCAAACAGTCCCGGCACAGTGCAGGCATGTGGCACCTCCACCCCATAATATAGAAAGGCAGCTGCACCCCTGCACCTGCCTCTTTCATCTTGGCAAAAATACCTCCGCCGGAGGCAACGGCGCGGCAGCGCCGTCTTCTTTGCGCCAGCGCTCAGATGTCTTCAACCAAAACCGCCACAATCCGCGATTCCCGCTTGGCCAGAATCTCGTCGCTTGGTGCGTCGGTGAACTTGCGATTGGCCAATGCGCCCTCGGCGGTGTCTGCCCACGCCAAACGCAAGCGCTCGCCAGCTTCATAGGTCAGGGGGGCGCCCACCAAGGCCGGCACCGAGATGTATTTGACCATCGGCTTGCTGAAGAAATCTTCTGAGAATGTGACCGAGAATTTCTGCGTTGTTGTTTCGGTCGACAAGGCCATCATCCCGCCCTCCGGCGTGCAAAGGGCCACAAGACCGATCACTTTGCCTGCTTTGGCGGGGGTAAAGCTGATCCCATCCTCGCCGGGGTCCCATGTGGTCACGGATATCGCCCTGTTGTCGAAGGTACTGACGGTGCCGCCGTCGAAATGCTCGATCGCGCGGAGGGGGACAACGGCGTTGGGGTCCGCCTCAGGGGGGCGAGCTTCTTGGCAAATCTCGACGCCGCCATCGGCGATAAACTTGATAATGCTGGACTCTGGGTCGTAGTGGGCGAAATTCGAATAGTGGCTTTGTTTTACCCCGCCGTGATAGGGGCGTCTTCGCGCGAATTCTTCGTTCACATCGAAATAGGGCACGTTGTAGCGCTCAAATAATTCCTTCAGGTCGGCATCATAGATGCAGTCCACCGGCGACAGATGCCGCCTGCGTGTCCGCATGATCAAAGCTGCGAACTTAACCTGCGCATGCGCGCAACCGATCAGAAGGTATTCGATGCCCCGCAGAAGTTCGGACGCATCGTAGTTCTGGAAATCTATGTGGTTTTCGTCGTTCAGGGCGTATTCCCAGATCAGGGTATCGCCGGGCTCCAAGTCGCTGTTGCACAGGGATTGGTAGAAGCCCACATACGATGGCACGCCGCCGATAGAGATATTACGAACCGTTTCCTGTTCGCGCATTTGCTTGGAAAATTTCGGGGCCCATCCTTTTTTCATGCGCGAATTCGAGCCACCCGTAATGTAAATCGTCATGTCGCAACCTTTCAAACGTTGTGTCTCGAAAGATTGGCAGGTGGTGCATGACCCGACCTGCGCTATTTGTTCTACTCCTTTTGCATAACCGCAATTTGACGGCTTAAAATGCAGTAAATACCTGATTGATATAAATATTCTTCCTGATTCCGAGACTAATTGAGGTATATCGAAATTGGGTTGTGTGGCAAATAGGAAATACACGCATAAGAGGCATTACGCCTTTATGCGTGTACTCGCGTCGCAAAGGATTTGATCAGAGGGCTGACAGTTCCGCCTGAACTGCCTGCGCCGCTGCGCGGGGATCGGGCGCGCGCCAGATCGGGCGGCCAACAACGATATGGTCGGCCCCTGCGGAAATCGCGCTGGCGGGTGTGGCGATACGCTTTTGATCATCGGTGGCGCTGCCGGTGGGGCGCACGCCGGGGGTCACGATCAGGCGGCCTGCGGATTCGGGCAGGGCGCGGATACGGGCCGCCTCTTGCGGCGAGCAGATGATGCCGTCGGCACCGGCATCAAAGGCACGGCCTGCGCGCTCGACCACCAGATCATCAACGGCACCGTCCTTGATCAGGGCCCCATCCAGATCGCCACGATCCAGCGAGGTCAGGATCGTCACGCCCAGAATCTTCATGTTGCTGCCCGAGGCACCCTCTTTTGCGGCCTTCACCACATAGGGGTCGCCGTGGACGGTCAGGAAATCCAGATCGAACTGGGCCAGACCACGCACGGCGTTCTCAACCGTCTGACCGATGTCGAACAGCTTCATATCCAGGAAGATCTTCTTGTTGTGATCGTCCTTCAGTTCCATCGCCAAGGCCAGACCGCCTCCGGTCAGCATCCCAAGGCCGATTTTGTAAAAGCTGACGGCGTCCCCGATCTGTTCGACGACTTTCAGTCCTTCGATGGCGTTGGGCACGTCTAGGGCTACGATCAGACGGTCATCAGCGGTCATGGGGCTTCTCCTATGGGAATGGATCTGCCCTCTGATACGCCGCGCTTTTTCGCGGGTCCAGAGGGGTAGGCCCCTTGAAACCGCCGGTTGCGGGGGCCACCTTGTAGAGAGAAGGCCCAACACCAGCCGCGTGCCGCAAAGCGGGCGCATTATCGGATGGGCGCTTATAATGAGGAGAACGGCCATGAACCTTGAAAAGTTCACGGAGCGGTCGCGTGGTTTCCTTCAGGCCGCGCAGACAATCGCTATGCGCGAGGGGCATCAGCAACTGAGCCCCGAACATCTGCTGAAGGCTCTTATGGATGATGACCAAGGGCTTGCCGCCAACCTGATCAACCGTTCGGGTGGGCAGGCGAATGCTGTGCGTCAGGCCATTGATCTGGCAGTGGACAAACTGCCGAAGGTCAGCGGTGACGCGGGTCAGGTCTATATGTCCCAACAATTGGGCAAGGTTCTGGCCGAGGCCGAAGCCATTGCCAAAAAGGCCGGTGACAGCTTTGTCCCCGTGGAACGTCTGTTGATGGCGCTGGCGCTGGTGAAGACCAAAGCCAAAGACGCGCTGGATGCGGGTGCTGTGACGCCGCAGGGTCTGAACTCGGCCATCAACGATATTCGTAAAGGACGCACTGCGGATTCGGCGTCGGCGGAAGAGGGGTATGATGCCCTCAAGAAATACGCCACCGATCTGACCGACCGTGCCGCTCAGGGTAAGATTGACCCGATCATTGGCCGCGACGAAGAAATTCGCCGCTCGATGCAGGTTCTGTCGCGCCGGACCAAGAACAACCCGGTCCTCATCGGTGAGCCTGGTGTGGGTAAGACCGCGATTGCCGAAGGTCTGGCCTTGCGGATCGTGAACGGGGACGTGCCTGAATCCCTGCGCAACAAGAAACTGTTGGCGCTGGACATGGGTGCGCTGATCGCCGGTGCGAAATACCGCGGTGAATTCGAAGAGCGTCTGAAAGCCGTTCTGAATGAGGTCACCGAGGCCGCGGGCGAAATCATCCTGTTCATTGACGAGATGCATGTTCTGGTCGGTGCCGGTAAAACCGATGGCGCGATGGATGCGGCCAACCTGATCAAGCCTGCGCTTGCACGGGGCGAGCTGCACTGCGTCGGTGCCACCACGCTGGACGAATACCGCAAGTACATCGAAAAAGATGCCGCTCTGGCGCGCCGGTTCCAGCCCTTGGTGGTGGAAGAGCCGACCGTTGAGGACACCATTAGTATCCTGCGCGGTATTAAGGAAAAGTACGAACTGCACCACGGTGTGCGGATCAGCGATTCGGCCCTTGTGGCGGCGGCGACCCTGTCGCACCGCTATATTACGGACCGCTTCCTGCCCGATAAGGCCATCGACCTGATGGACGAAGCCGCCAGCCGCCTGCGGATGGCTGTGGACAGCAAGCCCGAAGAACTGGACGCCATCGATCGAGAGATCCTGCAAAAGCAGATCGAAGCCGAGGCCCTCAAGAAAGAGGACGACGCTGCATCGAAGGACCGTCTTGAAAAGCTTGAGGTCGAACTGGCCGATCTGCAGGATCGCAGTGCCGAACTGACCGCCCGTTGGCAGGCCGAGCGTGACAAGCTGGCCGGTGCCCGCGATCTGAAAGAACAGCTGGACCGCGCACGCGCCGAACTGGAGCAGGCCAAGCGGGAAGGCAATCTGGCCCGCGCAGGCGAGCTGTCCTACGGCATCATCCCGCAGCTTGAAAAGCAGCTGGGTCAGGCCGAAGAGGCAGAGGCCGATGGCGTCATGGTCGAAGAGGCCGTGCGCCCCGAGCAGATCGCTCAGGTTGTTGAGCGTTGGACCGGTATCCCGACCACCAAAATGCTGGAAGGGGAACGGGACAAACTGCTGAAGATGGAGGACGAGATCGGTCGTCGTGTCATCGGTCAGCGTCAGGCGGTTCGTGCCGTGTCGAACGCGGTGCGCCGTGCCCGCGCGGGTCTGAACGATGAGAACCGGCCGCTTGGCAGCTTCCTCTTCCTCGGGCCGACCGGCGTGGGTAAGACCGAATTGACCAAGGCTCTGGCCGAGTACCTCTTTGACGACGACAGCGCGATGGTCCGCATCGACATGTCCGAGTTTATGGAGAAACACGCGGTCAGCCGCCTGATCGGTGCCCCTCCGGGCTATGTGGGCTATGACGAAGGCGGTGTCCTGACCGAGGCCGTCCGTCGCCGCCCCTATCAGGTGGTTCTGTTCGATGAAGTCGAAAAGGCGCATCCGGATGTGTTCAACGTCCTGCTGCAAGTTCTGGACGATGGTTTGCTGACCGATGGTCAGGGCCGGACCGTGGACTTTAAGCAGACGCTGATCATTCTGACGTCGAACCTTGGGGCGCAGGCTCTAAGCCAACTTCCCGACGGGGCTGACGCGGCGGATGCCAAGCGTGATGTGATGGATGCGGTGCGGGCGCACTTCCGCCCCGAGTTCCTGAACCGTCTGGACGAGACGATCATCTTTGACCGTCTGGGCCGGAAGGACATGGATGGCATCGTGGATATCCAGCTGCGCCGCCTTGAAAAGCGTCTGGCCTCGCGGAAGATCGCGCTGCAACTGGACGACAGTGCCAAGACATGGCTGGCCGACGAAGGCTATGATCCGGTCTTCGGTGCCCGCCCGTTGAAGCGAGTGATCCAGAACGCGCTGCAAAACACCTTGGCCGAGATGATCCTCTCGGGTGAGGTGATGGATGGCAGCACCGTGCCGATCTCGGCCGGTGCGGATGGTCTGATCATTGGCGAGAAGATCGGCGCCAGCAATCGGCCCAAGCCTGACGACGCGGTTGTTCACTAATAGATAAAGAAAGCCCCGGCGGATCAGTCTGCTGGGGCTTTGTCGTTCTTATTCGATCCCGATGGCGTTTCGGACGATGCCATCCAGCATCTGCTGGACCTCTTGCATCGGACCTTCGGGGAAGGGGCGATAGCCGATGACCGTGGTATCCGGTTTGTCTGCCGCGACCATGACGAAGATGTCGTAGGGGCAGTACATGACATTCATCAAATCCGCTTCCATTACGCTGCGCGACACACTTGCCGAACAAAAGCTGTATACGTCTGCCGCCTGAAACAGCACCTTGTCCGAGCCTACGTCGGTGCGGGTGCGCTCTAGCATCTCGCCGGTGTGGCTGATGTGGTCGATGACCAGCCCTGCATCAATGATCGCGCTTTCAAGGCCGAAGGTGACGTCCTCAAAGCTCTGCTCGGTTTCATAAATCACGGGTTCTTCGGCAAAGGCCGTGCTGGCGCTTAGGCACAGGGTGGCGATGATGGGCAAATGTCTCATGGGCTCCTCCAGCGATAAACGCATTCCCTTTTATGAATGCATCATGCCTTGACGGGGAGCGTCGCGCAATCGGGTGTGGCGAAAGGTTACAATCGACTTACGTCACTGTGAAAATCTGTTTGTCGCCGGACATAGGGGCGAATGCTACGTTTTCTGCAACACAGGAAGGAGACCCCCATGGCCCACCGCTGGCAGAATACCCTGACCCAAGACGATGTGACCCCCGAAGCAATGTTTCTGAACCGTCGTCAGATGATGGCAGGTGCGGCTGCGCTGGGGCTGGGACTGACGGCGCAGCCCTTGTTGGCCGCCTCGCTAGAGCCGAACAGCTATGAGGACATCACCAGCTACAACAACTTTTACGAATTCGGCACCGGCAAGGATGATCCGGCGCGTTATGCGGGTTCCCTGAAAACCTCGCCTTGGACGGTGAAAATCGACGGGATGGTAGACCGCCCCGGTGACTATAGCTTTGACCAGATCATGTCCAAGATGACCGTAGAAGAGCGCATCTACCGCTTCCGCTGTGTTGAGGCGTGGTCAATGGTTGTGCCGTGGAACGGGTTTGAACTGGCCGATCTGCTGGATATGGCTGGCGTGCAGTCGGGTGCGAAATACGTGGGCTTTGAAACCGCCGTGCGCCCCGACGAGATGCCGGGCGTTCGTGCCCGCGTTCTGGATTGGCCCTACCGCGAAGGTCTTCGACTGGATGAAGCCCGCCATCCTCTGACGATCATGGCCACCGGTATTTATGGCAAGCCGATCCCGAACCAGAATGGCGCGCCTCTGCGTCTGGTGGTGCCGTGGAAGTATGGCTTCAAATCGATCAAGTCGATTGTCCGTATTACCCTGACCGACAAAGAGCCCAAGACCAGCTGGAATATGGCCAACGCGCGCGAGTATGGCTTTTATAGTAATGTGAACCCCGAGGTCAGCCATCCGCGTTGGTCTCAGGCGACCGAACGTCGGATCGGCGGGGGGCTTTTTGCCAAGCGTCAGGATACCCTGATGTTCAACGGCTATGATGAGGTCGCGCCCCTTTATAAGGGTATGGACCTGAAGACCTACTTCTGATGCAGGGCTGGGGGCATGCCAAACACCACTTCATGCATGATGCGGTTCGGAAGTAAGGTAAATGCCCCCGCCACGATCAGCGCCCCAAAGAAGGTATAGGTCATGGATTTCCGGTGCCCTGCGATATTGCCGGTCCGGGCGCGATATATGCCGTAGGGAATAACCAGCAGCACAAACACCGAGATCAGGTGGATCGGGCTAAACCGCCCCCAGACGTGCAGAGTGCTGATCCAGAACGACGACAGGGCGATAGTCACCATCAGGGCGCACCATATATATCCGCAGACCCTGTGCAGACCTGTCCCTTTAGGCATGGCGAACTGGATCACGCCAAGGACAAAAGCGGCCAGTGCCGCGAACGCATGAAGAGAGATGACCGGACCTGCGGCCAAAAGCGGGGAAAATGACATAAAGTGATCTCTGAACGAATAAGGTAAAAGAATAATGACCGCGCGCACGGCCTCCGGCCATCCGACACTCTCTGACCAGATCAATCAAGTGCTGCGCCGTGTGCCGACTTGGCCGGTGTATCTGATCGCGGCCTTGCCGCCTGTCTGGCTGCTCTATTCTGGCCTGACTGGCGGTCTTGGTGCCGATCCGGTCAAAGCCCTAGAGCACGAGATGGGCGAGCTCGGACTAAAACTATTGATCGCCAGCCTTCTGGTCACGCCATTGCGCCGGTTTACGGGGATCAACCTGCTTCGCTTCCGTCGGGCGCTGGGGTTGATTGCGTTCTTCTATATCGCACTGCATCTGCTGGTCTGGCTGGTGTTGGATGTGCAGATCCCTTCTCAGATCATCGCGGATATCGTGAAGCGCCCCTATGTGACCGTGGGTATGGCGGGCTTTGTCCTCTTGGTGCCTTTGGCTTTGACGTCGAATAACTGGTCGATCCGCAAATTGGGCCGGCGTTGGCAGAATCTGCACAAGCTTGTTTATCCGGCGATCCTTCTGGGGGCGGTCCACTTTGTGATGTTGGTGAAGGGCTGGCAGGTCGAGCCTTTGGTTTACCTGGGTCTCTGTATTCTACTGGTAGGCCTTCGGTATCTCCCAAGGCGTCGTGCAGGCTGACTCGGAGGTGCGGGAGGAAAGTTGCGCGATGCTCTAGTTCTGCGCACATATCTTGCCCGCGGTGCTGTGATGGTGCGGGTTAGCCTGCGGAAAACACTTAGGAAATGTGGAAAATATGGGCGTCACATATTTTCTTCGAGTTTTTGTCATCAAACTGCAATTTTCCGCTTGCGACTCTTCTCCCCTATCCGTAGAAGACCCCTCACCGGCGGCGCTGAGGCGCGGTTGGGACGGGCGGGACGGTCGCAAGGCGGTTCGGTTCGGTAGGAATTCAGGAGATGTTAGC
>JAYZYX010000200.1:0-2648 GCA_036139795.1 Pseudomonadota bacterium | reverse complement strand
CCATGCCGGGACGGTCCAGCGCGATCACGCGATAGCGGTCGGTCAGGCGGCGGGTCAGATCGAAGGTAAAGTCGCGCAGGTTGCCGCTTGCCCCGTGGATCAACACCAGATCGGGGCCTTGGCCTTGAACAAAAGCGTGGACGCGGCGTCCGTCGGGCAGGGTCAGAATCTGTCCGACAGGCGGGTTTTCAGCCTCGAATTGCGCTTCGCGCTGGCTGGCACGCTGGTCGATGGCAGAGCAGCCGGTCAGGAACAGTCCGGCTGCGACCAGAGAAAAAGTCTTACGTCCCAATGTTCTCCAACTCATATGGCGTGGTCTGATAGATCTGGTTGATCCAGTTGCCATATAGAAGGTGGGCGTGACTTCTCCAGCGGTTCTGAGGCGTTTGTGAAGGATCGTCATCGGGATAGTAGTTGCAAGGCACGTTAATGGGCGTGCCCGCCGCAACATCGCGATCATATTCTTCCTTCAAAGTGCCGCTGTCGTATTCAAAGTGGTTGAACACATACAGCGCCCGATGGGCATCGTCCTGCACCAGACAGGGGCCGGTTTCCTCGCCGGTGATCAGCGTGGTCAGCCCTGCGGCGTCAATCTCGTCCTGACGCATTTCGGTCCAGCGGCTGACGGGCACCAGCACATCATCCGAGAACCCGCGCAGATAGGGCGAGGCAGGGGCCACGTTCCGGTGACGGAAACAGCCAAACGCCTTGTGCGGGAGGATGTGCTTTTTCACCCCGTTGAAGTAGTTGATCATCGCCATGCCTCCCCAGCAGACGCCAAAGGTCGAATGCACATGGGTCTGGGTCCAGTCAAAGACCTCGCACAGTTCTTTCCAGTAGGTGACCTCTTCAAACGGCAGATGCTCGATCGGGGCACCGGTGATGATCAGACCGTCGAACTTTTCACCGCTGTCGCGCACTTCCTCGAAGGGGCGGTAAAAGCTCTCCATATGTTCGGCAGCCGTGTTCTTGGTCTGGTGCTCGCTCATGCGGATCAGGTCGAATTCGATCTGCAAGGGCGTGGCACCGATCAAACGGGCGAACTGGTTCTCGGTCTGGATCTTCTTGGGCATCAGATTCAGCAGAGCGATACGGATCGGGCGGATGTCCTGACGGGTGGCCTGATCATCCGACATGACCATCACGCCCTCGCGCGAGAGCACGTCAAAGGCAGGAAGGTCAGAAGGTAGTTTGATCGGCATGTCAGTTTTCCGTTTTATTGGATGAACGTCTTAGATAGTTCCGAAGTTGCGGTTGCTCAAGCCTTACGTTCGATAGCCCGCTGGATCAGTGCGTCAAAGTCGGCGGGGGTGCGGATCTGCATCACCTCCTCGGCTTTGATCGTCACGCCCCACTTGGCCATTCCAGCATAGCGCGGCTGGCGATGGGCCAGCGCTTGCGCATAGGTCCAGCGGACGAAAGCATCGGGATCAACCTCAGATTCGGTCTGGCCTTTCTCCTGCAAATATTGCGCCCATTTGGCGGTCAGGAATTCGGGCATATAGTACATCGGTTTCGGCGCACGGTCGAAACGGCGGCAGAGCTCTTCGGTATGGGCATCGCTGCCCTCGATCCAGATCATCAGGGTCTCTTCACTTAGGGCTTTGAGGACCGGGTCATCGGGATCGTTGGGGTCCACAACTTCGCAGATCGACCCACCGCTATCGCAGATGAAATGAGGGTAGCCGTAAAGCTCTTGCGCGCGGCGGCGGAAGTACACCGTATCCAGCAGCGCGCGGATCTCCGCGTCGCGGTGCTGGTCCTGCCGTTCGCGATATTCGGCAAAGGGCAGGCCGCCCTTATCGGGATTGCCCGGCTTGCCCAGATAGGTGGACAGAGGCGCCAGATTCTCGAATGTGATGTTCGAGCCGATGTAGATCGAATCCGACATCAACAACTCGCGTAGCAGCGGGTGCTGCATGGCGATGCGCTTGTAGTTGTCGGTGATCACCTCGCCCATATAGCGGGTGCCGATCCGGTAATCGATCGAGTAGTGAAACCACCCCCCGTCTTGGCGCAACATGTTGGCCAAAAAGGTTTTTCCAAGCCCTGACATCCCGAACAGAGTTATGCGCTTTGACGTTGCATCGCGCCAGCTTTCAGCAGTGGGATAGATCATGGGTCGCCCTGAGGTGAGTTGGTTTTCCTTGTGTTATCCGGCTGTTGCCTTGCGGTCAAATACCCGTCGCCACAGACGGCCATCCAAGATGACCAAACCGGTCGCCAGCAGCGCAAAACCCGCATAGGCCCGCGGCTGCAACTGCTCTCCCAGCACGACAGCGCCAAGGATGATCGCGACGGGGGCCACCAGCAAGGTCACCAGTAGCACGTTGCCGCTGCCCGCCATTTTCAGAACGCGGTAGTAGAACGCATAGGCGACGCCCGTGGCAATCAGGCTGAGGTAGGCAACGCCGCCCCAGACATGGGCCGTCTGCGGGGCCATGTAGCCTTCGGTCAGACCCACGATGGGCAGCATGATTAGAAAAGCACCGGTCAGCATACCGGCGGCGGCAACCTCTGGGTTCAATTCGGACAGGTTGATGCGGCCAAAGGGGCCAGCAAAGGCATAGCTGATGGTCGCGCCAATGACTGCGATCTGTCCCAGCGAGGTCAGATCAAAATGGGTCAGAGACGACAGGCCAATCGCC
>JAYZYX010000199.1:0-7273 GCA_036139795.1 Pseudomonadota bacterium | reverse complement strand
TCGACATTGCGCTGGAATGCACCGGTATCTTTACCGACCGTGATAAGGCCGCGTTCCACCTGTCGAACGGGTCGAAGCGCGTTCTGGTCTCGGCCCCTGCATCGGGTGCTGACAAGACCATCGTTTACGGTGTGAACCACAACACCCTGACTGCGGAAGATCTGGTTGTGTCGAACGCGTCGTGCACCACCAACTGCCTGTCGCCCGTGGCGAAAGTGCTGAACGACAAGATCGGCATCACCCGTGGCTTCATGACCACCATCCACAGCTACACCGGCGACCAGCCGACGCTGGACACCATGCACAAGGACCTCTACCGCGCCCGTGCAGCGGCTCTTTCGATGATCCCGACCTCGACCGGTGCGGCGAAGGCTGTGGGTTTGGTTCTGCCTGAACTGAACGGCAAGCTGGACGGTGTGGCCATCCGCGTTCCCACCCCGAACGTGTCGGTCGTTGACCTGACCTTCGAAGCGGCCCGCGCGACCACCGCAGAAGAGATCAACGCCGCCATCCACGAAGCTGCCGCTGGCGAGCTGAAGGGCATTCTGGGCGTCACCGACGAGAAGCTGGTGTCGATGGACTTTAACCACGACGCGCACAGCTCGATCTTCGCGACCGATCAAACCAAGGTGATGGAAGGAACCATGTGCCGTATCCTGAGTTGGTACGACAACGAATGGGGCTTCTCGAACCGTATGGCGGATACCGCGGTCGCAATGGCCAAGTTCATCTGATCCGCTAAGGACATATATTGCTCACGACCCAAGCTATTCTTCAGGAACTGATCACGCTTTGGGTCGTGATCGACCCCATTGGCACCCTGCCCGTCTTTTTGGCCGTCACGGCCGGAATGAGCCCCGAACAACGCCGCAGCACGGCATTTCGCGCCATAGCGATATCCTTCTCCGTGCTGCTGCTGTTCATCGTTATCGGACAAATCGTACTTGAGGCGTTGGGCCTTAGCCTTGCCTCTTTCCAGATCGCGGGCGGCTTGGTGCTGCTGTTGTTTGCCCTGTCCATGATTTTCGGGGACAGCAAACCCGAAACAGAGATGGCCAGTATCGACACCACCCAAACGGCGATCTTTCCGCTGGCCATGCCATCGATCGCCTCGCCCGGCGCGATGTTGGCGGTGGTGGTCCTGACCGACAACGACCGCAACTCGATCGCCCATCAGGCGATGACAACCGGCATCATGGCAGTTGTCATGCTGGCGGCCTTGGGCATCCTTTTAGCCGCCAACCCGATTCACCGTGTGATCGGCAATGGCGGCGCATCGATCATCAGCCGGATTATGGGCATGATCCTTGCCGCCGTCGCCGTTGACGCCATGCTAAACGGTATGGTCGCAGTGGGGACCCTAGCCCCCTTTGAGTGAGGTCAGCGACGCAGGCGCGCAGCCAGTTTCTGCTGCACATTCGGCGTCACGAACTTGCTGACATCCCCACCCAGTCGGGCGATTTCTTTCACCAGCTTTGAGGCAATCGCCTGATGCTGCGCTTCGGCCATTAGGAAGACGGTCTCGATACTATCATCCAGCTGACGATTCATACCGACCATCTGGTATTCGTATTCGAAGTCCGAGACTGCCCGCAGACCGCGAATGATCAACTGAGCGCCCACATCATTGGCGCAATCGATCAGCAGATTCTCGAAGGGATGAGCGACGATCTCGGTGTCGGTCTCTTGGGACAGGATCGCGCATTCGGCGTCAATCATCGCCACGCGTTCTTCCAGCGAGAACAATGGCCCCTTATCGCGGTTGATGGCGACACCAATCACCAAACGATCCACTAATGCGGCTGCCCGCCGGATAATATCCACATGCCCAAGTGTAATCGGGTCAAACGTTCCGGGATAAAGTCCGATCCGCATGGCCAAGTCCCCCTTATTCATTCTGCGCCGAAGCAATATTATTGCGGCGCAGAATGCAAGGGCTCAGATCATTGGCCCATGATCATTCCTTCAAGGGCCTCTTTTTCCATTTCCAGATGCGAAAGCTGAGCTTTCACAGTGTCCCCCAGAGAGATAACGCCGATCAACTCGCCATCTTCGACCACAGGCATGTGACGGAAGCGACCATCTGTCATCGTTCTCATGACCTCATGGGTGCGCGCATCACGACCGCAGGTCTTGAGATTCTTGGTCATCAAGCTGTCTACCCGCGCGTCCAGAATCGACGCCCCGTTTCTGGCCAGATGGCGCACAATGTCCCGCTCGGACAGGATGCCATCGGGCTTTTTACCATCGGACGAAACAAGCACCGTACCGATCCCGTACTTCGCCAGCACCGCCGCCGCTTCTGCGACTGTGCTTTCCGGCAAAACCGTGACGACGCTTTGATCCCCTTTGCTCTTAAGAATCTGCTGGACCAGCATTATCCCCTCCTCGAAATAATGTTTCGTTTCCACCAGCGTCCGCGCAATGCGAGCGACTGTCAAGCCATCCCTTCTAATCGGCTGATCTCAGTTCGGATGCCTTCGGCCACCAATTTTGCAAAGCGATTCATGCGTTCCAGTCGCCTGTCATCTGCATGACGGATCAAATAAAAACTTCGCGTAAGACTAATGTCTGGTGCCAGAATGCGCTTTATTCCCGTGGCCGAGGGAATTGCAAAGTCATGCACCACCCCCAAACCGCCGCCCGAGCGGACCCAGTTGAACTGCACCGAAACCGAGTTCGAGGCCAGATTCACCCGCTCGACCCCCAATTCGGTCAGGTAATCCAGTTCTTTGTCAAAGATCATGTCGGGGATGTAGCCCACCATCCGGTGGCCTTTCAGGTCCGCCAGACTGGTGATTTCCGGATGGCTGGCCAGATAGTCCTCGGACGCGGCAAGGTGCAGGTGGTAGTCACTAATCTTTTGGACAGTCAGGCGGCCTGCCGTTGGACGGCTGACCCCGACGGCCATGTCGGCCTCGCGCCGGGACAGGTTAAAGACCCGCGGCAAGGCCACGATCTGCACTTCAAGGTCGGGATTGTCCTCAACGATACGCGCGCAGACCTGTGGCAGCACATAGTTCGCGCACCCATCAGGCGCCCCGATCCGGATCTGACCCGATAGCCCACCTGAGGCATTCTCGGCCGTCTCAAACGCTGCTTCCATCGCCTGCTCAACAGCAACCGCCTGCGGCAACAGGCGCTGGCCCGCATCTGTCAGGGCATAACCCTGCGGGGAACGGGCAAAGAGCGGCGCGCCAAAGTCCTCTTCCAGCCGCGTGATCCGGCGTCCCACTGTTGCAGGGTCTACGCGCAAACGCTGGCCTGCGGGCGTCAGCCCCCCTGCCCGCGCCACGGCCAGAAACACCCGCAAATCATCCCACTGTGCTGCCATCGCCACGTACCTGCATTTGCACAAAATGAATTTGGGAAACTTCCTCTTCTTGGCCGATAAATGCAAGACTATGTTCTGGGCAGAATTCAAACTCCGGGAGGATGCGATGCAAGAGCTGACCCACTACATCAACGGCGAAATGGTCAAAGGGACCTCGGGCCGTTTTACGGATGTCTACAACCCCGCCACCGGCGAAGTGCAGGCGAAAGTGCCGCTGGCCACTGTCGAAGAGCTGAACAAAGCCATCGCAGACGCCGCCGAAGCACAGGTTGCATGGGCTGCCACCAACCCCCAGCGTCGCGCCCGCGTGATGATGAAGTTCGGTGCCCTGATCAACGAGCACATGGAAGAACTGGCCGAGCTGGTCAGCCGTGAGCACGGCAAAACCATCCCCGACGCAAAAGGCGACGTTCAGCGTGGTCTGGAAGTGGTCGAAGTCTGCATGGGCGCCCCCAGCCTGCTGAAGGGCGAATACATGGACGACGGCGGCCCGGGCATCGACCTTTACGCCATGCGTCAGGCGCTGGGTGTTGTGGCCGGCATCACGCCGTTCAACTTCCCCGCGATGATCCCTCTGTGGAAAATGGCCCCCGCAATCGTCTGCGGCAACGCCATGATCCTCAAGCCCTCCGAGCGCTGTCCCTCGACCTCGCTGCGTCTGGCTGAACTGCTGACCGAAGCGGGCCTGCCCAAGGGCGTTCTGCAGGTGATCAACGGCGACAAAGAAGTCGTGGACGGCATTCTGGACAACGAGACCATTCAGGCCGTTGGCTTTGTGGGTTCGACCCCGATCGCGCAGTACATCTACGGTCGCGCAGCGACCAATGGCAAGCGCGCTCAGTGCTTCGGTGGTGCGAAGAACCACATGATCATCATCCCCGATGCGGACATGGACAAAGCTGCTGACGCGCTGATCGGCGCTGGCTACGGCGCGGCAGGCGAACGTTGCATGGCGATCTCGGTTGCTGTTCCTGTCGGCGAAGAAACCGCAGACAAGCTGATCGAAAAGCTGGTTCCCCGCATTGAGAAGCTAAAAGTCGGCCCCTACACCGCAGGCGACGACGTGGACTACGGCCCGGTCATCACCGCAGCGTCCAAGAACCGCATCAACAGCCTGATCACCTCGGGTGTCGAGCAAGGCGCAAATCTGGTCATCGACGGCCGTGATTTCAGCCTGCAAGGCTATGAGAACGGCTTCTTCTGTGGCCCGTCGCTGTTCGACAACGTGACCCCGGACATGGACATCTACAAAGAAGAGATCTTCGGCCCCGTGCTCTCGACCGTCCGCACCTCGAACTACGAAGAGGCGCTGGATCTGATCATGACCAACAACTACGGCAACGGTACCGCGATCTACACCGCAGACGGCGACACCGCCCGTGACTTTGCGCACCGCGTGAACGTGGGCATGGTCGGTATCAACTTCCCGATCCCGGTTCCGCTGTCCTACTTCAGCTTCGGCGGCTGGAAAAAATCGGCCTTCGGCGACCTGAACCAATACGGCCCCGACGCGTTCAAGTTCTACACCAAGACCAAAACCGTCACCGCCCGCTGGTTCTCCGGCATCAAAGACGGCGCCGCGCTGAACTTCAAAGCGATGGACTAAGGGTCATTTAAAAGACACCAACAACGAAGCGGCCCCCGAATTTCGGGGGCCGTTTTTTTCCAACCCGATGAGCTTAACAGGTTAGTCCAAAGCGCTACTAGGTCTCATCTTTTCAGATCAAGCCCACTATATCCAACTCACTACAAGACAGTAACGATCCCCCCATCTTCCAATGATGGTCGGCAACTCATATCTATTCAGCAGAATTCCTTAACCCAAGAGCCAACGCTGTGCGGTTGCGTCAACACTTGGAACATCATACATCCTTTGAAACTCTGCCGCATTTTCAGGTGGCAAGTGCAACGAATTCCAAGAAATGAGCGACATGTCCGAGAAAGAAAAGTTCACAGGTGCTCAAGCCCGCGCAACCGGCGTTCGCCTGATCAAGGAGGCCATGCCCTCGCGCTGGCGGCTCTATCTTGTCTCTCTGGTGTGCATGATTGGGGTGGCAGGCTTTACGGGTGCTCTCGCAAATTCAACACGTATGATCGTTAACGATGTGTTCGTCGCGGATGATACAAGCGCGGCTATCCACGTTGCACTTATCGTAATTGCCGTTTCAATCGGCAAAAGCTTCTTTGAGTATGCCAATGCTGTCATCTCGACTATCTTCAATCGCTCCATCTCAGCGGATTATCAAAAGAAGGTTTTCGAGAGGATGCTGTCAAAAGATGTATGGCATTTTTCTGGGAAGCATGCGTCCGTCCAGATGAACCAAGTCCGTGTATACGGGCAAGCGTGCGGAAAAACGGTAATCAATTTCACGAACAAGCTACTTACCGACGCACTCACACTCGTCGGCCTGATTGTCGTTATGATCATTCAAGATCCTTTAATGACTCTACTCAGCAGTGTGATGTTCCCGCTAATTTTTTGGCTTGTGTCACACCTATCGAAAAAGGTCAGAGCGGTCGCGAATGCTGAAACAGAGCTAAGCGGTGCATATTTTGCAACAGGTGTTGAGGCATTTGATGGTATCAAAACGCTCAAGAGTTATCGACTTGAGAAGAAAACGATCAAAAAGTTCGAAGAAGGCGTCGAGGCCCTCGAAGAACGCATGCTTGGGATTGCCAAAGTAACATCTGCCACAGTTCCGATTATGGAACTGTTAGGTGGCTTAGTAATAGGGTTCTTCGTCGTCTACGCTGCATGGCAAACGATCACAAACGGCAAAACCCCAGGCGAGTTCACGGCCTTCATCACAGCTTTCTTGATGGCTTATCAGCCCGCTGAGCGCGTCTCCAAGACTTGGGTGGAACTACAGAAAAGCATCACCCATGTTGGTCGCATGTATCGCGAATTGGAGAGTCCCGTAAAACAGCGGGATGAGGGACGATTGACGCTTAGCTCAACCGCCCCGTCGATCGCATTTGAAGATGTATCGTTTGAATACAGCTCCAAGTCCCGCGCATTGCACAGACTGAACTTCAATATAAACGCCGGAGAACGGGTCGCTATTGTCGGTCGTTCAGGTGCGGGAAAATCGACACTAATCGACCTGGTCCTCAGATTTTATGACCCTACTAGCGGCGTTGTACGTATCGGTGGTCTAGACATGAAGGACGTCACTGAGCAGTCTGCGAGAGACAGCATTGCCCTGATTTCTCAAGATGTGTTCCTCTTTGATGGCACAATCCGAGATAATTTAAGGGATGGGAATCCCGATGCGAGTGATGAAGATCTGGAACGCGCTGCGAGGCTTGCTCAACTTAGCGACCTGATTGATCGCTTGCCAGAAGGCCTAGATAGCCGCGTAGGGCCAAATGGCTCGGCCTTATCAGGAGGTCAAAAACAGCGTGTTGGCATTGCAAGAGCATTGGCGAAAGGCGCGAAGATCTATATTTTCGATGAAGCAACAAGCGCGCTAGACGTCGAAAACGAGCAGGCGATCATGAAAATGCTGCAAAAAGAATTGGCTAGCGCAACCATCTTATTTGTGACGCACCGCCCTTCAACTCTGACATTTGTGGATCGCATCTTAATGCTCGATAATGGTGAACTCATCGGTTTCGATACCGCAAAAAACCTCGAAGAATCTAAAGCCCAATACCGCGCTCTCTTCAATCTACCAAATTAGTGTGAATGACTGTATGAATAGCCCCGCGTAATGTGGACGCCTTCTTCTCTAACTTTGAGGGAAGGAGGCCATGATGCGTGACCTGCCCCCACGAAATCCCTCACCGTGATGTAGAGTCTGCGCCAACTTTGCCCTGCCTACCAACTCTGGACCACCCGAAGCTGGAGTTTTCGGGCCTTGCTCACGATGACGGGCTGGTTGCGTCACCGGGAAAGTGCAATGCGCTTGGGACGTTATATCCGATGGCGCTGTGTGG
>JAYZYX010000198.1:0-10013 GCA_036139795.1 Pseudomonadota bacterium | reverse complement strand
ATTGGCCTGCCCTATTTTGCCTCGGGCTTTGCGATCTTTCTGCTGCGCCAGACCTTCATGACCATCCCAAAAGAGCTGGATGAGGCCGCGCGGATCGAAGGCTGTTCCCTGCTTGGCGTCCTGTGGCGGGTCTATGTGCCTTTGGGCAAGCCCGCGATGCTGGCCTTTGGTCTCGTGTCGGTCAGCCATCACTGGAACAACTTTCTGTGGCCACTGATCATCACCAACTCGGTCGAGACGCGCCCCCTCACCGTCGGTCTGTCGATCTTTGCCACCACTGACAGCGGCACCTCTTGGGCGGTGATCAATGCGGCGACGTTGATGACCTCGGCCCCGCTGCTGTTGGGATTTCTTCTGTTTCAACGCCAGTTCGTGCAAAGCTTTATGCGCGCTGGCATCAAGTAAAGGACCACTCAAATGGCTCTGTCCACCTTTGGCGCTGCCGTGACCTATGATGACTTCGGGCGTCTCAAGTCTTGGCTCTGCGAAGAAAACCGCCCCATCGAGATTCAGGATTTCGTTTATCCGGATGTGATCGTCGAAGATTGCACCGCTCTTGTCGAAGCCTATCAAAAGGCGCTGGACGGTCACAAAGGCCCGCGCGGCATCCACGGGCCGTTCTTCGGGCTGGACCTGTCGAACCCTGATCGCGAGATCCGCGCCATCGTCCAACAGCGATTTCTGAAAGGTCTTGAGATCGCCGAGGCTCTCAGCGCCACGCACATGGTGATCCACAGCCCTTTCACCTTCTGGCACCACCTCAACCAGCGGAATTATCCAAATGTGATCCCGGATATGTATGAGGCCGCCGCCGACTGTCTGGCCCCCGTTCTGGCCCACGCAGGCAATATCGGCTGCACGTTGATGCTGGAGAATATCGATGACACCGATCCTGCGACCCGCGTTGATCTGGTGCGGCAGATCGATCATCCGAACCTCAAGGTCTCGATCGACACCGGCCACGCGGATCTTGCGCATAACAACTATTCCGCGCCGCCGGTGAATGACTTTATCGCGGCGGCCAGTGGCGTTCTGGGCCATGTCCATTTGCAAGATGTGGATGGCTATGCGGACCGTCACTGGCATCCGGGCGAGGGTCACATTAACTGGTCGCCACTGCTAAAGGCTCTGGCCCGACTGGAAGAAACGCCGCGCTTGATCCTTGAAGTGCGCCGGCACACAGACCAGCTACCCCGCACGGTATCATGGCTGGAAAGCCTGCTTTGATGCTCGATGCTTTGTAAGCAATAATAACATACATGGCGGCGCAGCGCAGTACCGCCACTGTACGTCTGGTTTGCAGAACCAGCCTGAATTGCCGCAATGGACCGCCACGGGATGCGTTGGCGGTCATTTCTGTTCTGCAAGGCTGCGACAGCCGTATGACAAATCGCGTCCGGTCTTTTTAAAGCGTAATCAAAGTTTAACAAAACCGTTGGGAAAGTGACACGGCCAGCCCTCATGAGACTCCGGACAACACGGGGAACACCATGCTGGACGTAAAAGCGCTGACCAAAACTTTCGGGAACAACACCGCCGTCGATAAGGTGTCGTTCAAAGTCGAAAAGCCCTGCATGATCGGGATTATCGGTCGGTCGGGCGCGGGCAAGTCGACCTTTTTGCGTATGGTGAACCGCCTGACCGATGCCTCATCGGGAGAGCTGTTGTTCGAAGGGCGCAATGTGCTGGAATTCAAGGGCCGCGCCCGCCGCGAATGGCAGTCCGATTGCGCGATGATCTTTCAGCAGTTCAATCTTGTGCCC
This sequence comes from Pseudomonadota bacterium, assembly GCA_036139795.1. Classification (GTDB taxonomy): domain Bacteria; phylum Pseudomonadota; class Alphaproteobacteria; order Rhodobacterales; family Rhodobacteraceae; genus Donghicola. The sequence goes on along the minus strand of JAYZYX010000198.1, from coordinate 8,250 downwards.
CGCATGGATGTGGTCTCGAACGTGCTGCATGGCACGTTAGGCAAACGCTCGACACTGGCCACCATGTTCAACCTGTTCACGCAGGACGAAATCCATAAGGCAATCGATCTGCTGGACCGTCTTAGCATTGCCGAACACGCCGCCAAACGGGCCGAGGCCCTGTCCGGTGGCCAGCAACAGCGCGTGGCCATCGCCCGCGCCCTGATGCAAGACCCAAAGATCATTCTGGCGGACGAGCCCATCGCATCGCTTGATCCGATGAACGCCCAAACCGTGATGGAGGCCCTGCGCCGTATCCACGAAGAAGATGGCCGTATGGTGATCGCGAACCTGCACACGCTGGATACAGCGCGCCGCTATTGTGACCGCATCATCGGGATGCGCGATGGCCGGATGGTCTTTGACGGCACCCCCGCACAGCTGACCACCGGTGTTGCCCGCGACATCTACGGCGCTGACGAGAATTTCTCAGAGGCTGCGACCTCGACCGAAATCCGTGACCACATCCATTCCGATGAGGCCGAGCGCCTGATCGCCAAGGTCACGGTCTAACCCTTTTCCCAAGTTTCATCACCCCGCCGATGCTGCGGCGGGTTTCAACAGTTGGAGAGAGAACGATGAAAACTTTGATTGCTGCCGTGCTGGCAACCACTGCCCTGACCGGCGCTGCTGCCGCTCAGGAAATCACCCAGTTCAACATCGGTATTCTGGGCGGCGAGAACGCTCAGGACCGTCTGAACAACCACGAGTGCCTGAAGAAATACACCGAAGAGACCCTTGGCGTTGAAGCCAAGCTGTTCGCCCCCGCCGACTACAACGGCGTGATCCAGGGTCTGCTGGGTGGCACCATCGACATGGCATGGCTGGGTGCTTCGGGCTACGCGGCAACCTACCTGCAGGACCCCGAAGCGGTCGAGCCTGTGCTGGTTAAAGTCAACATGGACGGCTCGATCGGTTACTACTCGATCGGTTTCGCCCGCAAGGACAGCGGCATTACTTCGCTGGACGACATGGCTGGCAAGACCTTCGGCTTTGGCGATCCGAACTCGACCTCGGGCTACCTGATCCCCTCGATCGAGATCCCCCAGTACAAAGACGGCATCGCCATGGAGTCGGGCGACTACTTCAAAGAAGTCACTTTCACCGGCGGCCATGAGCAGACCATCGTTGCAGTGAACAACGGTGACGTTGACGGCGGTGTGACCTGGGCCGACGGCATGGGCGCATGGGAAGACGGCTACAACTCGGGCGCGCTGCGCAAAGCGGTTGATGCAGGTCTGGTCGACATGAACGATCTGGTCGAAATCTGGCGCTCGAAAGAGATCCCCGAAGGCCCCGTCGTCCTGCGCAAAGCTCTGCCCGCAGACGTCAAAGCCAAGATGACCGCTCTGATCGACGGCCTCTACGAGATGGACAAAGACTGCACCTATAACATCGCAGCCGGTGACAGCCTTGGCTTCCAGCCCATCACCCACGACAACTACCTTTCGATCATCGAAGCGCGCAAAGCGAAGTCGAACTAAGATCGTGAACTAATGAAAGGCCCCGTCCCAGCGGCGGGGCCTTTTTGCGCCTATTCCGGAGCCTTTCCAATGACCTACATTCCCACGGACACCCGCAGCCATTATGTGGCGCTGGTGCGCCGCAAGCGCCTTTATGGCGGTCTGACCCTTGGTATTTTCGCGCTGCTGATGATCAGCGGTTTCGGTCTGGCCAATGAGCGTAACGCGGGTGGGTTCTGGACGGGCTTGCCGCAGATTTTTGATTTTCCGGCTGCGGTCTGGGCCGATACTGCCAAACATCTGGCGGATATTCCTGCGCATATTCTGCACTATTTTCCGGCCCTTCTTGAGACGATCAACATCGCCGCTGTCTCGACCCTTGTGGGGGCGCTGTTCGGGACGATCTTGTCGTTGCTGTCGACCCGCGGCCTGGCCCCTTGGCCCGCGATGATCCCCGTCTTTCGCCGGATCATGGACATCCTGCGCGCTGTGCCAGAGATCGTCATTGCGCTGATGCTGATCTTTGTGCTTGGCGGCGGTCCGGTTCCCGCGATGATCGCGATTGCGTTCCACACCAGTGGCGCTTTGGGAAAGCTGTTCTCTGAGGTGAATGAGAACGCAGACCTCAAACCGGTCGAGGGGCTTGCCAGCGTTGGCGCAAAGTGGGGCCAGCGCATGTGGCTTGGTGTGATCCCTCAGGTCGCCCCCAATTACTTCAGCTACGGTCTTCTGCGGTTCGAGATCAACATCCGGGCCTCGGCGATTCTTGGCTTCGTCGGCGCAGGCGGCATCGGTTACGAGCTGAAAAACACCATGTCTTGGGGTCAGGGCAAATTCGATGAGGCCGCGGCGATCTTCCTTTTGCTGTTCCTGACCATCGTCGCCTTTGACCAACTGTCCAGCCACATCCGTAACCGCCTGATCTCGGAAGGGGGCCACTGATGTCCACTGATGTTCTGTCCCGTGACACGCTCTATGCGGCCTCTCATCGGATTTTCCTGCGCAAAAAGCTGGTATCTATCGCGCTGCCTGCTGTGGTGCTGGCCTATCTGGTCTATGTGTTCTTTGCCTTTGACATCCTTGGGTTGGCGGAACGGGCCCGCTGGGACAACGCACAGACCTTGATGTCAGACACCTATAGCTACAAAACCCACGTCACCCGTGACAATCGCAGTGGTGAGGTCAGCGTCTCGATCGAGGGTGAGCGGAAGGGCAACTACCCGACAGGCACCGCGCCCAATTGGGTGGTGCGTGATGGCGAGACCACCCGCGTTGACCTTGGCGGCGGTCAGATCGTCACCTTCCTGCCCGAAAATGCAGTGCGGTTTGAAATCCCCGATTACGGCGTGATCGAAGCCGCCATGTCTGGCCGCGAGATCAAAACCAATCTGACCGGTGATCTGCCCGACTGGATCTCTGCTTCAAAGTCCCGCCTGCAAATCACCACCGATGAAGGGCGTGTGTCGCTAACCCGCAGCAAGACCGAGGTCTTTAACTATTTCTTCGGGTGGGAGCTGTTCTGGTTCACTTTGGACAGCCCCTACTACGGGCACAGCCTGACAGACATCCTGTTCGGTGCGCAAATCGTGCAGGGACAAAGCAACATCGCAGGGGCTTTGCACGATTTCTGGAACAATCCCATGTGGCACCACAACATGGTGGCTTGGGCGATTTTCGAGACGATCCTGATGGCGTTCCTTGGCACCTTTGGCGCGGCTATTGTCGCCCTGCCGCTGGCCTTTCTGGCCGCCAAGAATTTTGCGCCCCTGATGGCCGTGCGCTGTGCCTAGCGCCGCGAGATGGACCGGTTCCGCGGCATCGATGGTCTGATCTGGACCATCATTCTGGCCCGTGCCTTCGGTCCTGGCCCGATGACCGGCGCTTTGGCGATCCTGCTGACGGACACGGGATCATTCGGCAAGATGTTCTCGGAAGCGCTTGAAAACGTTGATGGAAAGCAGATTGAAGGCGTGGCCTCGACTGGTGCGGCGCGGTCGCATGTCTATCGCTTCGGGGTCATTCCGCAGATCACCCCGATCCTCTTGTCACAGGTGCTGTACTTCTTTGAATCCAACACCCGCAGCGCCACCATCATCGGTGCAATCACGGGCGGCGGCATCGGCTTGTTGCTGACCCAAGCCATGCTGACCCAGAAAGACTGGGAAGAGGTCACCTATTACATCATCCTCGTGGTGCTGATGGTCATGCTCATGGACACGGTCTCTGGCTGGCTGCGCAACAAGTTGATCAAGGGGGAATGATGCCCAAACTTGGTATTGATGCCTATATTCACCCCGACTGCGAAATCACCGACACTCGCTTTGGGGCCTATGTCGAGATCGGCAAGGGCAGCCGCCTGAACAACGCAGTCTTTGGCGATTACAGCTATTGCGACCGTTATGCGGATATCGCCAACGCGCGGATCGGCAAGTTCGCCAATATCGCCGCTTTCAGCCGCATCGGCCCGACTGATCACCCGATGGCGCAGGCGTCGCTGCACCATTTCCTGTATCGCTCGGACGATTACTGGGACGATGCCACGCGGGATCAGGCCTTCTTTGCGCACCGCCAGTCGCGGCTGGCCCATATCGGCCATGACACATGGATTGGCCATAATGCGGTGATCAAGCCCGAGGTGACCATCGGGCACGGGGCGATCATCGCCTCATCTGCTGTCGTGACCAAGGATGTGGACCCCTACACCATCGTCGCTGGTCTGCCTGCAAAACCGATCCGCAAGCGGTTCGAGACCCACATCGCGGATCGCCTGATGGAACTGGCGTGGTGGGACTGGCCCCACGAAGTCCTACGCGACAGCCTGCCTGATTTCCGCAGCCTGCCGATTGAGGCGTTCTTGGAGAAATACGCCTAATCGTTTGCCAAGGTCAGTGCCACACGGTCACCGGCCCAACAGGTGATGCCCCGCTCAATTGGGGTGCCGTCCAGCGTGGTGTTCAAGCTGACGGTCCTTAGCAACGGCGCCCCTTCGCGCAACCCCAGCAGGGCCGCCTGCCCTGCGCTGGCAAGCTCAGCTGTCACTCGGGTGTCACGGCGGACGTAATCCTCGACCCCGACGCGGCGCAGGGCCTCGGTGACTGACGGGATTTCGGCCAATGCCTCTTGCAGGCCCTCAAGGCGGGCGATGGGAAAGATGCTGACAAACTGCGCAAGGGGTGTGTCGCTGGACAGGGAAAGGCCTTCGCAAATCAGCACCGGATCACCTGCGGCCAGCCCCAAAGCTTCGGCCTCGGTGGCGTCGGAAGGGCGTTCCTCCAAACGCAGCATCTTGCGGGCTGGTGTTCGGCCAGAGGCGCGGATGTTCTGATGAAAGCGCACCCGTCGGCCCAAGGGATATTCGGTTGGCGCGGTTTCCACAAAAACGCCAGAGCCGCGGCGCGACCGGACCAGTCCCCGCTCGGCCATGTCGGTCAGGGCGCGGCGCACCGTGTGGCGGTTGACGCCGAAACGGGCGGCCAGTTCGGCCTCGGTCGGCAGTTTGGTGCCTTCGGGGTAATGGCCGATGGCGATTTCTTGGCCAAGGGTCGCGGCGATCGAATTCCAGACGGTTGATCGGGTCATTTACGAAAACTTCACATTGCAAGGCTTGCGCGATTTCGGGCACAGCCTGTATGATTTGTATAGTTGTATAGATAACTGCAGAGTCTGTCTAATGTCAAACCTTGATCCCGCCAATGCCGCCCGCCAAAGCCGCATGAGCTTACTGGCAAAATCGGAGCCAAGCCGTTTGGCCGCGCTGTTTTCTGCGGTTCCGGACGTGCCCGCGCATACATGGCTGCGCAGCCCCGAAATCGGCGCGGTTATGGTCCGTGGCCGCATGGGTGGCACGGGCGCGCCCTTTAACTTGGGCGAGATGTCGGTGACCCGCTGCGCATTGACCCTATCCACCGGCGAAGTGGGTCACGCCTATGTACAGGGGCGCGATAAAGATCACGCCACCCGCGCCGCTTTGGTCGATGCTTTGATGCAGACCGCCCGCGCCGATGAGGTGCAGGCAGCAGTTCTGGACCCGCTGAGCGCCGAGATGCAGGCGACGGCACAGGCCCGTTCGGCCAAGGCCGCCGCCACGAAGGTAGAATTTTTCACAATGGTTCGGGGAGAGGATTGATGAATCACGACACCCTGACGGGTGGCTTTACCGAAGCCCCCCAGCAATCCGCCCGCGCCTTTCGCGCATTGATGAACGCGCTTGCCCGTCCGGGCAGCATTGAACAGATCACCGGTGCGAGTGGCCCCGCGCCCTTGTCTGTGGCGGCCGCGACCACGCTGCTGACCTTGTGTGATGGTGAAACCCCGATCCATCTGGCAGGGGATCACGATACAGATGCGATCCGCCAGTGGATCGCCTTTCATATCGGCGCGCCGATTGCCACACGATCTGAGGCCATGTTTGCCCTCGGCTCGTGGCAGGCGCTGACCCCGATCACGGATTTCCCGATAGGGACGCCGGAATATCCCGACCGCTCGGCTACGCTGATCGTTGAGATGGATGCCCTGTCGAACAGCGGTGCAACCCTGCGCGGCCCCGGCATCCAGACCACCGCGCAGCTGTCCCTTCCCGAGATAGCCGCGTTCCAGCAGAACCGGATGCTGTTTCCCATGGGCGTGGATTGCTACTTCACCGCAGGAACCCGCATTGCGGCCCTGCCCCGTGCGATCAAAGTGGAGGCGATCTGATGTATGTTGCCGGAAAAGGTGGCGAGCGCGCCATTGAGAACGCCCATGACTGGTTGGCCGAAGAGCGCCGTGGCCCTGCGGACATCCCTGAACTGTCGGTAGACCAGATCAAAAGCCAGATGACTTTAGCGGTGAACCGCGTGATGGCCGAGGGCTCGCTATATGATCCGGACCTTGCGGCGCTGGCGATCAAACAGGCGCGGGGCGATCTGATCGAGGCGATCTTTTTGATCCGCGCCTATCGCACCACCCTGCCCCGCATCGGTCATTCGCGCCCCGTTGAAACGGACAAGATGGCCTGTGACCGGCGTATCTCGGCCACGTTCAAGGATGCACCCGGTGGGCAGGTGCTGGGGCCGACATTTGACTACACGCATCGCCTCTTGGATTTCAAACTGGCCGCTGATGGCGAGGTGCCCGAATCCGCGACCGCCGCGCCCTTGCAGGGGGACATGCCCCGCATCACCGAATTTCTGAACCGTGACGGTCTGATCCAGACCGAAAGCCCCAGCGAAGAGACACCGCGCGATATGACCCGCCAGCCGATGGAATATCCGGCCGGTCGTCCCTTGCGGCTTCAGGCCCTGACCCGCGGCGATGAAGGGTTCGTTCTGGGGATGGCCTATTCCACCCAGCGCGGCTACGGGCGCAATCACCCCTTCGTGGGCGAGTTGCGGATCGGCAAGGTCTCGGTCGAGATGGACATTCCCGAACTGGGTTTTGCCGTCGAGATTGGCGAAATTATCCTGACCGAATGCGAGACCGTGAACCAGTTTCACGGCAGCAAGACCCAGCCGCCCCAGTTCACCCGTGGCTACGGACTGGTCTTTGGCCAGACTGAACGCAAGGCGATTTCGATGGCGCTGGTGGACCGCGCCCTGCGCTGGGAAGAGCTGGGCGAAGACAACCTTGGTGCCCCTGCACAGGACGAAGAATTCGTTCTGAGCCACGCGGACAATATTCAGGCCACAGGCTTTCTGGAACACATCAAGCTGCCTCATTACGTGGACTTCCAGTCGGAACTGGAGCTAGTCCGTAAGATCCGCAGCGAGGCGCAGGCCAACACCCTTAAGGAGGCGGCGGAATGAGCGATCAAGCCTATAACTTTGCCTATCTGGACGAACAGACCAAGCGCATGATCCGCCGCGCGATCCTGAAAGGTATCGCGATCCCCGGCTATCAGGTGCCCTTTGCCAGCCGCGAAATGCCTATGCCTTATGGCTGGGGGACCGGCGGGGTGCAGGTCTCGGCTGCGTGTCTGGTGCCAGAGGACACGATGAAGGTCATTGACCAAGGGGCTGATGACACGACCAACGCGGTCTCGATCCGCAAGTTCTTTGAGAACACCGCAGGGGTCGCCACAACGGAAAAGACCCGTGAGGCAACCGTGATCCAGACCCGCCACCGCATCCCGGAAGAGGCGCTGACCGAGGACCAGATCCTTGTCTATCAGGTGCCGATCCCTGAACCCCTGCGCTTTCTAGAGCCGCGCGAGACCGAGACGCGCAAAATGCACGCGCTGGAAGAATACGGATTGATGCACGTGAAGCTTTATGAAGACATCGCACAGCACGGCAACATCGCCACGGCCTATGCCTATCCCGTGCGCGTTGAGGGGCGCTATGTGATGGACCCCTCGCCCATTCCCAAGTTCGACAACCCCAAACTTGAAATGGCGGCAATCCAGCTGTTCGGCGCGGGCCGCGAACAGCGCATCTACGCGATCCCGCCCTATTCCAAGGTCGTATCACTTGATTTTGAGGATTACCCGTTCGAGGCCTCAAAGGCCGATCATCCCTGCGATCTTTGCGGGGCCGAGCATACCTATCTGGATGAGGTGATCATCGATGATGAAGGCGGGCGGATGTTTGTCTGCTCTGACACTGACTACTGTGGCGAGCGGCAGGCCAATGGCCACCGTGGCCGTTTGTCCCCCGAAATGGAGGCCGCCCAATGACCCCGCTTTTGTCCGTCCAGAATGTGGCGAAATACTATGGATCGCGTGTGGGCTGCGAAGAGGTCTCGTTCGATCTCTACCCCGGCGAGGTGATGG